>NZ_JBEUKS010000010.1:0-372829 GCF_042510965.1 Streptacidiphilus jeojiensis
CGCAGGCGCAGGCGCCGGGGCAGGCGCGGGGGCGGACGGCGCGGGCCGGCGCGGAGGCGCCCCCGCGCCGGGGCCGGAGGACCACTCCGGCGGCGGTGCCAGCATCGTCGGCACCTCGCCCGGCGGGTTGGACGAGATCGGCGGCGCGACCAGCAGCGAGGGCTCCTCGGCATCGGCGGCGGCCCGGGCGTTCTCCGCCGCCATCGCCGCCGCCCCGGCCTCCTCCAGCCACTGCGGCGGGCTGAGCAGGAACGACGTCGCCTCGGCCAGACCGCGCTCCGGCGGCGACTGGGTACCGGCCGGGGTCGCCCCGACCGGACGCCCGTAGGCCTCCTCGTAGCGGCGCACCACGTCGTTGATGGGCAGCGCCGGCCACAGCGTGGTCATCCCGCTGTCCCTGGCGATCACCATCCGCACCGCGCCGCCGTCCGAGGACGGACCCTCGGCGCGGTCCACCGCCCAGGCGACGAAGCCCAGGTCGAACTCGCGCACCCGCACCTCGCGGCGCTGGTAGGCGGGTACGCCCTCGTTGATCCACTCCTCGGCGCGCTGCTGCGCCTCCGCATAGGTCACCACGCGGCTGCTCACCCCTCCACCGGGACCGCGCGGGCGAAGCCGCCGTCCACCATCAGCTCGGCCACCGTCTGCAGCTCGGGCGGGTTGCCGGCGAGCCGCAGCAGGAACGCGTCGAAGTCCTCGCCGCAGGGCAGCAGCAGCTGCGCGCAGCGCTGCTGCGGCGTCAGTTGCGCCGTGCCGTCGTCCCGGGCGTCGTCGTAGGGCAGGAACCAGACGGTGCCGATGTCGCCGCCGCGCACCTTCAGCGCCACCAGCCCGCCCTGGACGTAGCCCACGCCCAGGTAGTCCTTGGTCAGATGGTCGCGCAGGCACTTGTTGACGTACACCACGTCGTCCAGCGTGCGTTCCTCACGCAGCGTCAGGAACGGCTGGTCGACCAGGACGCCGAGCTCGGTGTCCAGCGCCACGCCCTTGGGGCCGCGTCCGCCGGCCGCCTTCAGGAAGGTCCGGTACGGTCCGGGCAGCCCGTAGCCGAGGCCCTCCTCGGCGGCCTGCACCCGCTGCTCGCTCGCGCCGGCAGCCGGCGACTCCGCGCCGGACTCCTCCGGGGCCGCGCCCAGCGGGCCCTCCCCCAGCTCGAAGTGGACCGGCCGGCGCTCCTGCAGCGGCCTGGTGCCGCGCTTGCGGTGGTCGGCGGTGGACAGCGCAAGGCCCGCGTGGTGCCGCAGCAGCGCCTTGACCTCGACCGGGACCAGTTCCATCCGGCGGTGGCCCGGACGCGCCCCGGCCACCGCGTGGTGCCAGGTCCAGCCCGGAGGCGTGGACACCGGGGTGTCGACGTCCGCCCACAGCTCGTGGCCCTGCGCGTACAGCGCCGCGTTGGCCGAGACGTAGTCGGTGAGGCGCAGTTCGTCCACACCGAATCCCTCCGGCGGGTCGGCGACCTCGGCCGCGGCACGGACGTACGGGCCGAAGTCCGGGTGCCCCTGGCCGTCGACCCTGACCCCGTCGGGGTACTTGCGGGCTCGCAGCGGATCAGGGAAGTGCACGACCTGCCCGGCATAGGCGGCGTTGGGCCGACCTGTCGTCATCGAGTTTGCCCCCTGCTGGAACTGAATGCCGACCCCCAGCCTAGGGGGTGCACCCCTCGAACGGATCTCCAGAGTCCGCACAGGCTTCTGCGCACCGCATCCGCACTGCTCCAGTGCCCTGCCGGCGGCCCCGCCGGGACCCCGACTTCCTCAATGTCACCGGCATTTGGCAGGCTGTGGTCCTGCAGCAGCGGCGGGTCGTCTCCCGCCAACGGGGGCTGCCGCGCGGCAAGTACCCTGCTCCGCCGTGCGCACGCGCTCAGCTGCCCCGCGGAGCCACCGCCCGTTCCACCCTCACCGCCAGTGAGTCCGTGGGACGCCGGGACCGCTCGCCGGGGAACTGGAGTCAGGGAAGGAACGACCGTACGTGGACACAACCGAGGACCGCCGCCCGGCGGCCACCGCACCGCTTCTGAGGAACCGTCGGGAGAGCCTGATGCCGATCGTCGCCTCCGCACTGTCGGTGCGCGGCGACACCTACACCTGCGCCGGTGACAAGGCCGACCAGCCGCCGCAGCTGCACCCGCTGGTCTCCGGGTTCCTGGCCGGACTGCCGGTGTCGGAGCGCGAGCGGTTCACCGGACGCTGCCCGGAGGCCGTCCTGCTGTCGCAGTTCTTCACCACCGCCGAGGACAACCGCTCCAAGCGGGCCGCGCGCAAGCCGCTCAGCGACGGCGAGGCGCGCAAGGCGCTGCGCGGCGCCCGGATGACCTCGGTGCGGATACGCGAGGAGGGCGACCCCGCGCACGGCACCCACCAGCCGCCGTGCCGCTCCTGCGTGCCGCTGCTGGCCCACTTCGGGGTGCAGACCGTGGCCCTCGCGCCGAAGGGGGCGTGACCGCGATGACCGACGACTGGGTCCCTCCGGCAGCCGCCCCCGCCCCCGCCGCGCGCTTCCCGGCCGAGGTCGCCTCGGTGCTGGCCAAGGCCGGCTGGCATCCGGGGCGCAGGCAGCTGCCGCGCGCCGAGCAGTGGGCCGACACCCTCTCCGGGCACTTCTCCGACGAGGGCCACCGGCACTCGGTGTTCCCCGCCGCGATCGAGGCCTGGGCCGAGTTCGGCGGCATCGAGGTGACCCTGGAGGGCGCCGGCGTCCAGCAGGCCCGCACCGCCTTCACCATCGACCCGCTGCTGGGGCTGCACCAGCCGCGCACCCTGGCCGACCTGGGCCGCTGCCTGGAGCTGCCGCTGGCCCCGCTGGGCGAGGAGCGGGACGGGCAGGCCCTGCTGGTGATCGACGCCCTGGGCCGGGTGCACAGCCTGGACCACAGCGGCGAGTGGTTCCTGGGCCAGACCGTCGACCAGGCCCTCAGCCTGCTCATCACCGGCCGCACCCCCGAACGCCTGCGCTTCGTCGCGGACGCGCTGTGACCTGCGGACCGTAGCTGGCTTGTCGCGCAGTTCCCCGCGCCCCCAGGTGATTGCAAGCGGGCCAGTTGCACATGTCAGGGGCGCGGGGAACTGCGCGAACAGCAACCATGCACCTGCCGCACCCGAAAACCGGCAGCTACCCCCCGTACGCCGCATCCAACGCCGCCACCACCACAGCACGAGCCTGCTCAACCGGGATGCCCAACCCACGAACCCGCTCCGCGTACTGCTCAGCGGCCAGCGCCGCCGCCGCGAGCGAAGCGTCCCCCGCCGCGGCGATCACCGTTCCGTGCCGCCCCCGGGTCTGCACCACCCCCGCGGTCTCCAGCTCCCGGTAGGCCTTGGCCACGGTGTTGGCCGCCAGGCCCAACTGCTCCGCCAGCCCCCGCACCGTCGGCAGCTTCGTCCCCACCGGCGCCTCCCCGCTCCGCGCCAGCTCGGCGATCTGCGCCCGCACCTGCTCGAACGGCGGGACGGCGGAGTCGGGGTCGAGGGTGATCAGCACGGTGTGGTCTCCGAGGTGGGCGGCAGCAGCGGTGGTGCACTGCGACCACGGTAGTACCGCCGCACGCTCGGCTGCCCGAGCACGATCACGAAGAAGAACACCGTCATGCCCAGCACCGTCCACACGTCCCCGGCCAGCGCCGCCGCCCCCGGGTTCCGCGCCGCCACGACGGACAGGACGGACCGGAGTCGTAGCGAGGCCGCCAGGTAGACGCCCAGCGGCAGCAACGGCGCCAGGTCGAGCACGGTCCGCACCCGGAAGGCGTCGTCGAAGGCCAGCGCCTGCGGGGAGCCCGGCGCCTGGCGGCCGTTCAGAACGGCCAGCTGCCGGCTCTCGACGCCGTACAGCGCCACCATCGCCATCGCCAGCAGCGCCGCGAACATGGAGACGCTGAAGACCTGCGCGAGCCCCTGCCGCTGGAACCACCACAGCAGCCCGCCGGCCAGCACCGGCGGGGCGAGGGCCAGCACCCGCACCGCCCACACCGCCCAGGTGGGTACCGCGTGCCGCAGCCCGATGTGCACCGGCCGGTTGCCCCGGAGGGCGTCCGCGCGGCGCGCCCGCTCCAGCTCCCACAGCCCGGTCGCGGCATTGGCCACCAGCAGGGGGGCCATCAGCACCAGGGCGATCGTGGGTCCGCGCAGCGGCGAGGCCAGGTCGGCGGCCGAGTCCGGGAGCCCGGAGGCGAGATATCCGCCCTCCAGCGCGGCCACCGGCACCGCGATCAGCACCGACAGCATCAGTGCGACCAGCGTCCGCCGCTGCAACCTGGCAGCCAACGGGTTCACCAGCTCCCTCGGCAGTGCCAGATCGGCCTCCTTCGCCCACCGGACCGCCCGCCGCAGCCGCAGCTCCTCGCCGTCGCGGCGCCAGGCCAGCCCGGCCGCGCCCAGGAGCAGCAGCGCCACCCCGGCCAGTCCCAGCCCACCCAGCAGCACGGCCCCGTTCACACCCACCCCCACGCAGTACCGGCACAGGCGCGCATCATCGCACCCGCCCCACTCCCCACCGCACTCCACTCCCCATCCCCACCGCTCCCCGCCCGCCCCCGCACCCCGCCTGCCCCCACACTCGTCCGCCCCACAACGCCGCGCTACCGCGCCGCCGCCCCCATCGCCGTCAGCCGGCACTCCACCCGGAAACCGCCCTCACCCGTCGGCTCCGCCGCGAACGTGCCGCCCAGTGCGGTGACCCGTTCGCGCATGCCGACCAGGCCGTTCCCGCCGCTGGGCAGCGACCGCCGGGTGCGCTCGGCACCGCCGCCCTCGCCGCCCTCTCCGCCACCGTCCGGGCAGCTGTTGGACACCGCCAGCGCCACCCCGCCCGGCACATACGCGAGCACCACCTCGGCGTCCGCCCCCGGAGCGTGCTTCAGCACATTTGTCAGCGCCTCCTGCACCACCCGGTAGGCCGTCCGCTCGGTCTCCTCGCTCAGCCCGCGCCGCGCCCCGCCCACCGTCAGCCGCACCCGCAGCCCGGCCGCCCGGGACTCGTCCACCAGCCGCGGCACATCCGCCAGACCAGGACCGTCCGACGAGGGCACCGCCAGCACCGCGGCCGCGACGTCGCCGCTGACCGCGTCGGTCTCCACGGTCCGCAGCACGCCCAGGATCTGTCGCAGCTCGTCCAGGGCCTGCCGGCCGATGTCGCCCATCAGCTTGGCGCTCTCCGCCGCCTTGGCCGCGTCCTTGTGCACCACCCGCTCCAGCGCGCCGGCGTGCACCACCAACAGGCTCACCCGGTGCGCCACCACGTCGTGCATCTCCCTGGCGATCCGGGTGCGCTCCTCCATCCGCGCCCGGCGGGCCCGCTCGGTGGCCTGCTCGGCCAGCAGCGCCAGCTCCGTCTCCAGGCCCTCCGCGCGCTCGTGCAGGGTCTCCCACAACCGCCGCCTGGCCCCGATGTACAGGCCCAGCATGGTCGGCGCCACGGTGATCCCCACCGACACCAGCACCGAGATGATCACCAGCGCGTAGCTGGGCACCCCGCGCCGGATCGCGTCCGCCTGCTGCGTGCCGATGGTCAGCGCCGACACCACCGTGGTCTCCACGATCGCCACCGCGCACAGCAGCGACATCGCCCGCCGCTCGGAGAACTTCCTGGCCACCCCCTCGGTGTTGTACGCGCCCAACGTGTACAGACCCACCATCAGCAGCAGGTACCCGGCCGACAGCGGAATCGTCGCCAACGCCGCCAGCACCGGCAGCAGCGGCCAGCGCCGCCGGAACAGCAGCGTGCCCGCCGCCAGCGCCCCGAACACGCCCAGCAGCGCCGAGCCGGGCAGTCCCACCCCCTGTTTCGTCGCGAAACTCGCCGCACTGGCAGCGCACTCGGCCGAGGCCAGCGCCATGACCCCCAGGTCGAACCACATGCTGCGGCGCCGCGCCCAGAACTTCGTCCACCACCCGGTCCGCATCCCCGTCACGCCCACATCGGGCGTCGCCATGCTCATGGGCCCAGCCTATGCGGCCCCCGCGCCGCTGTGTCCGGCATACGGCCGCCACCTCTGCCGGAGGCGACCCCGCACCTATGCTGGTCGCGTCGGACAGCGCCGTCCGGGAGCCCGCCACCACCGGTCACCACCCACCGGTACCACCCACCCGCACCAGGGAGCACCAGCGTGAGCGACGCAATCCAGGCCGCCGCAACGGCAGCAGCGGCAGCAGCACCGGGAGCGCCGTCGGCCGAGGCCGACAACAGCGCCCTGCGCGCCGACATCCGCCGACTCGGCGAACTCCTCGGCGCGACCCTGGTCAGGCAGGAGAGCCAGGAACTCCTCGACCTGGTCGAGCAGGTACGCGCACTCACCCGCAGCGACGGCGCGGCCGCGGCCGCCCTGCTGGAGGAGACCGACCTGGAGACCGCCGCCAAGCTGGTCCGGGCCTTCTCCACCTACTTCCACCTCGCCAACGTCACCGAGCAGGTGCACCGTGGCCGCGAACTCGGCGTCCACCGCGCCCAGGAGGGCTCGCTGCTCTCCCGCACCGCCGACAAGCTCGCCGACGCCGACCCGCAGCAGGTCAGCGACGCGCTGTCGCACCTCGCCGTGCGCCCGGTGTTCACCGCGCACCCCACCGAGGCCGCCCGCCGCAGCGTCCTCACCAAGCTGCGCCGGATCGCCGAACTGCTGGAGCAGACCGACACCCCGACCCGCCCCAGCGGCCGCCGCCAGGCCGACCGCCGCCTCGCCGAGGTCATCGACCTGCTCTGGCAGACCGACGAGCTGCGCATCGCCCGCCCCGAGCCCTCCGACGAGGCCCGCAACGCCGTCTACTACCTCGACGAGCTCTACAAGCGCGCCGTACCCGACGTGCTGGAGGAGCTCAACGAGGAACTGGCCCGGGTCGGCATCGCGATCCCCGACGGCGTCCGCCCGCTCAGCTTCGGCACCTGGATCGGCGGCGACCGCGACGGCAACCCCAACGTCACCCCCGCGGTCACCCTGGACGTCCTGCTGCTGCAGCACGAGTACGGCATCAAGGACGCCCTGGACGTCGTCAACGAGCTGCGCGACCAGCTGTCCTCCTCGGTCCGGCTCTCCGGCGCCAGCGAGGAGCTGCTCACCTCGCTCGCCACCGACCTGGAGGCGCTGCCGGAGATCAGCCCCCGCTACAAGCGGATGAACGCCGAGGAGCCCTACCGGCTCAAGGCCACCGCGATCCGGCAGAAGCTGATCAACACCCGCGAGCGGCTCGCCAACGGCACCCCGCACGTCGAGGGCCGCGACTACCTCGGCACCGCGCCGCTGCTCGCCGACCTCCAGGTGATCCAGGACTCGCTGCGCGAGCACCGCGGCCAGCTCATCGCCGACGGACGGCTCTCCCGCTCCATCCGCACCATCTCCGCGTTCGGCCTGCAGCTGGCCACCATGGACGTCCGCGAGCACGCCGACGCCCACCACCACGCCCTCGGCCAGCTCTTCGACCGGCTCGGCGAGGAGGCCTGGCGCTACACCGACATGCCGCGCGAGTACCGGCAGCGGCTGCTCGCCAAGGAGCTCAAGTCCCGCCGCCCGCTGGCCCCCACCCCGGCCCCGCTGGACGCCGCCGGAGCCAAGACCCTCGGCGTCTTCGAGACCGTCCGCGACAGCTTCGACCGCTTCGGCGACGAGATCGTGGAGAGCTACATCATCTCCATGTGCCAAGGCGCCGACGACGTCTTCGCCGCCGCCGTGCTGGCCCGCGAGGCCGGCCTGATCGACCTGCACGCCGGCGTCGCCAGGGTCGGCATCGTCCCGCTGCTGGAGACCACCGACGAGCTCAAGGCCGCCGACACCATCCTCGACGAGATGCTGCGCGACCCCTCCTACCGCCGGCTGGTCTCGTTGCGCGGCGACATCCAGGAGGTCATGCTCGGCTACTCCGACTCCTCCAAGTTCGGCGGCATCACCACCAGCCAGTGGGAGATCCACCGCGCCCAGCGCCGGCTGCGCGACGTCGCCCACCGCTACGGCATCCGGCTGCGGCTCTTCCACGGCCGCGGCGGCACCGTCGGCCGCGGCGGCGGCCCCTCCCACGAGGCCATCCTGGCCCAGCCCTACGGCACCCTGGAAGGCGAGATCAAGGTCACCGAGCAGGGCGAGGTGATCTCCGACAAGTACCTGATCCCCGCCCTGGCCAGGGAGAACCTGGAGCTCACGGTCTCCGCCACGCTGGAGGCCAGCGCCCTGCACACCGCACCGCGGCAGTCCCCCGAGGCCCTGGCCCGCTGGGACGCCACCATGGACACCGTCTCCGACGGCGCCCACACCGCCTACCGCCGCCTGGTCGAGGACCCGGACCTGCCGGCCTACTTCTTCGCCGCCACCCCGGTCGACCAGCTCGCCTCACTGCACCTCGGCTCCCGCCCCAGCCGCCGCCCCGACAGCGGCGCGGGCCTGGACGGACTGCGCGCCATCCCCTGGGTCTTCGGCTGGACCCAGTCCCGGCAGATCGTCCCCGGCTGGTACGGCGTCGGCTCCGGCCTCGCCGCCGCCCGCGACGCCGGACTCGGCGACATCCTCGACGAGATGCAGAACGAGTGGCACTTCTTCCGCAACTTCCTGTCCAACGTCGCCATGACGCTGGCCAAGACCGACCTGCGGATCGCCCGCCACTACGTCGACCAGCTCGTCCCCGGCAACCTCAAGCACATCTTCGACCTCATCGAGGCCGAGCACGCGCTCACCCTCAAGGAGGTGCTGCGGATCACCGGTGAGAACGAACTGCTGGAGCACACCCCGGTGCTGAAGCAGACCTTCGCCATCCGCGACGCCTACCTGGACCCGATCTCCTACCTCCAGGTGGCCCTGCTGCGCCGCCAGCGCGAGGACGCCGCCCAGGGGCTCCCGGAGGACCCGCTGCGCTCCCGCGCCCTGCTGCTGACCGTCAACGGCATCGCGGCCGGGCTGCGCAACACCGGCTGATCCGGCGTCAGACGCACTGAACGGAAAGGCCCGCACTCCCCGGCCGGGGAATGCGGGCCTTTCCGTCGTGTCGGCTACTGCTGGATCAGGCGTGGCTGCCCGCGGCCCGACGGCGCAGGAAGAACACCGTGGCGCCACCGGCGGCGACCAGCACGGCGCCGATCCCGGCGAACAGACCGGCGTCACTGCCGCCACCGGTGCTGGCCAGCACGGTGCCGGTGGGCGAGGCCGTCGCCTCGACCGCGGTGGACGCGGACGGCGAGGTGGTCGCCTCGACACTGCTGGAGGCCGAAGCCGAGGCGCTGGGCACCACGACCGGGGCGGAGGAGGACTCCGAAGCGGAGGCCGAGGCCGACGCGGACTCCGAAGCGGAGGCGGAGGCGGAAGCCGAGGCCGACTCCGAAGCCGGCGCCGACTCCGAGGGGCTCGCGGACTGGCTCGGCGGGGTGCTGGGCGCCCCGCAGTCACCCTCGCCAGTGATCTTGCCGCCGCTGATCGTCGTCCAGTCCCTGATGTACCTGCTGACCTTGACCTCGATCTTGACCGAGCCGAGGTCCTTCCACGGCACACCGGTGAAGACCACCGGCGGCGTGTTCTTGGGGAAGTCAACGGTCTTGTCGACGCTCGGCGTGGCCGAGTCGACGATACGCATCTGACCGGCGGAGCCATCCTTGTCGGCGACCGTGATGGTGGCGGTGCCGTCGGTGCTGTTGCAAGCGACGGTCGGCGTGAAGTCGCCGGTGTTGCAAGCGAAGGCGCTACCTGCAACGCCGAGCGCGAGAGCGCCTGCGGCGGAGGCCACGCCGAGAGAACGCACTGCAAAGGCAGTACGGCGGGATATGGACACGTCTTCCCCTAACTGGACAAAACCAGGCGGATGCAGCCATGGGCTCACCAGCGCCACCCGTGAGACGGGCGTCGAACCGGGAAGAACGGCGATGTCATGCACGCCACCCCCATGAGCACCACACATCGTCTTTTCACCACGGAGCCTTGTCAATTCACTCCAAACCCGGCAATGCGCCTGCCCACCAGGGGTTTTGACGGACCAAAACGGCATGAGAGCCACAAAGCACCCAAACATGTGCCGCATAACGATTCGATAGACATGGCCCCCCGTGGCCCTCCCCGGCAGGAAAACACCAGCGTGCGGCCGTAGCCCAGGCATGCCGACGGCCCCACCCCGTGTGCGGGCAGGGCCGTCAGGGCACGATCGGCTCAGGAAATCCCCAGGGTCGCTTAGGGACCGCTTAGGGCCTGCTTAGGAGTTGTACGTTCCCTGGGCCCGCTCCAGGCCCTCGGAGAGCAGGGCCTCCACCGCGTCGGCGGTGCGGTCGACGAACCAGGCCAACTCTTTGCGTTCGGTCGAGGAGAAGTCCTTGAGGACGAAGTCCGCGACCTCCATCCGGCCCGGCGGACGGCCGATGCCGGCCCGCACCCGGTAGTAGTCCGGACCCATCGACTTCGTCAGCGACTTCAGTCCGTTGTGGCCGTTGTCGCCGCCGCCCAGCTTCAGCCGCAGCGTCGCGTAGTCGATGTCCAACTCGTCGTGGACCACCACGATCCGGTCCAGCGGCGCCTTGTAGAAGTCGCGCAGCGCCGTCACCGGGCCGCCGGACACGTTCATGTACGAGTTCGGCTTGGCCAGCACCACCCGCCGGCCCCCGAGCCGGCCCTCGACCACCTGGTTGCGGCTCTTGTGCGCCTTGAACTTCGCCCCGATCCGCGAGGCCAGCAGGTCCACCACCATCGCCCCGATGTTGTGGCGGTTGCCCGCGTACTCGGGGCCGGGATTGCCGAGGCCCACCACGAGCCACGGACCCGTGTACTCCTCGCTCACCGTGAGACTCCTTCGGGTATGCCGCTGCCCCGGTCAGCGGGGACCGGGGCAGCGGCGGGGTACGACGGAACAGCAGGACAGCGGTACAACCGGGCCGATCAGGCCTCGGCGGCGGCCTCGTCCTCGGCGGCGTCCTCGGCCGGGGCCTCGGCCTGCGCGGAGACGACGTGCAGCACGACGGTCTCCGGCTCGACGGCCAGGGTCGAACCCTTGGGCAGGGTGATGTCCTTGGCCAGGACGGAGTCGCCGGCGGTCAGGCCCTCGATGGAGATGGTGACCGACTCGGGCAGGTGGGTGGCCTCGGCCTCCAGCGGGAGGGTGTTGAGGACGTGCTCCAGCAGGTTGCCGCCGGGGGCCAGCTCGCCCTCGGTGTTGATCTGGATCTCGACGGTGACCTTCTCGCCGCGCTTCACCAGGATCAGGTCGACGTGCTTGAGGTTGCGCTTGATCGGGTCGCGCTGCACGGCCTTCGGCAGCACGAACTCGTCCTTGCCGTCCACCGGGATGGAGATCAGGGCGTTCGGGGTCTTCAGCGCCAGCATCAGGTCGTGGCCCGGCAGGTTGATGTGGACCGGCTCGGTGCCGTGGCCGTAGACGACCCCGGGGACCAGGCCCTCACGACGGGCGCGGCGCGCCGCACCCTTGCCGAACTCGTTGCGGGGCTGGGCTTCCAGACGGATCTCGGCCATGACGGCACTCCTTGCACGGGGGCGGGTGCCATCCGGGTGAGCTCAGCAAAAAGCCGCCGGCAGAACCTCACCCGAAGAATCAGGGATGAGTCGCCCGGCGGCAGCACAGCCACACCAGTAAGTGGAGCAGCGCGTCGATAACGGAGTGGGAACTCCCTCGCCGAGCAATTCCAGCAGTCTAGCCGATACCCGGCGAGGGTCCCAAAACGATCAGTTGAGCCGTGTTTCAGTGCGCGCCGTCGAACAGGCTGGTCACCGAGCCGTCGTCGAAGACCTCACGGATCGCCCGGGCGATCAGCGGGGCGATCGAGAGCGTGGTCACCTTGTCCATCTGCAGCTCACCCGGCGTCGGCAGGGTGTTGGTGAACACGAACTCGCTGGCCCGCGAGTTCTTCAGCCGGTCCGCGGCCGGACCCGACAGCACACCGTGCGTCGCCGCCACGATCACGTCCGCGGCACCCTGCTCGAACAGCGCGTCGGCGGCGGCACAGATCGTGCCACCGGTGTCGATCATGTCGTCGACCAGCACGCACACCCGGTCCTTGACGTCACCGACGACCTCGGCCGACATCACCTTGTTGGCGACGTTCGGGTCACGGCGCTTGTGGATGATCGCCAGCGGCGCACCCAGACGGTCCGACCACTGGTCCGCCACCCGCACCCGGCCGGCGTCCGGCGACACGATGGTCAGCCGCTCGCGGTCGACCTTGCCGCCCACGTAGTCCGCCAGCAGCGGCAGCGCGAACAGGTGGTCCACCGGGCCGTCGAAGAAGCCCTGGATCTGCGCGGTGTGCAGATCCACCGACATCAGCCGGTGTGCGCCGGCCTGCTTCAGCAGGTCCGCGACCAGCCGGGCCGAGATGGGCTCGCGGCCCAGGTGCTTCTTGTCCTGCCGGGCGTAGCCGTAGAAGGGCATGATCACGGTGATGCTCTTGACCGACGCCCGCTTCAGGGCGTCGATCATGATGAGCTGCTCCATGATCCACTGGTTGATCGGCGCCGTGTGGCTCTGCAGCACGAACGCGTCCGCGCCGCGCACCGACTCCTCGTAGCGGACGTAGATCTCACCGTTGGCAAAGTCCAGCGCCTTGGTGGGGACAAGGTCCACGCCCAGCTGCTCTGCCACCTCCCGGGCCAACTCGGGGTGTGCGCGGCCGGAGAAGAGCATCAAGTTCTTCTCACCGGACGTTTTGATCCCGGTCACTGCACCGTCTCCTCATTGCGTAGCTGACGCGCGCCTCAGCTCGCCGCAGAGCGCGGCGCAGCTGCTGGGGGGTTGGCTGGAGCGCCGACGACAAACACAGGCTCGCGGCGCTTGGATGTCCCCCAGGTTACGCGGACGCGGCAGCTCCCGTCGCCTCCGGGTCGACCCGCGAGACGCCTTCCGGGGCAGTTCGGGGCCCACCAGCGGGCATGTCAGGGGGCGCTCGGAGCATCCTCGGAGCGCGCGGCCTCCGCCGCGCGAGCCGCCGCCGTGTCCGGACGCTTCCGCTCCACCCATCCCTCGACATTGCGCTGCTGCGGACGGGTGACACCGAGGGCGCCGGCCGGAACGTCCTTGTAGATAACGGAACCTGCCGCCGTGTAAGCACCGTCCCCGACCGTCACCGGAGCGACGAACATGTTGTCCGCGCCGGTCCGGCAGTGGCTGCCGATGGTGGTGTGGTGCTTGATCACGCCGTCGTAGTTCACGAAGACCGAGGCCGCGCCGATGTTGGTCCCGTCGCCGATTGTGGCGTCGCCCACATAGCTGAGGTGCGGGACCTTCGTCCCCTCCCCGATGACCGCGTTCTTGGTCTCCACATAGGTCCCGATCTTGCCCTTGGCACCCAGTACCGTCCCGGGTCGCAGATAGGCGTACGGACCCACGTTCGCGCCCGCCCCGACCACCGAGCGCTGGGCTGTGGCATTGCTCACAACAGCCCCGGCACCCACGCTGGTGTCCTTCAGCGTGCAGTTCGGCCCCACCTCGGCGCCCGCCCCGATCGAGGTGGCCCCCTGCAGCTGGGTGTTGGGCAGGATCACCGCGTCCTGCTCGTACGACACCTGCACGTCCAGCCAGGTCGACGCCGGATCCACCACGGTCACCCCGGCCCGCATCGCCCGCTCCAGCAGCCGGTCGTTCATGATCCGCCGGGCCTGCGCGAGCTGCACCCGGTCGTTGATCCCCAGGATGTCCCGGTAGTCCCCGGCCACCAGCGCACCCACCCGGTGCCCCGCCTCCCGCAGGATGCCGAGGACGTCGGTCAGGTACTCCTCACCCTGGCTGTTGTCCGTCCGCACCTGGCCCAGACCCTCGGCCAGCAGCTTGCCGTCGAAGGCGTAGACGGCGGAGTTGATCTCCGCGATGGCGAGCTGCGCCTCGGAGGCGTCCTTGTGCTCCACGATCGCCCGCACCTCATGGCTGGGCCCGCGCACGATCCGGCCGTAGCCGGTCGCATCCGGCACCTCGGCCGTCAGCACGGTGACGGCGTTGCCGTCGGTCGCATGCGCCTCGACCAGCCGGCGCAGGGTGTCCCCGGTGAGGAGCGGGGTGTCCCCGGTGCTCACCACGACCGTCCCGTCCAGCGTGATCCCGTCGGCGGCCAGCGCCTCCAGCGCCACCCGCACGGCGTGGCCGGTCCCGTTCTGCTGCTCCTGCACCACGGTCCGGGCCCCGGGGTCGACCTCGGCGAGGTGAGCGGCGACCTTGTCCTTCATGTGCCCGATGACGACGATCACCTGCTCCGGCGTCAGCTCCCGGGCGGCTGCCAGCGCATGCCCCACGAGCGTGCGCCCGCACATCGGATGCAGCACCTTCGGCAACACCGCCGACTTCATCCGGGTGCCCTCGCCAGCAGCGAGAACGACAACAGCGACCGGCGGGTTGAAGCTCACAGCAGGAGGCTCCTCGATCGGGAGGTACAAAGGGTCCGCCGGGGACACCAGAAGGCTCCGCACAGGCGATCCCGGGCTGGACCGAGGATACCGGCCGGGACTGGGAGGGGATCCGTCACGCCTGGGTGAGGATCTGAACCAAGGCGCTCCCCGGGCAGGAATCGAACCTGCGACCTCCAGAATCAAAATCTGGCCGCCCGTGCCAGCAGAGCAACCGGGGAATGCGCAGGCATAGCCTACGGGTTTCGTCGCTCCACCTCCACCACCAATCCCGACCACCAGCCGGGCGACGCCCCGCCTTCCCGGCGGCGGTGCCGCCACGCGGGTGCCCGCCACGCCCGGTGTGGTTGGAAGTGCGTGTCCTGGGGCAATCAACCTACGATGCCGTAAGTTACGGACCCGTAGGGACGGTCGACCGGGCGGGCGGACGATCCGTCGGCCCTCGCCCGTCTCCGCGCCGCATCCCTGAACCAGCATGAGGTAGCCGCTATGACGATCCAACCCGCCGAGGAGACCGTCGCCGTTGCTGCGACATCCGCTATGCCGCAGTCCGAGGGGTTCGAAGGAGACAAGCAGCCACGGCCGCCGGCCATGATCTCGGCCACCCGGGGCGGGGAGAAGCAGGGGGCGGCGGAGCGCTTCGCGCTGGCCTCGTTCATCGCGGTGCCGTTCCTCGCCGTGCTGGCCGCGATCCCGGTGGCCTGGGGGTGGGGCCTGGGCTGGCACGATGTCGTGATCATGGTGGTGATGTACTTCACCGCCTGCCACGGGATCACCGTCGGCTTCCACCGCTTCTTCACCCACGGCTCGTTCAAGGCCAACCGCGCGCTGAAGATCGGGATGGCCGTGGCCGGCAGCCTGGCCATCGAGGGCCCGATCGTGCGCTGGGTGGCGGACCACCGCAAGCACCACAAGTTCTCCGACAAGGACGGCGACCCGCACTCCCCCTGGCGCTACGGCGAGTCCGTCCCGGCGCTGCTGAAGGGCCTGTGGTGGGCGCACATGGGGTGGCTGTTCGACGAGGAGCAGACCCCGCAGCAGACCTACGCACCGGACCTGGTCCGGGACCGGGACATCTCCTGGATCTCGCGCCAGTTCGCCTTCTTCACGCTCACCTCGATCCTGCTTCCGCCGCTGGTCGGCGGGTTGTGGTCGTGGTCCTGGGAGGGCGCGCTGACGGCGTTCTTCTGGGGCTCGCTGGTCCGGGTGGCGCTGCTGCACCATGTGACCTGGTCGATCAACTCGATCTGCCACGCGATGGGCAAGCACCCGTTCAAGTCGCGGGACCGCTCCGGGAACGTGGCCTGGCTGGCGGTGCTGTCCTGCGGCGAGTCCTGGCACAACCTGCACCACGCCGATCCGACCTCGGCGCGGCACGGGGTGCTGCGCGGGCAGATCGACTCCTCGGCGCGGCTGATCCGCTGGTTCGAACTGGCCGGGTGGGCTCGGGATGTCCGCTGGCCCAGCCCGGAGCGGATCGAGGCCCGGCGCGCGGCATGATGGTCCTGTGAACGAGAGCAGCAGTGGGTCGGACGGCGCGGGGGATCCAGGGGATCCACCCGCGCCCGCGCGGGCCGGCCGGGGGGCGGGGGGCGCACGGACCAGGAAGGCTCCGGCGGCGCGGGCCACCCGGGTCCGGATGAGCGGGAAGCAACGGCGGGAGCAGCTGCTGGACGTGGGCCGTGCGCTGTTCGCGGAGCGCGGGTACGAGGCGACGTCGGTGGAGGAGATCGCGGCGAAGGCCGGGGTGTCCAAGCCGGTGGTGTACGAGCACTTCGGCGGCAAGGAGGGGCTGTACGCGGTCGTGGTGGACCGTGAGATGCAGTTGCTGCTGGACATGGTGACCGGTTCGTTGACGGGCGGCCATCCGCGGGAGCTGTGCGAGGAGGCGGCGTTCGCGCTGCTGGACTACATCGAGACGTCGACGGACGGCTTCCGGATCCTGGTGCGGGATTCGCCGGTGGCGCAGTCGACCGGGACGTTCGCGTCGCTGATCAACGACATCGCGACGCAGGTCGAGGACATCCTGGGCCATGAGTTCAAGTCGCGGGGCTATGACGCGAAGCTGGCGCCGATGTACGCGCAGATGCTGGTGGGGATGGTCGCGCTGACGGGTCAGTGGTGGCTGGACGTCCGGAAGCCGAAGAAGGCCGAGGTCGTCGCCCACCTGGTGAACCTGGCCTGGCACGGCCTGGAGGGCATGGAACGCCGCCCCCAGCTGGTGGGCCGGCGGAAGAGCTAGCCGGCGCCGCGGACAGCGAGTGGCGGCCCTCACTTCCTGGTGGCGATGATGAAGATGCGGCGGTACGGGAGCACGGTGCCGTAGCGGGTGGCCGGGTAGGCCCGGTCGAGGAGGGCGCCGTACTCGGCGAGGAAGTCCGCGCGTTCGGCGGGGTCGGTGAGGGCGGCGAGGGCGGGGCGCAGCCCGGTGCCGAGCATCCAGTCGAGGACCGGGTGGGCGCCGGTCAGGGTCTGGTAGTAGGTGGTCTCCCAGGCGTCGACGGTGCAGTCCAGGGCGCTGAGCCGGGCCAGGTAGTCGGCGGGTTCCAGGACGGCGGGGCGTTCGGTGCCGGCCAGGCGGCCGTTCCAGCGGGCGCTGCCGCGGAGTTCGGTGAGCAGGGTGTGGGTGGGGGCGTCGAAGTTGCCGGGGATCTGGAAGGCGAGGGTGCCGCCGGCCGGGAGGGCTTCGGTCCAGCGGGGCAGCAGGTCGACGTGGCCGGGGACCCACTGGAGGGCGGCGTTGGAGAGGATCAGGTCGGGGCTGCCGTCCTCGGCCGGGTCCCAGGTGGTGATGTCGCCGATGCGGAAGGCGAGCCCGGGGTGGTCGGCGCGGGCCTGTTCGATCATCTGCGGCGAGTGGTCGATGCCGGTGAGGGCGGCGTCGGGCCAGCGGTCGGTGAGGGTGGCGGTGGTGTTGCCGGGCCCGCAGCCGAGGTCGACGATGCGGGCCGGGGTGCCGGGGACGCGGTCGACGAGGTCGTGGAAGGGCCGGCTGCGGTGGTCGGCGTGGCGGAGGTACTGGGCGGGGTCCCAGGTGGTGCTGGTCGCGGTGCCGGTCATGGGCAAAGCCTCCATATATCTTGACGTCAAGATACTTCGAGTCTGACCGATACCTTTTCTTGATGTCAAGAGACTTCATGTCGACACACCGCCCACTACACTGATCAACCATGGAGGACGAGGTCGACCGGCTGGTCGCTGCGTGGCGCCGAGAGCGCCCGGACCTCGACGTGGAACCGCTCGAGGTGCTCAGCCGGATCAGCAGGCTCGCCCGCCACCTCGACCGGGCCAGGCGCACCGCCTTCGCCGAGCACAACCTGGAGCCGTGGGAGTTCGACGTCCTGACCGCGCTGCGCCGGGCCGGCTCCCCGTACCAGCTCTCCCCCGGACAGCTGCTGACGCAGACTCTGGTCACCTCGGGGACGATGACCAACCGGATCGACCGGCTCGCGGTCAAGGGACTGGTCCAGCGGCTGCCCGATCCGGGCGACCGGCGCGGGGTGCTGGTGCGGCTGACCGGGGCCGGCCGCGATCTCGCGGACCAGGCGCTGGCCGGGCTGCTGGCGCACGAACGCGCCCTGCTGGCGGAGCTCTCCACAGCTCAGCGCGGGGAGCTCGCCGGACTGCTGCGGCAGTTGGTGGCCCCGTTCGACAACCTTCCTGAGTAGTAGCCGGGTAGAACCTGAGCGGAAGTCCCGCCACACCCTTGACTGCGCACCGGCAAGCGGGCCATCCTTGCCGAAATCGAGTTAGGAAACTTTCCTAACTTATAAACAGGCACCCTTCCCCCACGAAGGAGAACCACCAGATGGTTCGTCAGTTGCGCTCTCCCGCACGGAAGATGGTCGCCACGGTCGCGGCGGCCGGCTGCATCTGCCTCGGTCTCGCCGTCACCGGCGGGGCCAGCGCCTCGGCCGCCACCAGTCCGGCGAAGCCCTTCCCCACCCACGTCACCTACAAGGTCGGCGTGCTGCCCTCGGCGTCGCAGTCCAGCCGGGACGCCGCGGTGGAGAAGCAGTACGACTCCTGGAAGAAGACCTACCTGGTCAAGGGCTGTGCCTCGAACGAGTACTACGTCTCCACCAAGGGCGACGACGACGCCCCCAACAACGGCACGGTCTCCGAGGCGCAGGGCTACGGCATGAACATCGTGCCACTGATGGCCGGTTACGACAGCAGCGCGCAGACCGAGTTCAACGGGCTGTGGCAGCTGGTCAAGGACCACAAGGACGCCGACGGCCTGATGGAGTGGCAGCTCGACGGCAAGAGCTGCAAGTACACCGACAGCGGCACCCCGGACTCGGCCACCGACGGCGACCTCGACGTGGGCTACGGCCTGATCCTGGCCGACCAGCAGTGGGGCGGCTACACCGCCGACGCCAAGGCCTGGCTGGCCAGCATCTACGCCCATGACGTGGCCTCGGACGGCCACCTGAAGTGCGAGGACGACGGCCCGAGCACCGACACCCGGCCGTCCGACATGATGCTGGACCACCTGCGGGCGTTCGCCAGGTACGACACCGCGCACGACTGGAGCAAGGTGGTCACCCGCACCGAGGCGGTCATCAACGAGTTCACCGCCTCGTACTCGGCGAGCTCGGGCCTGCTGTCGGACTTCGTGGTCGGCGCCAACGGGACCAGCCCCAAGCCGGCCCCCGCCGACTACCAGGAGGACCAGCCCGACAACATCGTCGGCTACAACTCCATCCGGGTGCCCTGGCACCTGGGCACCGACGCCCTGGTGAACGGTTCGACCACGGCGGCCACCGCCTACAGGGTGGCCAAGCTGGAGTCGGCCTGCCTGAAGTCGCTGTCCGGCGGGAACCCGGCCAAGGTCCAGCCGCACGTGAAGCTGAACTGCGCCAACGGCAACGTCTCCGGCGACACCCAGGCCGAGGAGGCCGGCGACTCGGTCGGCCCGGCGGCGATGGCCTCCGGTGACCAGGCCTGGACCGACGCCATCTGGAAGCAGCTGGCGTCCAATCCGTTCGGTGACGCCTACTACGGCGAGACCATCAAGATGCTGGTCTACATCGTGATGGCCGGCGACTACTGGAGCCCGGCGAGCTGACACCGGCTCAGGTCGGCGCCCCACCGTCCGGCATCCGACCACCTGACCGCCCGTACCCCGCCGCCCCCTCGACCCCTGGGTCGAGGGGGTGGCGGCACCGTTCCTTGCACGGGTATTGCCACAAGCTACCGGTGAGTTGGGATACTCCCTGGGATCAGGAGTCGCACCGTCGCGGCTCCTCCCACAAGGGGGGCACCACCTATGCCCAGCACCACCTCCCGGCTGCGCCGCGCCTTCGGCGTCCTCGCGACCGTGGCCCTGGCCACCGCGGCGATGACCGGCACCGCGTCCGCGCACGACCGGGGCGGACGGCTCCATCCGCAGCCGCACTACTACGTCTCGCTCGGGGACTCGCTGGCGGCCGGCTACCAGCCGAACGTCCGCACCAACACCGACGTGTCCTACACGGACCAGCTGTACACCCGGCTGAAGAAGCAGGACCCGACGCTGGTCCACGTCAAGCTGGGCTGCAGCGGCGAGACCACCGAGACGATGATCGCCGGCGGCATCTGCAGCTACCCGGGGGCGACCTCGCAGCTGGGCGCGGCCGAGGCGTTCCTGCGGGCGCACCGCGGCCAGGTGGAGTACGTGACCCTGGACATCGGCGCCAACGACGTGGACGGCTGCCTCAGTGCCACCGGCATCGACCAGGCCTGCACCGCCAAGGGCATCGCCACGGTCGCCACCCAGCTGCCGCAGATCGCCTCGGGGCTGCGCCGGGCCGGCGGCCAGGGCTGGGGCGCCCCGCAGTACGCCGGGATGAACTACTACGACCCGTTCCTGGCGGTCTGGCTGACCGGGGCCACCGGTCAGGTCGAGGCCCAGCAGTCCACGGTGCTGTCGGACACCCTGAACGGCGTCATCGACCAGGGGCTGCGGAAGAGCGGGTTCAGGCTGGCCGACGTGGCCAAGGCGTTCTCCACGGACGACTTCACCGACCAGGCCACCCTGCCGGTGTTCGGCACGGTTCCGCTGAACGTGGCCAGGATCTGCGCCTGGACCTGGGAGTGCACCCAGTACCAGGACATCCACGCCAACCCGACCGGTCACGCGGTGATCGCCGGAGTCTTCGAGAAGGTGCTGCGCCGTCGGTGACCCCGTACGGACCACCCGCTGACCCCGTACTGACCCCGAGGTGAGAGCCCTCGGGGTCAGACCGTAGCCAGAGCCCGCCCCCCCGCCGTTCGGGGGGCGGGCTCTCGGCGTTCCGGGCGACGATGTTGCGGAAATGTTATGCAATTATGAGGATTCACCTATAAAGGATGGGGAGGGACGTGTCGTCCGAAACTGCACCGAACCGACTCGCGGTCTGGCGCCCTCGCGCCGCCGTGTTCGCGGTCTGGTACCTGCGGGTGGCCGCGGTACTCAACTTCCTCGGAGCCGTCTCAGCCCCGTTCCACAGCCAGGTGACCCGGCACAACACCGGCGACTTCTTCACCCCGTACATGATCACCGCCGGGTTCACCTCGGGTGCCCTGGCGCTGTTCCTGGCCATGATGATGCGCCGCCGCAAACGCGCGGCCTGGATCTTCAACGTGATCGTCGTCGGCCTCTACGTGTTCCTGATGGCCCTGCTGCTGGCGCTCTACCCGGAGGTCAGGGAGCACTGGTTCAACTGGACCTCGGCCACCGTCACCCTGCTGATGTTCGCCGCCCTGCTGGTCGGCCGCAGGGAGTTCCACGCCAAGGGCGACCGCAGCAACCCCAGGCTGGCGCTGGCCGCCCTGGTCGGCGGCGGCGCGGTGGGCGTCCTGGTCGGCACCCTGCTGGTCACCTTGACCAACGAGGCGGACGGATCGTTCCTGCGGCACCGGATCCAGTACGCCGCCATGCGGGTGTACACCCTGGCCCCGTCCGGAACCGGTTACCGCAACATCGTCATCCCGCACTGGGTGGACATCGCCATCAACGCGATGAGCGCGTTGATCTTCCTGCTGGTGCTGTACGCGCTGTTCCGCTCCCCCAAGGGCAAGGAGTACCTGTGCCCCGACGACGAGAAGCGGCTGCGGGAGCTGCTGGACCGGCACGGGGAGCGTGACTCGCTGGGCTACTTCGCGCTGCGCCGCGACAAGTCGGTGCTGTTCTCCCCCTCCGGGAAGGCCGCCGTCGCCTACCGGGTGGTCGGCGGGGTCTCGCTGGCCTCGGGCGACCCGATCGGCGACGTGGAGGCCTGGCCCGGGGCGATCGACCGCTGGCTGGACCAGGCCCGCGAGCACGCCTGGGTCCCGGCCGTGATGGGCGCCAGCGAGGAGGGCGGCACGGTCTACTCCCGGCACGGGCTGAACGCCCTGGAGCTGGGCGACGAGGCCATCGTCGAGGTGGACGAGTTCACCCTGGAGGGGCGCGCCATGCGCGGCGTGCGCCAGGCGCACAAGAAGGTCGGCCGGGCCGGCTACACCGTACGGGTGCGCCGCCACGCGGACATTCCCGACGACGAGATGCAGACCCTGCTGGAGCGCGCCGACACCTGGCGCGACGGGCAGACCGAGCGCGGCTTCTCGATGGCGCTGGGCCGCCTGGGCGACCCCGACGACGGCCAGTGCGTGATGCTGGAGTGCCACGACGGGCAGGGCGAGCTGCGGGCACTGCTGAGCTTCGTCCCCTGGGGGCGCGACGGCCTCTCGCTGGACCTGATGCGGCGCGACCGGGACTCCGACAACGGACTGCTGGAGTTCATGGTCATCGAGCTGCTGGGGCAGGCCGACACCGTCGGCATCAAGCGGGTGTCGCTGAACTTCGCCATGTTCCGGGCCGTCTTCGAGCGCGGATCGAAGCTGGGCGCGGGACCGGTGCTGCGGCTGTGGCGCTCGGTGCTGATGTTCCTGTCGCGCTGGTGGCAGATCGAGTCCCTCTATCGGGCGAACGCCAAGTACCGGCCCATCTGGGAGCCCCGCTACCTGCTGTTCGCCCGCAGCAGCGACCTGCCCAGGATCGGCCTGGCCTCGGCCCGGGCCGAGGGTTTCATCACCGCACCGAGCCTGCCCAGCCTGTTCAAGCGGCGGCACAGCCGCGCGCTGGACGGCGAGGGCGGCGGTAGCGGCGGTAGCGGCGACGAGGGCGCCCACGGCAGCACCCCCAGCTCCGAGGGCACGACGGCAACCGGCACCAAGCAGCCAATTGGCTAGTTATGTCCTATTTTCGTGGGATGAGGCACTCCCAGCTACAGGCGGCCCTGCGGTCGGCGCTGAGCGTCGAGTGGGGCGGGCTCTACCTGGCGGTACGCGAGAGCCTGGCCCGGGAGCGGCTGGCGGCGCTGCGGATGACGTTCGCGGCGACGGCGGCGGTTCTGGGCTTCCAGCTGCTGCAGCACGCCGCGGGCGGGGCGGTGCTGGTCGAGCGGGTGGGCGTGGTGCGGGCGGCGCTCCCGCTGTGGGAGTCGCTGGCACGGACGCCGCTGTCGCTCTTCGTACCGGCGCCGGATCTGCCGGCCTGGGGGGCCGCGGCACAGGTCTTCGTGGTGTTCGGCATCGCCGAACTCACGCTCGGACGGCGCAGCACCCTATTGGTCGCCTACGCGGGCACCCTCGCCGGGACGCTGTACGCCCGCCAGGGTGTCCGCCAGGGGCCTGCGGCGCTGTTCGGGCTGCCCTGGGAGGACGCGTGGGTCCGTGACACCGGCCCCTCCGCAGCCGTCGTCGCCCTGGCGGTCGCCGTCGCCTGGCGCTACCGCGCGTGGGTTACCGGGGGCGTGACGGTCACGGCGATGGTGCTGGAGGAGGCGCTGTACCCCAACCTGGCAGGGGCGGAGCACCTGGCGGCGATCTTCGTGGTTTCCGTACCGGCGTTGTGCATGGTGCCGTTGGAGCGCGGGTGCAGCTCTGCTGTGGCTTGTCGCGCAGTTCCTCGCGCCCCTAGGTAGTGCAAGTGAGCCAGTTGCAGACGTCCAGGGGCGCGGGGAACTGCGCGAGAACCATGCACCACCTGCACTAGTCCGCCGGCCCCACCCCCGCCCGCCGGGCCAACGCCACAGCGGCCAGCGTGCTGTGGACGCCGAGTTTGCCGAGGACGTTCTGCATGTGCGTCCGCACCGTGTGCGGCGAGAGGAAGAGCCGGTCGGCGACGGCCTGGCGGCCCAGGCCGGCGACCATGCAGCGCAGCACCTGCTTCTCGCGCGGGGTGAGCGACTCGACCAGCCGCTCGCTCTCGGTGCGGTCGCGGCGGGCCGCGGTGAGCTCCCTGATGACCCCGGTGAGCAGCAGCGGCGGGATGTGCGTCTCGTCCCGCATGACGCCCTTGATGACGGCCATCAGCCGTCCCAGCGAGCTCTCCTTGGCGACCCAGGCGCCGGCCCCTGCCTGGAGGGCCTGGACCACCCGGCGGGGGTCGTCGTCGACGGCCAGGACGATCACCTGGAGGGTCGGATGCGCCGCCCGGGCCCGGGCGGCGAAGCTGAGGCCGTCCCCGACCGGGGCAGCGGGCGTCGTCGCCGGGGTGGTGGCGGGGTTGGGCGTCGCGGCCGTGCTGCCGTTGGTGGCGCCGGAGCCGCCGTTGCGGGGCGCCGGGATGCGGGCGGCCGGGCCTGCGCCCGCAGGCCCTGCCCCCGCCGGTCCCGCCCCTGCGGGGGGCGTGCCGTAGCCAGCCTTGCGCTGGGCGGGGAGGTGCACCACGGGGGCGCGTTGCGGGGGTGCGAGGGTGCGCCTGGCCTCGGGCAGCCGGGGCTGGCTCCCGGGCGGTGGCGGGGCACCGCCCGGGGTGAGGTCCGCGTCCACCAGCAGCACCTGGAACGGCCGGTTCTCGGCGGCGGCGCGCTCCAGCGCCCGCTCGGCGGCCTGCGCGCTTCCTGCCGCGGCGACGTCCACGTCCGGTTCGGCGGTCAGTGCCGTGGCGAGCGCCTCGGCGAAGATGCGGTGCCCGTCCGCGACCAGGACCCGGATACGCGCCACTGCTGCCCCCTGATCCTGCCTCAGTCCGGCCCCCCAGCCGGATGTTGATTCAGGGTAGCGAGATCGCGCACCGCCGTCGTCCTTGTTGGCGCATGCCGTTCAACAAGCAGGTCCCCGTGCCCCCGGAACCTCCGGGGGCACGGGGACCTGCGCGACCGTAACGGCGCCGGCTACGCGAGTCGCCTGGCGCCCGCCGAGGGCACCGCGGTGAAGGCCCGGGGCGCGGTCCAGCCCTGTGCGGCGAACGCGTCGGCCACCGCGGCTGCCACGGCCTCCGCGTCCGCCTTCTCGACCAGGGCGATGATGGAGCCGCCGAAGCCGCCGCCGGTCATCCGCGCACCCAGCGCGCCGGCCGCGACGGCGGTGTCGACCGCCAGGTCGGTCTCGGTGCAGGAGATCCGGTAGTCGTCACGCATCGAGGCATGACCCTCCGTCAGCAGCGGGCCGATGGCCCGCAGTTCACCGGCGTCCAGCAGCGCGGTGACCTGCTCGACCCGGGCGTCCTCGGTGACGACGTGCCGGACCAGGGCGCGCAGCCCGTCGTCCGGCAGCCGGTCCAGCGCGGCGTCCAGGTCGGCGAGGGCGAGGTCGCGCAGCGCGGGCAGGCCCAGGATCGCGGCGGCCTTCTCGCAGCCCCGGCGCCGCTCGGCGTAGGCGCCGTCCGCGTGGGCGTGCTTGACCTGGGTGTCGATGACCAGCAGCACCAGGCCGGCGCCGGCCAGGTCCAGCGGGACCTGGCGGGTCCGGCCCTCGGCCGGGTCGATGCTGCGGACGTCGACGAAGAGGGCGGCGCCCTCCGCGCAGCAGCTGGAGGCGAGCTGGTCCAGGATGCCGCAGGGCACGCCCACGAAGACGTTCTCGGCGTGCTGGCTCAGCAGCGCGAGCCGGGTGGGCGTCAGGCCGAGGCCGCAGAGGTCGTTGTACGCGGCGGCGACGGCGCACTCCAGGGCGGCCGAGGAGGACAGGCCGGCGCCGACCGGTACGTCGCTGTCGAAGTACAGGTCGGCCCCGGGGACGGCGTGCCCGGCGTCGCGCAGCGCCCAGACCACCCCGGCGGGGTAGCCGGCCCAGCCCGGCACGGAGCCGGGGACCAGGTCGGACAGGGACAGCTCGGTGATCCCGGAGCCGTCCGGGGACTGGGCGCTGTGCAGCCGCAGCACACCGTCCTCGCGCAGCGCGGCGGCGAGACGGGTGGCGTGCGGCAGGGCTATGGGGAGCATGAAGCCGTCGTTGTAGTCGGTGTGCTCACCGATCACGTTGACCCGCCCGGGGGCCTGCCAGACCACCTGCGGGGTGGTCCCGTACACGGCCTCGAAGCCCTTGGCCACGGCCTCGCGCACGGCCCCGTCTGGGCCGGTCCTGACCGGGCCGGTCCCGTCCTGATCGGTCACTGCTTACTCCTGTTCCAGTGCGAGGGCGAAGTTCCACGCGTCGGCGACGATCGCGTCGAGGTCGGTGCGGCGGGGGTTCCAGCCGAGCAGGGTGCGGGCCCGGGCGGCGGAGGCGACCAGCGCGGCGGGGTCGCCGGGGCGGCGCTCGGCCGTCACGGCCTTGATCTCGCGGCCGGTGACCCGGCGCACCGACTCGACCACCTCGCGGACCGAGAAGCCGCTGCCGTTGCCGAGGTTGCAGATCAGGTGCTGTCCGGACTCGGCCGCGGCGAGGGCCAGCAGGTGGGCGTCGGCGAGGTCGGCGACGTGGATGTAGTCGCGGACGCAGGTGCCGTCGGGGGTGGGGTAGTCGTCGCCGTACACGGCGATGTGCGGGCGCTTGCCCAGCGCGGCCTGGATGACCAGCGGGATCAGGTGCGACTCCGGGTCGTGCCGCTCACCCTGGACGCCGTAGGCGCCGGCGACGTTGAAGTAGCGCAGCGAGACCGCGGCCAGGCCGTGGGCGTTCGCCTCACTGGTGATCATGTGGTCGACGGCGAGCTTGGTGGCGCCGTAGGGGTTGGTCGGCGCGGTGCGCGCGGTCTCCTCGATCGGGCTGACCTCGGGCTCGCCGTAGACGGCGGCGGTGGAGGAGAAGACCAGGCGGCGGACGTCGGCCTTGCGCATGGCGCTCAGCAGCTCCAGCGAGCCGGCGACGTTGTTGCGCCAGTACTTCTCCGGGTCCGCGACCGACTCGCCGACCTGCGAGCTGGCGGCGAAGTGCAGCACGCCGTCGAAGGACCCGTCGAGCACGTCCGAGGCGTCCTGGATCCGGCCCTGGACGAACTCGGCGCCGGCCGGGACGGAGACGCGGTGCCCGGTGGAGAGGTCGTCCAGGACGACGACCTGGTGGCCGGCCTCCAGCAGGTGCGCGGCGACGACGCCGCCGACGTAGCCGGCGCCGCCGGTGACCAGGTATTTCGCTGACTGGGGGGTCATGGGGAGACCTCTCGTAGGCGCTTCGCCGCCGTCTCCGGCGACACGTCGTTGATGAACACGTCCATGCCCGATTCGGAGCCGGCCAGGAACTTGAGCTTGCCCACCGTACGACGGATCGTGAAGAGCTCCATGTGAAGTGCCAGTTCCCCGCCTGTGCCGGGCGGGCCGGAGCGGACCGGGGACTGGTGCAGCGCGGCGATGTAGGGGGTCTTGTTGGTGCCGGAGCCGTCGGTGTCGAACAGCAGGTCGAAGCGGCGCAGCAGGTCGAGGTAGACCGTGCAGAACTCGGCGCGCTCGGCGTCGTTGAGGGCGAGCAGGTCGCCGACCCTGCGGTTGGGGTAAAGGTGCACCTCGTAGGGCCAGTGCGCGGCGTAGGGGACGAAGGCGGTCCAGTGCTCCCCGGCGATGACGACCCGGTCGCCCTCGGCGCGCTCGGCGGCGAGCAGGTCGTCGAAGAGGTTGCGCCCGGTGCGCCTGCGGTGCGCGGCGGCCGAGGCGAGCATGCGCTCGGTGCGCGGGGTGACGAACGGGTACGCGTAGATCTGGCCGTGCGGGTGGCCGAGGGTGACGCCGATCTCCTCGCCGCGGTTCTCGAAGCAGAACACCTGCTCGACGCCGGGGATCGCGGACAGTTCGGCGGTGCGGTCGGTCCAGGCGTCCAGCACCAGGCCGACCTGGGCGGGGGTGAGGTCGGCGAAGGAGGAGTCGTGGTCGGAGGTGAAGCAGACCACCTCGCAGCGGCCGTTGCCGGGACGGGCGTGGTGCGGCAGCGTCCCGGTGACGGTGTCGGGAGCGCCCGCGGCCGAGGTGGTGAGCGAGGGGAAGCGGTTCTCGAAGACCACGACGTCGTAGTCGGGCGCCGGGATCTCGCTGAGCCGTCCGTCGCGGGAGGGGCAGAGCGGGCACTCGTCCGCCGGCGGGTGGTAGATGCGGCCCTGGCGGTGCGAGGCGATCACGACCCACTCGTCGAGCAGCGGGTCGTAGCGGATCTCCGAGGAGGTGGCGGTGGCTTCGAGCGGCCGCAGGTCGGGGTCGTCGCGCACCGTGTCGTCACGGGAGTCGTAGTAGATCAACTCGCGGCCGTCGGCCATCCGAGTGCTGGTCTTCTTCACTACGCGCTCCATTTTTCACACTACGGCGAACCCCTTACCAACATATTCAAACACAACACATCATGAGTCAACACCCTGAACGAGTCGGTCGCGATCAGTCGTCCTGGGCGACCCGTTCCAGCAGCCCGGTCCGGGCCGCCACCGCCGCCGCCTCCAGCCGGGTCCGGGCGCCGAGCTTCATGAGTACCCGCTGCACATGCGTGCGGGCGGTGCTGGGGGCGATGGACATCCCCACCGCGATCTCCCGGGTGTCCTCCCCCTCAGCGATCCGCATCAGCACCTGCACCTCGCGCCGGGTCAGCAGCCGCAGCAGCCGCACCGCCTCGTCGTCCGGCTCGGCCGAGGGGCGCAGCAGGTGCTGGAACGCCGCCTGCAGCAGTTCCGGGGCCACTGCGGCCTCCCCGGCCCTGACTCTGGTCAGGGCACGCTCGACCACCTCGATCCGGTCGTCCTGGCGGACGTATCCGGCCGCCCCGGCCCCGAACGCGGCAGCCACCCCGGCCAGGCTCGCGGCGCCCCCCATCACCACGACGCCCACCTCCGGACGTTCGCGGCGGATCCGGCGCACCGCGTCGAACGACGCGCCGTCCTCCGGGTGCGCGACCCCCAGCAGGCACACCTCCGGGCGCCGGTGCAGCACCAGTTCGGCCGCCGCCCCCACCGGGGTGCCCACAGCGAGGATCCGGTGCCCCCTCAGCTGCAGCGCGGTCGCCAGTGCCTCCGCCAGCAGTCGGTGGTCGTCAACGACCACGAGCCGCACGCCCACGATTCCCCCTCGAAGTGACGCATTTGGTGTGACGCACCATCACAGCCCATGCCGTACACGTACCGCCAGCATGCCGCGCTGGGGAAGTCCCTGGACGGGTGCGGGCAAACTGGGAGCATGCACTCCGCACCCCACCACCTCGTCGACGAGGCCGTCCGTCTGCTGGACCGGCCCGGGCGGCGGCTCCTCGGCCTGTGCGGGCCGCCCGGGGCCGGCAAGTCCACCCTCGCGGCCGCGCTGCTCCACGGTGTGGACGCCCGGCTCGGCCCCGGGACGGCGGCGCTGCTGCCGCTGGACGGCTTCCACCTCTCCAACGCCCAGTTGGAACGGCTCAGGCTGACCGACCGCAAGGGCTCCGCGCCCAGCTTCGACGTCCAGGGCTACCTGGCGCTGCTGCGGCGCGTCGGCAAGGGGACCGAGGCCGCCGACCACGACGTCTACGCGCCCGACTACGACCGGCTGCTGCACGAGCCCGTGGCCGCCCGGCACGTCATCGCCCCCGGCGCCCGCCTGGTCGTCACCGAGGGCAACTACCTCGGCCTGGACCTGCCGGGCTGGCGCGAGGCCGCCGCGCTGCTGGACCAGCTCTGGTACGTCGAGGCCCCCGACGCCCTGCGCGAGCAGCGGCTCGGCCGGCGCCACCGGGGCAACGGCTCGTCGCCGGCCCGGGCCCGATCCCGGGTCGAGGGCAACGACCGGCCCAATGGCGATCTGGTGAAGTCCGTCCCGGCCGACCGCTACGACCTGGTGGTGCCCGGCAGCTGAGGGGGCGTCATGCGGCTGCGCGGCTGTGCGGCTGTGCAGTTGTGCGGCTTGTACGACGAAGGCCCCCCGCCAGTGGCGGGGGGCCTTCGGTCCTGCCAGAGCCCCCATGCGGAATCGAACCGCAGACCTTCTCCTTACCATGGAGACGCTCTACCGACTGAGCTATAGGGGCGAACGAGGAAGACAATACCTGGTCATCGCCCCAGCATCAAAATCCACTCCCGCACACGTTCGACGTCATGGCGGCGGGGCCGTGACCACGGCCGCGAGGGCGGCCAGGGTGGGGCTGCCGGGGTCGAGGTAGTGGGAGTGCGGGTTGCCGTCGGGACCGTCCTCGGCGGGGAGCAGGCGGGCCCCGAAGGCGGGATCGGCGGGGCGGGTGCCGAACCAGCCCCGGGCCCGGTGCGCCGCCCCCAGCTGCACCGGGAGCAGTGCCGCCGGCGCATGTCCTGCCAGCAGCGAGGCCAGCAGTCGCGGTGGGGCCGGCAGCCGCTCGGTGACCGGGTCGTCCGGGGCGGCAGCGGCCCAGACGTGCCCCGGCTCCATGCCGAGCTGCTCCGCGCGGACCGCCCCCGTCCCCGGGCTGCCGAGCAGGACGATCTCGTCGGCGGCGATCCCGCCGGGCCGTTGCGCGGCCTTGCCGACCAGCAGCGACCCGTAGCTGTGGCCGATGGCGGTGAGATGGGGCGGCGTGCCCCGGGCGTTGGTGGCCCGCAGTCCGGCCAGGAAGCCTCCGTACCGGGCCGCACCGGCGACGGCACGGGCGGGCGAGGCCCCTTCGGGGAAGCCGGACGGCGGGTCGTAGCCGAGCCAGACCACGGAGGAGGTCGGCCGCGAGCGGGGGGCCAGCGCCGCTGCCGCGTCGTGGACGGCCAGGGCGCGGGCCCCGTCCTTGCCGGCGACGTCGGCCAGAGTTGTCCCCATTCCGGGGACATAGACGGCGACGTCGGCCGCCCGGTCGGGATCGCCGAAGGCGAGCACGGCACGGCCCTGGCCTTGGCCCTCGACACCGATCGAGAGCAGCAGCGTCGACGGCGCCCCGTCCCGCCGGTACCTAAGCCGCTCCCTGACGGCGGTGAGGGCGGCGCGGCGGGACACCTCCCCGTCCGTGTCGATGAGGCGGTCGAGCAGTACCCGATTGGCGCGGTCCCGGTCCGCGCAGGGGATGCCGTCCAGGCTGCCGATGAGCTGTGGCGCGTCGGCGATGATCATCCGCCGCTCGTCGGCGCTGCGGCGACGCCACCAGTCCCGGACCTGGGCGGGACTGCTGCCGCGAGGGGGCAGCGAACCGGCCACCAGCGCGGTGGCGGAGGCGAGTTGCGTGGTGGCGGTGGGCAGGTCCAGTGCGCTGCCGTCCCTGGCCTGCGCAGCCGAGCGCAGCAACTCTGCGGCGCAGCGTCCGTCGACCTCCGCCGCCTTCGCCATCGCGACGGCGAGGGCAGCGACATTGCTGTCGCCGTTGTGCAGGACCGCACGCACGGCGCCGCTCGTCTCCCGCAACTCCTCCGCGTACTGCGTCAGCAGGACGGCCAACCCCTGCATCTGCTCCCCTGCCGCGATCAGCCGCAACCGGTCGGCGTCGACGGCAAGGCCGGCCCGAAAGGCTGCCTCGCCCTGCCATGCCTCGCCGGTGGCGCAGCGAGCACCACTCACCACGGCGGCCTGCTCGGCCAACTCCCTCGCCAGTGCGTCACAGGCCCGGCCCGCTGAGGCCATGGCTCCGACTTGCAGCTCGGCCACCTGCCCCGGGAGCGGGCTCATGGGAGCACCGGCTGAATCGCCATGGAGGCCCGTGCCGCCGCATCGGCCTCGCGGTAGCTCCGCACGCTGACCCGCAATCGCCCGGCATGCCCGTCCAACGCCGCGACCACGGCCGCCAGGCGCACGGCCCAGGCCGCAGCACACTCCTCCAAAGCAGCCCCGGTCCGCCAGCCCGCGAGCGCTCCCCCAGCCGCCGCGATCTCTCCGAACCCACGTCGCACTGCGGATTCGACCTGAAGCGCCGCCGAGTTGAGCGCACTCGCCTCCGCCTCCAACACCTCCGGCCGAACCGCCAGCCCACCACCCTCGATGACGTCCATGGAAGACCCTCCCGAGATGACACTCCGTCACCGGGAAGCTTAGAAAGCAACAGAGAGTCAGGAAGCGATTCGCCTTCCATTCACCCCAAGGGGTGAGCGCGGGGGCCAACTCCTCGGCGAGAGGCAGGGGAGCACAGCGAAGAGCATCAGCACTGAGCCGATGATCAGCAGCCAGCCCAGCGCCTGCTCCGCTCGCGGGTCGGAACTCCCGGAGATCTGTCCACCGACCCCTGCCAGGGCCTGGCCCACCATCCCGCACCAACTCCATGCCGCCACCCAGGCCAGGGCCAGCAGGACACGGAAGGCCATCGGCCGCGGCGGAGGGAACAGCGCGCAGACCGAGACACCCGTCGTCACCCCGGCCAGAACCGTCAGACCGACGCCAGTCGACGGGTACACGTTCCCCACAGCCTTCGCCGCGCCGCTGGGCTCCCACAGCAAGGCAGCGCACATGCCGATCGGATAAAGAACGAGCGGCCTTCCCGTCGTCGGACGGATCACGAAGAGCAGAACGACGATCAGCCCGACGGCGAACAGCGGCATCAGCCCCCTGCTGATTCCTTCCGTGGGGTCGTTTCCGTAGAACACTGCCCGTCGAGCCGCGCTGCCACTGGTCAGCCAGACGATCAGGGGGACCAGAAAACAGACTTCGACAAGGACCACGCTGAGGAATCGGCAAGTGACCCAGATCTTGGACGCGTTCGCCGCGGCCCTGGCCCGCCGCGCCATCACGCTGCCTACCGGCCAGCCGGTCTCGTCGACGACGACGTTGCCGGAGGGCGGGGGCTGCCATCCCTGCCTGCGCGGACCTCCCGGTCCATCCGTGTAGTGACCGCTGTCAGACATTGACGGCCTTCGGCCAGTGCCCGAATGGGAATGCGCTCTGATCCACGGCTTCGTTCTGGAGATCGGAGAGTGCGTCAGCCTGCCCCTTGGCGAAGTTCGTCAGGGCGGAGACCAGAGCCACCACAGCAGTGAGGACCGCGGCACTGCCGCCGAGCGCGACTACCAGTCCGCCCGGGGCGGCGACCCCGGTAGCCGTCGCCGCTGATGCGACCCCGTAGGCAAACAGCAGCTGGACCGCTTCGACAAGTAGCCCGAGGTAGAACAGCGCTCCGCCCTCGGCGCACGATGCCAGCAACCCCTGGACCTTGTCGGCAATAGAGCCCAACCGCGCAGCTGCTGCCGACTGCGGACCGATCGCTTGGGTGTAAGCGGTAGCGGCCGCCCCCGTCCATGATCCGACCGAGCCCAGCGTGGAAGGAGTCACATTGGCAGCCACTCCAGTCGCGGACCCGCGCAAGCTCTGCCATCCATGATGGTTCTCCCACATCGACCAGGGGGCCCCGATGCTTTCCAGCGCATCCTCGAACATGCTGATCAACTGCTCGGTCGTGGTGTTGATCCGGCTCACCAGCTCGAGGATCACCTCCGCCACCGGTTCCGGGATGTACCACTCGTCCGCGAGATGTTGAGCCTTCACCTCCAGCTCAGACGCATGCAGATGGAGGATGCGAGGCTGCTCCCCGAGCTTCGACGTGGCTTCCTGGTACTGCGAAGGACTGAACATGCTTCCCCCTTGGGTCCGTCAACGCTGGAGTGCCTTGAACGACTGAGCCGTGGAGGCCTCTTGCTCGCGGTAGCCACGATCCGTTGTACGCAGGGCCTGCGCGATTCGGTGCATCTCCGAGCTGCCCTCGTTCGCACGCGCGGACACGGTCGATACCAGGTCATCGTGGGCGGTGACGATCATCTGAAAGATCCCGGCCGTAACGCGGTCAAGCCGAAGGCCTCCAGCCTTCGACGCAATGCTCTGCAACTGATCGGCATCGCTGTCCCATACACCGGCCTCCTGTTCCAGGGTGCCGTCCGGCACCGCATATCCGTCTTCGGCGGCCGGCATCAGCAAGCCCCTTCCGGCAAGGTCCGCGTCCCGGCACCTCTGCGTTCAAGCGCAGCCGTGATTTCGCCGATCAGTTCGTCCGAACGTCTGCCAAGTCGAGCGGCTGCGTTCTCCGGTGCGGCTGCCATCGCCGAGCGGGCTGAGGCGACTGCGGCTTGCAGCGCGGACTCGACCTCGTTGTCGGGCACCGTCGCAAGCCAGCCCTGATCGAACTCGCACGACTGAAGGGTCTGCGCTGACAGCTGTACCCTCACCCGTCCATCCGCCGCAGTGCCTCGTTGAGCCGTGGACCCGGCGGAGGAGGATGCCAGTGCCTGCTCCATTACCGCCAGCGTCACAAGAAGATCTTCTACGATCTCCGACGGCTCGCGAACGCTCGGAGAGGGGGGCTGATGGCCACTCAGCCGTGGTGTGGGCACACTGCTCGTGACGCCTCCGCTCGGGCTAGTGAGCTGCTGCTGCGGTCCGGCGATTCCCTTGGCGACAAGATCGCGGCTCCACTGCGTCACCCGTTCCGCTACGGCCAGCTGAGCCGCCTCAACGACAGCGGAGCCGAGCGCCGAGGCCGATGTCGTCCGCCGCCAACCCGCGTGCAGTCGAACAGACTCCGGCAATCCGTCCAGGGCCAACCGCACCGTTACCGCGCCGGATCGGTCCGTCGCCTCGGCAGTGGGCAGCGGAATCTGCTCGAGTCTGCCGATGAAGTCCAGCGTGTCCGTCAACTTCTCCTGCAGCGCTTCAAGGCGCTGGAGCGCATCATCCATCCTCTGACCCCCGATTGATCCAGGTTGGACTCATGGTTGGACATCTCCATCGCGTGTCCGCCTAGGACCCAGCAGACTACCGGTGCACCGTAGAGCCGTACACGAATTTCTCCGACCAGGAAGGAGAATCGGTAGGTTTGCTACTGTCGGTACGGGTCGGGGAGGTGCCCGTACGGGTTGGACGGGGCGGAGGGCGGGGGCGGCGGGGGGCCGGGGCGCTTGTTCCTGCTGCGCAGGACGAAGGCGGCAACTGCGCCGAGGACGACCACGACGCCGACACCGATGCCGATGAACAGACCGGTACTGCCACCGGACTTCTTCGCAGCCGCCTGCGGCGCGGCGCTTGCCGACGCAGTCGCCGCCGGGGTACCCGACACGACGGGCGCGGCAGCGCTGCCACTCGGAGCGGCGGAGCTGCTGGCCGTGGTCTGCGAGGTCAGCGGGTTGACGTCAGCGGGACCGGGGTCGCCGGGGTTGGTGAGAGCGATCCGGGGACGGATGATGCCGTAGCCGTAGTACGGATCCTGCACGCCGGGTTGGTCGCCTTGGCTGGCCGTGTTCTTGAGGACGTTGAGTACCTGGTCCGCAGTCCAGGAGGGATGAGCGGACCAGAGGAGGGCAGCGGAGGCGGAGAAGATGGCGGTGGCATCGCTGGTGCCACTTGAGTAGCAATACCCAGTCGGGCCGTTGCATGCGTTGTACATGCCGTCGCCTGGGGCAGTGAAGTCTACCTGCGGGCCATACTCGGAGTATGAGGCAACCTGGCTCTTCGCATTGATGGAGCCGACCGCCGCAACACCGGGGAAGGCAGCAGGATATTCGACCGGATTCCCGATCTTGGCGTTGTTGCCGACACCCGCTACAACCAGTTTCCCTTTAGATAGTGCATAGGCCACGGCGCTGCGGACGTTCGGTTCATCCTCGATCTGAGCTTGCGAGATACTCAAGATCTTGGCGCTACTGTCCGCCCCGGCTCTGATGGCCGCAGCCAGTTGCGGGGAGTAGTTCGCGGCGAACGCAGCTTCGTTGTCGCCCTTTCCTACGATCCGCAGCGGAAGAATCTTCACTCCGGGGGCTAGGCCATACATGCCCTTGCCGTTCAGTCCCTTTCCAGTACCAGCAATCAGGCTCGCCATGCCGGTGCCATGGCTCTCCTTGTCGACGTCAGTAGTAGCCCCACCAGGCAGCCCGGAGAAATTTTGACCCGCAAGTACCTGCCCCACCAGGTCTGGATGGCTTGCATTCACTCCACTGTCAATCACCGCAACAGTGATGCCGTTGCCTGTCGAGACCGGCCACATCTGGTCGGTCGCGTGCATGCTTGTGAGCCACCACTCCTTGTCTCGAACGTCAAGGCTCGCCGCCCGCGCTGGGGCTGCGCTGCCCATGAGCAGCGCAGCTACCGCGCAGAAGGCTGCGATGGCAGGAGGCACCGCTCGTCCACCGGACCGTGCCACTGTGCTCTCCTTGCCCTCGCGCTCGATCATCCGTTCAAGAACCTACTGGATCACTGTCGGGTTGGCCTGGACGTCCTGGGTCCAGGTCTCCTCGTCCTCGGTGAGGTAGGCCGCGCGCTGACGCCTGCGCCCCTTGCCACCGGCGGCGCCACCCATGCCTCCGCCGCCCATCGGCATCATGCCGCTGCCGTGGCCCTCAGCCGCAGCCGCTGCTGCTCCTTCGCCGGCGGCGGAGGAGCCGAGCCCGGAACGCGCCGTGCTCGAACCCGCGCTCTCAGCCATGGACGCTGCTCCGCCGGTCGCCGCACCCTCGACGCCTGCCGAACCACCGCCGATACGGCCCCGCCCGAGAGCGGAGGCGGACATGCCCGCGCCGTCTCCCTCTGCACCGATCACGCCTGAACCCGAGCGACTGGTGCTGCGGGCGCTGACTGGAGTGGGCACACCACCGTGGATCCCAGTCTCGGGCTCCCCGGTCACGCCTCCCGTCCGGCTGTTACCGCCACCGATTCCGGTGCTGCTCGAACCGCCCGGTTCCGTGCCACCCGAGGTCACGCCGCCGGGGCCCTGGCTGCCGTTGTTGGTACCGCCGTTCACCCCACCGGGCGGGGGCGCAATGACGCTGCCGTTCCCACCACCCGTGCCGCCGTTGCTGCTGCTGGAACCGCCCGTCGTACCGCCGCCGCCACCTGTGTTGGTACCACCGGATCCTGACGGATTGTTGGGATCCCCAACACCCTGCAGTGTCGTCGAACCACTGCCCCCTGTGGAACCGCCACCCGTCCCGGTGCCAGAACTGGACCCGGGGGACGTCACCGGCTCGAAGGTGCTCGGCGCGGGATCATCGCCGGAGGAAGAACCTGAAGTGCTCTTCTTGGTGGTCTTGGTACCACTGGCGGTGGTTACCACACCGCCGGTGACGCCACTGCTAGTGGAGCCCTTGCTGACCTCTCCGAGATTGCCCCCCGAACTATAAATCCCGCTCCCCTGCGGCGGCATCAGCGCCGCCGGCGTCGGCGGGAACGTCGGGATCGTGCTCACCGTCAGGGTCGACTGGGCGCCCACGTATGCGCCGCCCAGCTTCTCCATCTGGCCGATGGCTTCCTGGTGCGCCGCGTCGAGGCGGGTCTGCGCCTGGTACGCGGTCTCCTGGCTGACCAGGTGGCTGATGGCGGGGCTGACGGTCCCGCTGTTGAGCGTCGGGTTCGTGGAGAACAGCGGCTTGGCGACCTTGGCCTCGCCGTCCGTGCCGATGACCGTCTGGGCACCGAACTGCTTCTTGTACGCGTCCACCGTCGCCTGGTCGGCCGCCGGGATCGGCGGGACCTGGGTGCTGCTCAGGGTCTCGCCCGCCATGTTGATCCCCACCGCGGTGTTGCTGGTGAAGATGGCGAGGGTGTCCGTCGCGGAGACGACCTGGCGGGCCCAGGTCTTGAAGGCGTCGCCCGCGTCACCGTCCCAGACCAGCCCGTTGATGTGCGTCGCAAGGTCGTCGGCGAGGCTCTGCATGTGCGTGCTGGCCTCGGCCAGCGTGGTGCCGACCTTGGTGACTGCCGCGGGATTGGCACCCGCCATCATCTTGAGCAGGTCAGCGTGCGTGAACTGCTCGAAGTTGGTGTTGGCGGACCACGAGTCACCGCCACCTGAGTCTCTCATGCCCCTACTCCCCGTTGCCCCTGGTCCTACAGCCCTCGGTTGTCCGTGTTGCCTGCGTTGCCCGTGTCGCTGGTACCGCTCGGCACGCTGGTGTTGCTGCTCGGCGTCGTCGTTGCACCAGTCTGCGGATGCGGGTGCGGCGGCCGGTCGTCCTGCTGGTTGGCGATGTCGATCTGCTGCTGCACCGTCAGATTGGTCTGGCCGGGCGGCGGTACGGCGGCCGCGGTCTGCTGCTGGATCGTCCACAGCGTATCGACCTGGCTGGCTTCGACATTGTTGTAGCCGACCTGGGAGATCTGCACGGTGATGCTCATCGCGTTGATCTGGTCGGTCAGTGTCTGGGAGAGCTTCTGCAGCTGCTCCTGCACGGTGCTGTAGGTCGAGAAGAGGTCGATGACCTCGTCGAAACCCATCTTCCCGTCACCGGTGAAGACCGTTGTCCCCAGGCTGTTCATGTCGAACTGCTGACGGCCCATGGACGTGCTCGACGCAGGGCTGGCGGTCAGCGACGTGAGCAGTGAGTCCACCCTGTCGCGGAAGGTGGTGAGCGTGCTGAGCTCGGTTGTCAGGTCCGGCGCTGTCATGGTCCCCCTCCATGTACCCGTCATGCCAATCTGATCGATGACAAAGTTACCGCACAGCTCTGACGTCTCTCATGTGCGGGGCGGTTCCGGAGTACACGAAGTTGACTCCGGACCCCCTCCGCACGCCGCCGCCGGCGGCTTCGTCGGGCGTCCTCGGTCGGCTCGCGCCACTCCCGTCCTTACTCACCTCCCCCGTTCCCGGGTGCACGAAGCGCCGGGTACCCGGAAGCGGGACCACGGGCTCACGTCCCACCCGCTCGTCGGCCCACCCGTCCGTCGCAGGGCTTCGCTAACATCGGCAGCCACACGAACGATCGAGAGGTTGGCGGGCATGGCGGGGGACGACCTGGCGCTCGATCGCGCGCTGAATCCATGGATGTTCGACAAGTCCGGTGTTTCGCAGTACATCGACACACTGGCCTCCGGCTACAAGACGGATGCGACCCCGCAGAGCATCCAACAGAGCGGCCACCTCGACAGCCAGGCTCAGCAGGCGACATCGGACGCGGCTCAGAAGGCCGTGACTCACGCACTGCAGGGATCCGGCCTCAGCGCCCAGCAGATCAACGACTACGCCAGCACCGCTTCGACTGGGGCCTTGAACGGCTACCAGAACGGAGCCGGGGATGACGACCGAGTCAATGGGAACTACTCATAGTGGCAAAGGGACATCGTCGCACCATCGCCATCGCACTGGCGGCGGCGATGGTCGCCGTGGGGTTGACGGCACTCGTGTGGCAGCCCTGGCAATCGGACTCAGTGGCAACCAGCCTGCCGAATTCTGCTTGCTGGGGCGTGCTCAACCAGGCGGATGCCGCTTCAGTGATGGGTTCGAGCAAGAAGGTGACCAGCAGTGACGACGGCACATTGGTCACAGGCCTGTCCAACTCGGCACGTTCCGCCTGCTTGATCTATGGAGGAGCCGGAAAAACCCTGCTTTCCCGTGTGTGGGTGTTCTCCGAAGCGTCCAACGTGGCGAGACTGAAAGGGATTTCGGGCAACCGGATCACCGCACTGAACTCCGAGGTCAACGTCGTGGCCTTCCCCACGGGAGTCGCGCTCTACTTCAGCTGCCAGGACGCAGCTTATGCACAAGGGTGGCCCTACGCTGCTGTACAGGTCGACTCCGGCTCCACGTCCTCGCCCAGTGGCTGGCAGCCCGGGTACGCAAACATCGCCCTGAAGATCGCCAAGGCCGTGGCTCGGCAGGCCCCGTGCAGGAACGCCATCACATGGCCGACCGCCATCCCCTCCAGCGCGGCGTCACCGTCGTGACCGTGGCTCCCACGGCGTCTACCGCCGCAGCCGCCGAGTGGCGGTCCGTCGACCGCGGGGTCCGCCGGTGATCGGGACGCTGCGGGAACTCACCCTGACCAGCCGGCACACCCTGCACACCACGACCTTCGAGGTCTCCGTGGAGGGACAGCCGGACCCGGTCGCCCGGCTGCACAAGGACCATGTCTTCACCTCGGTCCACGCCCTGGCCGTCCACTCCGGCCCCGGTCTCGACGTCCTTGAGGGCTGGGTGACCCCGCGCTGGGCCGCGGACGAGAACGAGACCCGCCTGGGCACGGTGGACCACACCGACAGCCGGGTCGTCGGCGGCGAGCGGTGGACCTTCGAGCAGATCGGCCTGCCCGCCCTGGTCGGACGCCCCACCGGGACCACCAGGGCCCGCTACAGCGGCCCGTTGAACCTGGCCCCGATGAAGCGGACCATGGACATGCTCTTCACCTACCGGGTCAGGTTCCGGGGTCCCGGGTCCGAGGGGTTCGAGTTCGCCCGCCTCGCCGGTACCCGCCACCCGCGCTACTCGCTGCGCCTCCACGACGAGCGGGTCAGCACCCTGCTGGCCCTCTCCGCGGTCTACTACTACGACCGCGTCCTCGACGACGACCCCCGCAAGGGCCTGATGAACGCCTTCAAGTCGTTCCGGCCCGGCAGCTGAGCAGGACGGGACACGGGGCGGGCCGGGCCCTCACACGTCCTCGGCGAGTTCCAGCCACTCCAGTTCCAGCTCGTCCCGCTCGTCCTTCAGAGCGCGGAGGCTGGAGTCCAGTTCGGCGACCTTGCCGAAGTCGGCGGCGTGCTCGGCCATCTGCGCGTGCAGCTTGGCCTCCTCCTTGTCCAGCTTCTGGATCTGCCGCTCCAGGCGCTGGAGCTCCTTCTTCGCGGCGCGGGTGTCCCCGGTCTTCTTCGGGGCGGTGGCGAAGGTACCGCCGTTGGACAGGCCGGAGGAGGCCGACGGGGCGCTCGCGGCCTCCATCGCGTGCCTGCGGTCCAGGTACTCGTCGATGCCCTTGGGCAGCATCCGCAGGGCCCGGTCGCCGAGCAGGGCGTACACCTGGTCCGTGGTCCGCTCGATGAAGTAGCGGTCGTGGCTGACGATGACCAGCGAGCCGGGCCAGCCGTCGAGCAGGTCCTCCAGCTGGCTGAGGGTCTCGATGTCCAGGTCGTTGGTGGGTTCGTCCATGAACAGCACGTTGGGCTCGTCCATCAGCAGGCGCAGCAGCTGCAGCCGGCGACGCTCGCCGCCGGACAGGTCGCCGACCGGCGTCCACTGCTTCTCCTTGCCGAAGCCGAAGGTCTCGCAGAGCTGGCCGGCCGACATCTCCCGGCCCTTGCCCAGGTCCACCCGGCCGCGGATCTGCTCGACCGCCTCCAGCACCCGCAGCGACGCCGGGAGTTCGGCGACCTCCTGGGACAGGTAGGCCAGCTTGACGGTCTTCCCGACGATGATCCGCCCCGCCACCGGCTGGACGTCGCCGTCGCTGGCCCAGGCCGCCTGCATGGCGCGCATCAGCGAGGTCTTGCCGGCGCCGTTGACACCGAGGATGCCGATGCGGTCGCCGGGGCCGAGGTTCCAGGTGAGGTGCTCCAGCAGCACCTTGGGTCCGGCCTGGACGGTGACGTCCTCGAGCTCGAACACCGTCTTGCCGAGGCGCGAGTTGGCGAACTTCATCAGCTCGGCGCGGTCGCGCGGCTCGGGGACGTCGGCGATCAGCTCGTTCGCCGCCTCGACCCGGAAGCGCGGCTTGGAGGTACGGGCCGGGGCGCCGCGGCGCAGCCAGGCGAGCTCCTTGCGGACCAGGTTCTGCCGCTTGGTCTCCTCGGTGGCGGCGATGCGCTGGCGCTCGGCGCGCGCGAAGACGTAGTCGGAGTAGCCGCCCTCGTACTCGTGGACGGTGCCGTCCTGGACGTCCCACATCCGGGTGCAGACCTGGTCCAGGAACCAGCGGTCGTGGGTGACCACGACCAGCGCGGAGCGGCGGACCCGCAGGTGGCCTGCGAGCCAGGCGATGCCCTCGACGTCGAGGTGGTTGGTGGGCTCGTCCAGGACCAGCAGGTCGGGTTCGGCGATCAGCAGCTTGGCCAGCGCGATGCGGCGGCGCTCGCCGCCGGAGAGCGGGCCGATGACGGTGTCCAGGCCCTGGGCGAAGCCGGGGAGGTCCAGGCCGCCGAAGAGTCCGGTGAGCACGTCGCGGATCTTGGCGTTGCCGGCCCACTGGTGGTCGTCCATGTCGCCGATGACCTCGTGGCGGATGGTGGCCGCGGGGTCGAGCGAGTCGCTCTGGGTGAGCGCGCCGACGCGCAGCCCGCCGACGTGGGTGACGCGGCCGGTGTCGGCCTCCTCCAGCTTGGCCATGATCCGGGTGAGGGTGGTCTTGCCGTCACCGTTGCGGCCGACGACGCCGATCCGGTCGCCTTCGCTGACGCCGATGGACACACCGTCGAGGACGGCACGGGTGCCGTAGACCTTGACGACATTTTCGACGGTTACGAGATTGACTGCCACGGGTGCTGCGCTCCTGCGGGGCTGGGGGCTGCGCGGACGGACGCGTCTGCGACCCCTCCAGCCTAGTCGGAAGCGCGCGTCCACCCGTTCGGGTGAGGTCTGGGCATATGCAGGACGGGTACGCCGGAGCCGCCCTAGCGTCCGACTCATGGTCAGCTCCTCGCACGAGGCGATGCACCGGATCTTCCAGGAGGATCCGGGGATCTTCGCCCGAACCTTCGCTGCGCTCGGTATCCCGTTCCCGGAGCCGATCGCGGTCTCGCTCCTGCCCACCGACCTCACCGAGATCCAACCGCTGGAACGGCGGGTCGACAGCCTGCTGCAGATCGACACGGCGTCCGGTGTCAGCTACCTGCTGGCCGTGGAGGCCCAGGGCAAGAGGGATCCGGACAAGCCGGGGAACTGGGCCTACTACCTGGCCCACCTGTACGCCAAGTACCGCCTCGCCCCAGTGCTCCTGGTCACCTGCCAGGACCGGGCCACCGCCCGGTGGGCGGCCGAGCCGGTGATCATCGGGGTGGCCGGCTGGGAGACCTTGACCGTACGTCCCCTCGTCCTGGGACCGCACAATGTGCCGGCGATCACCGACCCGGCAGTGGCCGCCGCCGACATCCCCCTGGCGACGTTCTCGGTGATCACACATGGTAGGGATCCGAATGCCGCTGCCATACTGAAGGCACTCGCCACCGCTCTGAAGACGATCGACGAGGACACCGCCCAGATCTTCGCCGAACTCACCGAACTGGGTCTGGGCACCGCCCCCGCCGCCGACCTCTGGAGGGACCTGATGACCGTGGACCTCGACTTCTTCCGCTCCCAGACCTCCCAACGCATCCGCGAAGAGGGCCGTGAACAGGGCCGTGAACAGGGCCGCGCCGAGGCACAGGCCGCAGCCATCTTCGAGGTCCTCACCCTGCGGGGCATCAAGGTGTCGGACCGTGGACGTCGGCGCATCGCCGACTGCAGCGAATTCGACCTGCTCCACCAGTGGTTCCGCCGCTCACTCACGGCGACCACCGAGGACGACGTGTTCAGCGACGGCGACGAGCACTCTGGTCGGCTGTGACGGTCATGAGTTCCTCGGCCAGTGGCCCGACGGTAGCGGCGCTCAGGCCGGTTCCGGACTCGCCTCGGTGAGGGATCGGTTGCGGGTTTCGGGCAGGGTGGCGGTGCAGAGGGCGGAGACGGCGCAGGTGGCGGCGAGGTAGGCGCCGACCGCCGGGGCGCCGAAGGCGGCGGCGAGGCGGGTGGCGATGAGCGGGGCGACGGCGCCGCCGACCAGCCCGCCGAGGTTGTAGGAGAGGGACGCGCCGGAGCAGCGGACCGCGGTGGGGAACAGTTCGGACAGCAGCGCCGGGACCGGGCCGAGGCAGATGCCCAGGGCGATCAGGGCGCCGGTGAGTCCGGCGAGCATCAGCGGGGTGCGGGCGGTGTCCAGCAGCGGGACCAGCAGGGGTGACCAGAGCAGCCCGGCCACCGTGCCGGCCAGGATCGTCCGGCGGCGGCCCCAGCGGTCGGAGAGCCTGGCGGAGGCGTAGGTCGCGGCGGCCAGGAAGACGTTGGCGATCAGCAGCAGGCCCAGCATCCGGGTCCGGGGCAGGTGCAGGTCGGTGGTGGCGCGGGCCAGGCACCAGGTGGTGGCGGTGTAGAAGAGGACCGAGCCGGCCATCACCGTGCCCGCGCCGAGCAGCAGCGGGCGGAGGTGACGCTGCGACAACTCCCGCAGCGGGGTGGCCGTCGCCCGCGTCCGGACGTCCGCCAGGAAGGCGGGCGTCTCCTCCACCCCCAGCCGCACCAGCAGGCCGAAGCCGACCAGGGCGATGGACGCGAGGAACGGCAGCCGCCATCCCCAGGCCTGGAACCGGTCCTCCGGCAGCAGCGCCGAGAGCAGCCAGAACAGGCCCGTGGCCAGGGCGAATCCCACCGAGGGCCCGAGCTGGACGAATCCGGCCAGCCGTCCGCGCCGCCCCTCCCCCGCGTGCTCGACCGCCAGCAGCGCCGCGCCGCCGAACTCGCCGCCGAGGCCCACGCCCTGGAGGAACCGCAGCACGGTGAGGGCGACCGGGGACCAGACACCCCACTGCGCGTAGCCGGGCAGCAGCCCGACGGCCGTGGTCGACAGGCCCATCAGCAGCAGCGAGACGACCAGCACCCGCCTGCGCCCCACCCGGTCGCCCAACTGCCCGAACACGGCGGCCCCGGTGGGACGGCCGAGGAAGCCGACCGCGTACACGGAGAAGGCCGCCAGCAACCCGTTGACCGGGGTCAGCGCCGGGAAGAAGGTCCGGCCGAAGACCAGGGCGGCGGCGGTGCCGTAGATGAAGAAGTCGTAGAACTCGATGGTGGTCCCGACCAGCACGGCGGCGGCGATCCGGGCCGGGCGCACCGGGCGGGCCGGGTGCATCGGGCGGGCCGGCTCGGCGTCGGCGATGGGCTGACGAAGCGGCTGAGTTCCTGACATGTCGCCATAGTGACGGAGTGTGACCATCCGCCGCGATCACACGGGAGGGTGATTGCGACTGTCCGCCCCGCCCCGTGGCTCAGTTCAACACGGTTGCGCCCGGTACCGGCCCTGCGGCCGGGAGGGCGGTGCGGCAGGTGCCGGAGGCGGTGAGGGTGGTGGCGAGAGCGGCGGCGGACGCGGCGTCCTTGACGAGGAAGGCGCAGGTGGGGCCGGAGCCGGAGACCAGGGTGCCGATCGCCCCCGCGTCGGCGCCGGCCCGGAGGGTGGCCGCGAGGGCCGGGCGCAGCGAGAGGGCCGCGGGCTGGAGGTCGTTGCTGAGGGCGGCGCCCAGGGCGGTGGCGTCGCCGGTGCGGAGGGCTTCGAGCAGCACCGGGTCCGCGGCCGGGACCGGCAGGTCGGTGTCGGCGGAGCCGCCGTCCAGGTCGCGCAGCCGGTCGCACTCGCCGTAGACGGCCGGGGTGGAGAGTCCGCCGTCGGCGACCGCGAAGACCCAGTGGAAGCTGCCGCCGGTGGGAACCGGGCTGAGCACCTCGCCCCGCCCCTCCCCCAGGGCGACGCCGCCGAGCAGGCCGAACGGGACGTCGCTGCCCAGCTCCGCGGCGAGCTCGGCCAGCACGGCCGGGTCCGCGCCGGTCCCCCACAGGGCGTCACAGCCCACCAGCGCGGCGGCGGCGTCGGCGCTGCCGCCGGCCATGCCGCCGGCGACCGGGATGCCCTTGTCGATGTGCAGGTGCACCTGGGGGGTGATCCCGTAGCGGGAGCCGAGCAGCACGGCCGCGCGGGCGGCCAGGTTGCTGCGGTCGGCGGGCACGGCGGCGGCGTCCGGCCCGGCGACGGAGACGGAGAGCCGGTCCGCGGGAGTGACCGTCACCTCGTCGTAGAGGCCCACCGCGAAGAAGACGGAGGCCAAGCCGTGGAAGCCGTCGGCACGACGGCCGCCGACGGCGAGCTGGACGTTGACCTTGGCCGGGACCCGGACGGTGATCGTTGAGGACACGCGCCTATTCTGCCGCACCGTCGGTGTCGTCCTCGGCGGCACGGTCCTCGGCGGCACCGCCCGGGGCCGGCCTGGCCTCGGCGATCCGGGCGAACTGCTCCACCGTCAGGGTCTCGCCGCGCAGCCGGAAGTCGATGCCCGCGGCGGTCAGCGCCTGCTCCGCGGCGGCGGCCGAGCCGGCCCAGCCGGCCAGGGCGGCGCGCAGCGTCTTGCGGCGCTGGGCGAAGGCCGCGTCCACCACGGCGAAGACCTCCTCGCGGGTGGCCGTGGTCTCCGGGGGGTCCCGGCGGACCAGCGAGACCAGGCCGGAGTCCACGTTCGGCGCCGGCCAGAAGACATTGCGGCCGATCGCCCCGGCGCGCTTCACCTCGGCGTACCAGTTGGCCTTGACCGAGGGCACCCCGTAGACCTTGTTGCCGGGGGCGGCGGCGAGCCGGTCGGCGACCTCGGACTGCACCATCACCAGGGTGCGCTCGATCGAGGGGAAGGTCTCCAGCATGTGCAGCAGCACCGGGACGGCGACGTTGTAGGGGAGGTTGGCGACCAGCGCGGTCGGCGGCGGGCCCGGGAGCTCCGCGACGGACATGGCGTCGTCGTGGACCAGCTCGAACCGATCGGCGCGGTCCGGCATCCGGGCGGCGACGGTGGTGGGCAGGTGCTGGGCCAGCAGCGGGTCGATCTCCACGGCGGTGACCCGGTCGGCGACCTCCAGCAGGCCCAGGGTGAGCGAGCCCAGGCCCGGGCCGACCTCCACCACCACGTCCTTCGGCCCGACACCGGCAGCGCGGACGATCCGGCGCACCGTGTTGGCGTCGATGACGAAGTTCTGCCCCCGCTGCTTGGTCGGCCGGACGCCGAGGGCCGCGGCCAGGCCGCGGATGTCGGCGGCGCCGAGGAGCGGGCCCGGCTCCGCGGGGGCGTCGGCGAGGACGTCGGCGGGCTCGGAGGCGGGCGTGGGGGTGGGGGGTGTTCCGGGGCTGCTGCTCACGGGGTCAAGACTAGCCGCCGGCGCGGTGCCCGCAGGTGGGCCACGGTGAGCTGCCGCGCTGGTGGTAGAGCTGGCGGGCCCGGGCGGTCTGCTCGCCGGCCGGGGCGTCCTGCGGGCGGCCGTGGCCGCCGAGGTGGTGCCAGGTGGTGCTGTCGAACTGGTACAGCCCGCCGTAGCGCCCGCTGGGGTCCACCGCGTGCGGATTGCCGCCGGCCTCGCACCGGGCCAGCGCGGACCAGTTGAGCTCACCGGTGCCGTGGTAGGTGCTCGGGGAGGGGGCGCTGTCGGCCGACCGGGTGCGGTGGTGCCGGAAGTAGTCGCTGGTCGAGCGGTAGTGGCGCAGCGGCGGGCGGGCCGGCTCCTCCGAGCGGGAGGACCGGTCGGCCCCGGCCCGGACCGGGACCGGCATGGACCGGGCCAGCGGGGCCGACGGCACGTCCGGGGTGAGCATGGTGAGTGCGGCCGGCGGGGAGGGCAGCAGGTGGTCGCCGGCCTGCTCGGTCTCCGAGGTGGGGTCCGCGTCCAGCGCAACGCGCTGGGGCGCGCCGTCGGCGGTCAGATGCGCCTGGTGCTGCTGGTTCACGAACGCACCGGTGCCGCCCACCAGCAGCGCCAGCGCCAACGCCTTGGGCAGCTTCCGCCGCACCTGCTCCGCAGAACCGTTCACTCGAATCCTCACGCCGACCGACAGGGCATTCGCCGCGCATCACTGCACTTGCTGAAAGCTCAACGACCGACGGGCGGAGCGGTCACCGCCGGACCGTCAGTAATCGAAGGCGCGTGCGGTGTTGGCGGCGACGGCGGTGGCCATGGCGTCCTCGTCCAGGCCGCGGACGGCGGCCATCGCGCGGAGGGTGATCGGGATCAGGTAGGGCGCGTTGGGGCGTCCCCGGTACGGGGCCGGGGTGAGGAAGGGGGCGTCGGTCTCCACCAGGATCCGGTCCAGCGGGGCCACCGCCAGCGCCTCGCGCAGGTGGTGGTTGGCCGGGAAGGTGACCGGACCGGCGAAGGACAGGTAGTAGCCGGCCTCGGCGCAGACCTTGGCCATCTCCGCGTCGCCCGAGTAGCAGTGGAAGACGGTGCGCTCCGGGGCGCCCTCCTCCGCCAGGATGCGCAGCACGTCCTCGTGGGCGTCCCGATCGTGGATGACCAGGGCCTTGCCGTGCTTCTTGGCCAGCGCGACATGCCGCCGGAAGGACTCCTGCTGCACCTCGACGCCCTCCGGGCCGGTGCGGAAGTAGTCCAGGCCGGTCTCGCCCACCCCGCGCACCTGCGGCAGCGCGGCGAGGGCGTCGATCTCGTCCAGCGCCTCGTCCAGGGCCTTCATGCCGCCCGGTCCGCGCCGCTGCCCGGACCAGCCGTCGGGGTCGCCGAGGACGATCCGCGGCGCCTCGTTGGGGTGCAGCGAGACCGTTGCGTGGACCCGTTCATGACGCCCCGCCAGCTCCGCCGCCCAGCGCGAGCCGGGCAGGTCGCAGCCTACCTGGACCACGGTGGTGACCCCGACCGAGGCGGCCCGGGCCAGCCCCTCCTCGGGGGTGCCGTCCTGCATGTCCAGGTGGGTGTGCGAGTCGGCGACCCCGACCCGCAGCGGCTCGGGGAGCGGCGGCGGGACCTTGCGGTCGGCCTGGGACTTCTTCGACGCCGAAGCCATCAGGCCGCGGCCTCCGGTCCTGCGGTCGCCGGGGCCTCCGGCTCGGCGCCGAACCGGGTGCGGTAGGCGTCCAGGTCCTCCTCGGTGATCTTCGCGAAGAGCACCGGCGGGACGGTGAACGGCGTCCCGGCCGGGACCAGCGCCAGCGCCCTGGCCTCCTCGGCGGAGACCCAGCTGCGGGTGTCGTCCGGCAGGGCGAACGCGGCCCGCATCGCGGCGCTGCTGGCCGGGATGAACGGCTCGGAGACCACCGAGTACAGGTGGATCAGGTTCATCGCGGTGCGCAGCGTCAGCGCGGCGCCGTCCAGGTCGGTCTTGGCCTCCAGCCAGGGCGCCTTGGTCTCCAGGTAGGAGTTGCCGGCGCTCCACAGCGCCCGCAGCGCCTGCGCGGCCTTGCGGAACTGCAGCGCGTCCATCTGGGTCTGGTACTCAGTCAGCAGGTCGGCGATCTGCTCGCCCAGCTGCTGCTCAGCCTCGCCCGCAGCGCGCCCGGCCGGCACCTCGTCGCCGAAGCGCTTGCGGGAGAAGGACAGCACCCGGTTGACGAAGTTGCCCAGGACGTCGGCCAGGTCCTTGTTCACCGTGGCGGAGAACAGCTCCCAGGTGAAGTTGGTGTCGTCCGACTCGGGGGCGTTGGCCATCATGAAGTAGCGCCAGTAGTCGGCCGGCAGCAGCTCCAGCGCGGCGTCGCTGAACACCCCGCGCTTCTGGCTGGTGGAGAACTTGCCGCCGTAGTAGTTCAGCCAGTTGAAGGACTTGAGGTAGTCGACCTTCTTCCAGGCGTCGCGGGTGCCCAGCAGCGTGGCGGGGAACATCACGGCGTGGAAGGGGACGTTGTCCTTGCCCATGAACTGGGTGTAGTTGACCGTCGCGTCGGCCTGGTACCACCAGGACTTCCAGTCCCGCTGCTCACCCTCGGGGGCCGCGTCGGCCCACTCCCGGGTCGCGCCGATGTACTCGATCGGGGCGTCGAACCAGACGTAGAAGACCTTGCCCTCGGCCGCCAGTTCGGGCCAGGTGTCGGCCGGGACCGGGACGCCCCAGTCCAGGTCGCGGGTGATGGCGCGGTCGTGCAGGCCCTCGGTCAGCCACTTGCGGGCGATCGAGGAGGACAGCACCGGCCAGTCCCTGCCGTGCTCGTCCACCCAGGCCTCGACCTCGCCGGCCAGCTTGGACTGCAGCAGGAACAGGTGCTTGGTCTCGCGCACCTCCAGGTCGCTGCTGCCGCTGATCGCCGAGCGCGGGTCGATCAGGTCGGTGGGGTCCAGCACCCGGGTGCAGTTCTCGCACTGGTCGCCGCGGGCCTTGTCGTAGCCGCAGTGCGGGCAGGTGCCGACGATGTAGCGGTCCGGCAGGAAGCGGCCGTCGGCGTTGGAGTACACCTGGCGGATCGCCCGCTCCTCGATGAAGCCGTTGGCGTGCAGCTGGCGCGCGATGGTCTGGGTCAGCTCGCGGTTCTGCGGCGAGGAGCTGCGGCCGAAGTAGTCAAACGAGAGGCCGAAGCCCTGGTAGATCGCCTTCTGCGCCTCGTGCTGCTCCGCGCAGAAGGCGTCGACCGGCAGCCCGGCCTCCTTGGCGGCCAGCTCGGCCGGGGTGCCGTGCTCGTCGGTGGCGCAGATGTACAGCACCTCGTGGCCGCGCTGGCGCAGGTACCGCGCGTACACGTCCGCCGGGAGCATGGATCCGACCATGTTGCCCAGGTGCTTGATCCCGTTGATGTAGGGAAGCGCGCTGGTGATCAACTGGCGGGTCATCTCTGGGATGCTCCTTCTTCAGCGGCACCGGGGTGGGTGCCGCACGGGGCGGGACGGGCAGGACGAGCAGGGCGTGCGGGATGTGACAGGACGGGACGGGCCCGACGGGGGCGGAAGTCCGCCCCGGAACCGCTGAACCCGACACCGCCCGGAGACGTCATCCTATCGAAGGGTGCACATCGCCCCTGACTGATTACTTTCTGTGACCGAACGGTTGCCGAAGGGTCTAGGCAAGCAGTCATGGGCAGTGTTCCCTGAAGGGGGGCTCAATCCTTGGAAGGCAGCGCTGAGGGGGAACAGTGCAGGCACTTGAATCGGACGACCCGCCGCAGCTGGGCGGCTACCGACTGCTGGCGCGACTGGGCGCGGGCGGCATGGGACGGGTGTACCTGGCCAGGTCACGGGGTGGGCGCCGGGTCGCGCTCAAGGTGATCAGGCCGGAACTGGCGGACGACCCGGACTTCCGGGCCAGGTTCGCCCGGGAGGTGGCCTCGGCCAGAGCGGTCGGCGGGGCCTTCACGGTGGCGGTGCTGGACGCCGACCCGCAGGCGGCGACGCCCTGGCTGGCCACCGAGTACGTACCGGGTCCCTCGCTGAGCACGGCCGTGCGCGAGCACGGCCCGCTGCCGCTGGAATCGGTGCGGGCGCTGGCGGCGGGGCTCGCCGAGGCGCTGGCGGCCATCCACGCCGCCGGGGTGGTGCACCGCGACCTCAAGCCGTCGAACGTGCTGCTGGCCGCGGACGGGCCGCGGGTGATCGACTTCGGCATCTCCCGGGCGGCCGAGGCCACCGAGCTGACCCGGACCGGCATGGTCGTCGGCTCGCCCGGCTTCATGTCGCCGGAGCAGATCGAGGGGTCCGCGGTGACCCCGGCCACGGACGTGTTCTCGCTGGGCGCGGTGCTGGCCTTCGCGGCGACCGGCGCCGGACCCTTCGGGGAGGGCGCGACACCGGCGCTGCTCTACCGGGTGGTGCACAGCGAACCGCGACTGGAGGGCGTGCCCGAGGAGGTGCGCGGCCTGATCGGCGCCTGCCTGGCCAAGGAGGCCGCGGCGCGGCCCTCGCCGGACGGACTGCTGGACCGGCTGGAGGCCAGCGAGCCGGCCGACGCCGGGCACGACCCGACGCAGACCTGGCTCCCGGCCGAACTGACCGGAATGATCGCCCGGGTGGAGGCGGACCTGCCCAGCAGGCTCCGTTCCCTGGGCGGGAACACCGACGCGACGGGGAAGCGGCCCGCGAGCGGCCCGGGGGCCGCGGCAGGAGCGGGAGCCGCGGGGCTCGCCGTGGGGGCGGCGGCAGGTGCGGCGGCCGAGGCCGAGGACCATCCCGGGACGGAACGGGTGACACCGGCGAGCGGTACCGGGGGTACCGGCGGCGGCGCCCGAGGCGGCCCGCTGGGTGCCGGGGCCACCCCGGCCGCGGCAGCCACCCCGGGCGGGGCGAGCACCCCGGGCGGGACCGCCGCGACGGTGCCGCAGCAACCTGCCGGGCAGCCTGGGTCAACACCGCCGGCGACGCCGCCGCCCGGCTTCGGCCCGGCTCCGTCCGGGTTCGGACCGGCCCCGGCCGGCTTCGCTGCGGAGGGCAGGCCCACTCCCCCGCCGGCCGGCAGGGGCCCGAACGTCACCGGCCCGGGCGCGGCCGGCGCGGGCACGGTCGGCCTGGGCATGGCTGCCGCCGCCGGGGCCTCGGGGACCACCACCGAGATCGGTCCGGCCGGGGCGGCGGGTGCCGCCGGGCGGAAGCGCAGATGGCTGATCGCGCTGGCCGCGGCTGCGGCCCTGATCGCCACCGCGGTCGGGGTGGTGATCGCCGAGACCGGCGGCAACACCGGCAACTCGGGCAATGACTCGACGGTCTCCGGCGGCGGCCAGTCGTCCAGTAGTTCCTCGGCCTACCCGAGTTCCTCCGACTCCGCCGGCTCCTCCAGCTCCGCCTCCGCGAGCAGCGGCAGCAGCTCGACCGGCAGCGACGGCGGGTCCTACGTGACCGTGCCCTCGGTGCTCGGGCAGCCGGTGGACTACGCCAAGCAGCAGTTGGAGAACGCCGGGTTCGGCGCCTCCGCGATCTCGGTGAGCTACCACTGCTCCAGCAGCGGTTCCGGGGTCTACGCGCAGTCGCCGAAGGCCGGGAGCCGGTCCGCCGCCGACGCACAGGTGACGCTGAGCGCCTACGAGACCGACTGCGTCGCCTACACCGACGAGGTGGGGAAGCTGCTGTCGACCGCGCAGAGCGACCTCGGCGGCTTCTCCCACGTCGGCGTGGAATACACCTGCGTCTCGGGCGCCACGGCCGGCTATGTGGTGGGCCAGTCGCCGCAGCCCGGTTCGGCGAGCGCCTACCCGCCGGGCCGGCAGATCACGCTCAAGGTCCAGCAGGACGGCTGCGGCTCGTCGTCCTCCGCCTCGTCCTCGGCGTCCGCGTCGGCCTCCTCGTCACCGGCGGCGAGTGCCACGTCGTCCTACTCGGGGTCGACCTCGGCCCAGGGCGGCGGCGGTCAGGTCCGGGTCTCCGGGTCAGCGGCGCCGTCGGCCACGCCGACGGCGAGCTGACCGCCGAGGCGGGCTGACGGCGCGGCCGACCCGGCCGGTCCTAGGCCTCCGGGGTGGTGTGGTGCTCGCGGCGCAGCCGGAAGTGGAAGGGGAGGTGCAGCCGGCGGCGCTGCCGGGCGGGCGGGGCCGGCGGCTCCGGGTGGGCCTCCTCCTCGCGCGCGCTCGGGCGCTCGGGCGCGGGGGCGTGCCAGTGGGCGATGGTCTGCGTGACTCGTCCGGCCCGCATGATGCGCACGTGCTCGCCGCCGCACCCGGGGCAGGACGGCTTGGTCAACGGCGAGGGGACGGGAACGCCGTTGGCCCGGTAGCGGGCGTGCATCAGGCCCTCGCGGTCCACCTGGTGGCCGATCTCGTAGGCCTGCTCCCAGCCGAACCCGCAGTTCATGCAGGCGAAGGCGTAGGCCTCGTGGGTGACCGGACCGATGTCGTCGGCGCTGCGGGCCTTGCGGAGGGTGGTGCTGGGTGCGGGGTCTGCGACGAATTCGCTCATGACGACTCCAACTTTTCGGGGAGCGACCCCCGAGCCCCCGTAACGCCCGGTGCCCGGCGGGCGTTCGCCCGCTTGGGGTCTTTCTCCCTCCAAGAATTACCCCTCCGGATCTCCCGGATTCGATCGGGATGAATTCTTGGGGGAGAGTTTTGCCTTCTTGGTACGGCCGCTACCCGATCACGGGTGTTACTTGGCTTTCTTTTGCCAAAGTTACGCCGCGAGCGCCGTACCTGCGAGTTCCTTGTGAGGCGGCTTCGGCGGCGCGGGGCCGTTCCCGGGGACCGGGGTCCGGCTCAGCCCTTGTTCTTGGCCGCCACCACCGCGTCGAACACCTCGCGCTTGGGCACCCCGGTCTCCGCCGCGACGGCAGCGATCGCCTCCTTGCGGCGCTCCCCCGCCTCCTCACGCACAGTGACCCTGCGGGCCAGCTCGGCCGGGTCCAGCGCGGACGGGTCGGCTGGGGGTGCGCCCTGCACCACGACGGTGATCTCGCCGCGCACCCCGTCCGCGGCCCAGACGGCCAGCTCGGCCAGCGGGCCGCGCTTCACCTCCTCGTAGGTCTTGGTCAGCTCCCGGCAGACCGCGGCCGGGCGCTCGCCGCCGAAGGCCTCGGCCATCTGCACCAGTGAGTCCTCGATCCGGTGCGGGGACTCGAAGAAGACCATGGTCCGCGGCTCCGCGGCGAGGTCGCGCAGCCGGGAGCCGCGCTCGCCGCCCTTGCGGGGCAGGAAGCCCTCGAAGCAGAAGCGGTCCACCGGCAGGCCGGACAGCGCCAGCGCGGTCAGCACCGCGGAGGGGCCGGGCACCGCGGTGATCCGGATCCCCTGCTCCACAGCGGCCGCGACCAGGCGGTAGCCGGGGTCGGAGACCGAGGGCATCCCGGCGTCGGTCACCAGCAGCACCCGGGCCCCGCCGAGCAGCGCCTCGACCAGCTCGGGGGTGCGGCCCACCTCGTTGCCCTCGAAGTAGGAGAGCACCCGGCCCTTGGGGGTCACCCCCAGCCCATTGGCCAGCCGCCACATCCGCCGGGTGTCCTCGGCGGCGACGACGTCTGCGGCGACGAGCTCCTCGGCGAGCCTCGGCGGCGCGTCGGTGATCTCGCCGATGGGAGTTCCAGCCAGAATGAGTAGACCTGTCACGCCTTCATACTCGCAGTTGGCGAGGTCGCCGTTCCACTGACAGGGTTCGCCCCTACGATGCACGGGTGAGTGGTGACAGGTCGACAGGGGCAGCGCCGAACGGCGACGGGGCGGATCTTCTGACCAGCGAGCGGGACGAGGACTCGTCCTGGCACGACGGGGAAGTGGATACCAGCCCGGTCAACGGCCTGCACAGCACGCACAGCCGTCCGCCCCGGCCGTTGAGCGCCTGGCAGCAGCGGCTCGCCCGGCTCGGCTACCGCGAACCGGACCGCAGACCGCTGCGCCAGCGCCTGGTGCCGCCGATGCCGGACGGACCGGGGATCTCGACCGGGGCGCCCTCCGCGCTGCTGGCACGCTTCGGCATCCGGCTGCCCCCGGGGCTGTGGCTGTGGCTCTGCCGCTGGTCGGGCTGGATCGGCCCGCTCGCGGTGACCCTGTTCGGCGCCCTGCTGGCGTTCGTGAACCTGGGCAACCCGCACGCGATCATCTTCGACGAGACCTACTACGCCAAGGACTCCTGGGCGATCTGGCACTACGGGTTCGAGGTCAACTGGCCGGACTCGGCCAATGCCTCGATCCTGGCCAACCCGCAGCACATCCCGGCGCCGACCGGGGCCGCGTTCATCGCGCACCCGCCGGCCGGCAAGTGGGTGCTGGGCATCGGCGAGATGATCTTCGGGCTGAACCCGTTCGGCTGGCGCTTCATGGTCGCCCTGTTCGGCAGCCTGGCCGTGCTGATGATCTGCCGGATCGGTCGGCGGCTGTTCCGCTCCACCCTGCTGGGCTGCATCGCCGGGCTGCTGATGTGCGTCGACGGCATGCACTTCGTGATGAACCGCACCGGGCTGCTGGACCTCTTCGTGATGTTCTGGGCCCTGGCGGCGTTCGGACTGCTGCTGATCGACCGGGACCGCACCCGGGCCAGGCTCGCCGACGCCGTCGGCGCCACCGCCGACAACCCGGACGCCCCGCCCAGCCACGAACTGGCCACCGCGGCCCGGCTCGGCTGGCGCCCGCTGCGGCTGCTGGCCGGGATCTGCCTGGGCCTGAGCTGCGCCACCAAGTGGAACGGCCTGGACTTCCTGGCCCTGTTCGCGGTGATGTCGGTGCTCTGGGACGCCGCCGCGCGCAAGACCGCGGGCGCCCGCCACCCCTATCTGACCGCGCTGCGCCGGGACACCCTGCCAGCCTTCCTGTCCATGGTCGTGGTCGCCTTCTTCACCTACCTGGCGTCCTGGAGCGGCTGGCTGTTCAGCAACGCCCACGTCGGCAACACCTACGGCGGCTACGACCGGCACTGGGCGGACCACCGTGGCGGAACGTTCAGCTGGGTGCCGGCGCCGCTGCGCAGCCTGTGGCACTACCACTCCGAGATCTGGCACTTCAACACCACGCTGACCAGCCCGCACACCTACATGTCCAACCCGTGGAGCTGGCTGGTCAACGGGCGTCCGGTGTCGTTCTACTACGAGAGCGGCAGCATCAAGCCGGCCCAGTGCGGGGGCGCCCAGTGCTCCAGCGAGGTGCTGGCGATCGGCACCCCGGTGCTGTGGTGGGCGGCCTGCTTCGCGCTGGTGTACGCGCTGTACCGGTGGATCTTCGTCAGGGACTGGCGGGCGGCGGCGATCTGCGGCGGCATCGCCGCCGGTTACCTGCCCTGGTTCCAGTGGCAGCAGCGGACGATCTTCCTCTTCTACTCCATCGACTTCGAGCCCTACCTGTGCCTGGCACTGGCGATGATGATCGGAGCGATGCTGGGCAGGGCGACGGCCTCCAGGGACCGCCGCCTGGCAGGAGGCATCGGCGCGGGCGTACTGGTGGTCGGGATCATGGCCACCTTCCTGTACTTCCTGCCGCTGTACGACGCACAGATCATCACCTACACCCAGTGGCAGGCCCGGATGTGGTGGACGACCTGGATCTGACGCTGTCCGGCCCCGGCCGCGGTCACGCTATGTCCGCTTCGACCGGATGTCTGGTCACAGTTTCCTCTCTACTCCCTGGAACCACCTCGACGAGTGGCGACGCATACGTACGATCCTGTTGAGAAACAGTGAGAGTCCGTAGACGAATGTCGTGGATGTGGTATTTGCATCCAGTCGGGGGAGCAACATGAACAGGGGCGCCAAGTCGGCGGTCATAGGAACCGTCGTGGTGCTGTTCGCCGCCGGCGGCTACGGGGCCTACAACGTGGTCCACGCCGTCGCGAACGTGGGCTCCGGGAGCACGCCGAAGACCGCCTCGACCGCGATGGCCACGACCGCGCCCAACGAGGCGGACGCGGTGAAGCGCGCCCAGTCCTTCCTCGACAGCTGGAAGAGCGGCCCGGACCACTACACCGGCGCCGCCAGCCAGACCACCGACCCCGGCGGCGCGCAGGACGCCTTGCAGGCGTACGCGACCGGGGTGAAGCTCTCGGCGATCTCCTTCAGCGACGTGGCAGCGGCCGCTCCGACCGCGGCGCTGCCCGCGACCGGGAACTCCAGCGGCGACGCCGCCCTGGAGACCCATGTGACCTTCACGGTCACGGCCCAGGTCAAGGGCGGCACCTGGAGCTACCCGAGCTCCCTGGACGTGGTCCAGTCAGCAGGCGGGCTCACCTCGGTGAACTGGGCACCGAGCGTGCTCTACCCGAAGCTCAAGGCGGCCGAGTCGCTGGCGGCCGGGCCGGTCACCGCCGACGCGGGCAGTGTGCGGGTGCTGGCCCGTGACGGGAAGACGGTGCTGACCGGCGCCAAGTACCCGTCACTGACGGAGATCATCGCCACCATCGCCCAGCACGGCGGCGGCGGCAGCAGCAGCAGCGCGGCCGAGAGCGGCAGCGGCATCGAGATCGTGGACTCCAACAACGACCCGGTCGCCACCGCGAAGGTGTTCACCGCCCCCAAGGGTGCGTCCATCACCACCACGATCGACGCCCGTCTGCAGGCCGCAGCGGAGGCGGCGGTGCGCGGCAGCGTGCTCAAGGGGATGCCTGCGGCCGTCGACGCCATCGACCACAGCAACGGACAGATCCGCGCCATCGCCTACGCCGGCACCGGATCGGACGGCAACACCGCGATCAACGCGGCGCTGGCGCCGGGGTCCACGATGAAGATCGTGACGGCGGCGGCGCTGTTCGACCACACGTCGATGACGCCGACAAGCGTGGCACCGTGCGACGCGACCGCGACGGTCTGGGGCGAGACCTGGCCCAATGACAGCCCCAGCGACACCGACCCCAACGCGACCCTCACCAAGGCGTTCGCGATCTCGTGCAACACCTCGTTCATCAAGGCAGGCTTCAAACAACTCGTGCACGATGGCGATGCCTCGGCTCTGCACAACGAAGCCGTCCAGGTCTTCGGTCTGGGCAGCTGGAGCATCGGCGGCGGTGTCCAGACCACGGACCCGAGCGTTCCGGTCCCGCCCGCGAACAACTCGAACCAGGGTGCGCAGTTCATGGGCCAGGGACAGATCACCATGAGCCCGCTGGTGGTGGCCTCGCTGGCGGCGACCGTGGCCGAGGGCCGCTTCGAACAGCCGGTCATCCTGCCCGGACAGCAGCAGAGCGCGGCACCGCAGGCGATGTCCTCGCGCACCGACGGCTACCTCAAGACGCTGATGCGGGCCGCCGCGCATGACAGCGACGGCACCGCCTACCCCCGGATGAAGGACTTCTCGTCCACCACCGGCGCCAAGACCGGCACCGCCGAGACCAACTCCACCACCAACGGCTGGTTCACCGCCTACAACAGCGAGATCGCGGTCGCGTCGCTGGTCCAAGGAGGCACCACCGGCGTCGACTCGGCCGGATACGTGGTGCAGGCGGTGCTCACGGCCGACGAGTGACCCGAGCCCCGGGTACCCGACCCGGGGTCAGGTCGCCGAGCCGGCTGCCGCGCCGGTGGCGAGTTCTGCGCCCCAGCGGGCCAGGGCGGCGTCGAGGTCGAGGCGCTCCAGGCCGCCGCCGTCCGTCGGCCAGTCCTCGCGCGGGACGCGCCACATGACCTCGAACTCGACCCCGTCGGGGTCCTTGGCGTAGAAGGACTTGCTCACGCCGTGGTCGGTGGCGCCGACGAGCGAGCCGCGCTGCTGCAGCCTGGCGCCGATCTCGGCCAGCTCACCGAGCGTGCCGACCTCCCAGGCCAGGTGGTACAGCCCGACCTGGCCCTGGACCGGACCGGCGGCCTGGCTGCCGAGGGCGAAGAGGCCGAGGTCGTGGTCGTTGAGCGTGCCGGGCGCCCGGAGGAAAGCGGCCCGGCCGGGGATCTCCACCGCGACCTCGAAGCCGAAGACCTCCGTGTAGAAGGCGACGGAGCGACTGACGTCGCGGATGTAGAGCACTGCGTGGTTGAGTCGGCGGACGGCCATGGGGGCTCCTCGTTCGCGGGGTCGTGAGTTCGGGCTTTCGACCGGGACAACAACATCTTCCCAGGAAAGTATTCCGGACGCAGTGTGCGATCGGGAGGGCGTGCTGTTGCAGGTGCGGGGCGGGGGCGTCACCCCGTACTGCGGCGTCTCAGGGCGATGGCTGCTGCGGCGGCGCGCAGCGGGACCCGGAGGTCGAGCTTGCGCATCGGTGCGGCACGGGCGAGGCGGAGGGCGGGCCAGTTCGGGCGGTCCGGCCAGGCTCCCGCGGCCAGCCTGGGCCAGAGGACCAGCAGCAGCGGGAGTTGGAGGTAGCCGAAGCGGCCCGCCGGGGCCAGCAGGAAGGCCACGGCCACGCCCAGGGCCAGGCGGTCCGCGGCCTGCACGGTGCTGCGCGGGGGGCGGCGGAGCAGCCAGGCGGCGACGGCGAGGCAGCCGAGGGCGAGCAGGGCGAAGGAGGCCGCGCGGCCCATCGGGCCCAGGCCGGCCAGGAGGTGGCCCGGAAGCGGGCTGCCGGCCGGGGTCTTGATCCGCGACATGCCCAGCGGGAAGCGGACCACCTGCTCCAGCACCGCCCCGGGCGTGATCAGCACGGACGGGACGATCAGCGCGGCGGCGACGGCGGTGCCGACCGCCGCGCAGCGCAGCGCGGCCCGGCGTCCGTACAGCTGGTGCAGCAGCAGCGCGGCCACCGGGAGCGCGGGCCAGGCCGTCCACTTCACGGCGCAGGCCAGGGCGAGGACCAGGCCGGCCCTGGTGGCGTGGCCGCGACCGGCCAGGGCGAGGCCCAGGCAGCAGCAGCCGATGAGCGGGAGGTCGACGCCGCCGGTCACGGCGACCACGGCGACCAGCGGTGAGGCGGTGACGGCGGCGAGGGCCACCCAGCCGGAGCCGGACCCGAACCCGGTGCCCGACCCGGACCCGGACCCGGCGTCGGTGCCCGGGCGCAGCAGGCGGTGGCAGGCGGCGAGGCAGCCGAGGAACGCGGCGAGGAACCAGATCCGGGCGTCGCCGAGGAGGGTCGGCAGCCAGCCGTGGCTCCCCAGGACCGCTCTGGGGAGTCCGAACAGGGTCATCGCCGGGAAGTAGGGGTCGTACTCGTAGGTCTGACTCGGTCTCGGCAGGTACGGACTGCCGGTGTGCAGCAGTTGGACGGCGGAGTTCTGGACGACGTGCACCTCCGACTGCGCCCAGTACTCGACCGACATCACGATCAGCGGGACGACCACGGCACCCAGCAGGGCGACCGCGGTCGAGACGGTGGCGGCGCGGCGGCGCGGGAGCCAGGCGGCGGCGCCGGCGGCCAGCAGGTAGCCGACAGCGGCCATGGCGCCCCAGGCCCGCTGCGGAACGAGTGCGGAGGCGAAGGGGAACACGGCCGCCCAGACGGCGCAGACGAGCCAGCCGAGTATCCAGGGCAGGCGGGAGCCGCTCCACCGTTGCGGGTGGTGCGGCTGCGTGAATGGCTTCTCGTGCATCTCCCCGTGCCCGCGTGGGACACGCGGCATGTGAGTCGTCGTCACATGTGAAGACGCTACGAGAACCCGGGGTCGGGTGTCGTCAACCCACAGGGTGGAAGGCGTGTCGTCCTCTGGGGGTGGTCAGCCCTCGCCGACCACCCCCACCAGGCCGTTCTCGTACGCGAAGACGACGGCCTGGGTGCGGTCCCGGAGTTCCAGCTTGGCGAGGATGCGGCCGACATGGGTCTTGATGGTCTGTTCGCTGAGGAACATCTCCTCGGCGATCTCTCCGTTGGACAGCCCCCGGGCCACCTGGCGCAGGACGTCGAGCTCCCGGGCGGTCAGGGCGGCGATCGCCTCCGGGCGGAGGCTGCCGGAGCGGCGGCGCCGGGCGACGTCGTCGATGAGCCGGCGGGTGACCGAGGGTGCGAGCAGGGCCTCGCCCGCGGCGATCACCCGGACGGCGTTGATCAGGTCGCGGGCCGGTGCGTCCTTGAGCAGGAAGCCGCTGGCACCCTGCGCGAGCGCCTCGTAGACGTACTCGTCCAGGTCGAAGGTGGTCAGGATGAGCACGCGCGGGCCCGCGACGGGTGCGTCGGGACCGGGTGGGCCGACGATGCGGGCGGTGGCGGCGAGGCCGTCCATGCCGGGCATCCGGATGTCCATCACCACCACGTCCGGGCTGAGCTCGGCGGCGAGTTGGACGGCGCGGAGCCCGTCACCGGCCTCGCCCACCAGTTCGATGTCGGGGGCCGAGGAGAGCAGCGCACCGAGCCCGTCCCTGACCATCTCCTGGTCGTCGACCAACAGCACCCTGATCACTTTGACCGCTGATTCCGCGGCCTCCACTGCGTCCGCCATGGCCTGCTCCCCCGTCAGCTGTCCTCATCGTCCCCGGATGATTCTCCTCCGCGCTGCGCCGGCACCCCGTCCAGGGGCAGTTCCGCCGTCACCTCGAAGCCTCCGTGCTCGCGCGGGACGGCGCGCAGGGTGCCGCCGAGCATCGCCGCGCGCTCCCGCATACCGGTGAGGCCGTGGCCGCCGTTGCCGCCCGGGGCCGGGCCGCCGTTGCTGCGGCCGTCGTCGGCGACGTGCACCTGGACGGCGTCCCTGGTGCGGACCACCTCGACCTCGACCCTGGCTCCGGGCGCATGGCGGCCCGCGTTGCTCAGCGCCTCCTGGACGATCCGGTAGACCGAGACGTCCACCACCGCGGGCGGCCGGTCCGGGCCGCCGGCCAGGGTGAGGTCGACCTGCATGCCGGCCTGGCGGGCGGCCCTGACCATCTCGGGGATCCGGTCGATGCCCGGCTGGGGTGCGCGTTCGGCGTTCTCGTCCTCCTCGCGGAGCAGGCCGATGACCCGGCGCATCTCGGTGAGCGCGGTGGTGGAGGCCGCGCGGATGGCGGTGAAGGTGCGCAGGGTCTGCTCGGGCAGACCGGGTTCCTTGTAGGGGGCGGCCTCGGCCTGGATGGCGATCATCGACATGTGATGGGCCACCACGTCGTGCAGCTCGCGGGCGATCCGGGAGCGCTCCTCCAGTACCGCCTGGCGGGCCAGACCGGCGCGGCGCTGCTCCTCGGCGGCGACGAGGTGGCGTTCGGCCTCCTGCCGGGAGTGGATCGACTCGCCGAGCACCAGCACCAGGCTGACGACCACGGCCGCCACCGCGAAGACCACCGGGGGCAGGGCCACCAGCGGGACGGCCGGGGCGAGCACCGCGAGCGCGGTGAGCAGGTCGATGCCGACGGCGACGTCCCTGCCGTAGACCTGGGCGGTGGCGAAGAGCAGCAGGGTGTAGGCGATGCAGCCGCTGACCGGCCAGGGCCAGAAGGGGGTCGGCGCGTGGCCGACCTCGGCGAAGGTGGTGAGGGTGAGCCCGATCGCGGAGATCCGCCAGGCGGCGAGGGGGCGGGTGGCCGCGAGCAGCAGGGGCAGTACCTGGAGCCCGGCCAGGGCCCAGGCGAGGCTGCCCGGGACCAGCTGGTTGAGCTGGGTGTCGGCGGTGACGGTGAGGACGAGGACGGCTCCGCCGAGGGTCGCCGCGAGGGCGTAGCGGACGCGGTTGTGGGAGGCGAGGGTGGGCAGCAGGAGGACACGCTGGTCGGGGGCGGCCCAGGCGGCCTGGCGCACCAGCGCTGCCAGATGGACTACTGGATTGAGCACTCGGGACAGGACGGCAGGCATCGTGTCTTGAGGATATGCGGCGTGACCGGATCTCAGGGGGTGCAACGGACTGAGGGTGTCGGGTGCGGGTCGGGGGTGGTTGGCAGCGCAGTTCCCCGCGCCCCTTTCAAGGCCCTGACGGGCCTTCAAGGGCTCGTAGGCGGGAGTGTTTGAGGCTGTAGGTGAAGTAGACCCAGGCGGCGCCGGCCAGCCAGGCGGCGAACATGGCGAAGGTCAGCGGGTGCAGGCCCTTGATGAGGTAGACGCAGAAGGCGACGCTGAGCACCGGGGTGACCGGGTAGCCGGGGACCTTGAAGCCGCGTTCCAGGTCGGGGTTGGTGCGGCGGAGGATCATCACACCGATGGAGACGACGCTGAAGGCGACCAGCGTGCCCAGCGAGGTCAGGTCGGCCAGCACGTCCAGCGGCACGAAGCCCGCCAGCAGGGCCACGCCGGTGCTGACCACGGCGGTGTTCCAGATCGGGGTGCCGGTGCGCGGGGAGACCTGGGCGAAGCGCGGGGGCAGCACGCCGTCGCGGCCCATGGTGTAGAGGATGCGGGTCTGTCCGTAGATGACGACCAGGGTGACGCTGAAGATGGAGACGATCGCCCCGAGCGCGAACATGATGGAGGGCCAGGTCTGGCCGGTGACGTCGCGCAGGATCTGGGCCAGGCCGGCCTGCTGGCCCTCGAACAGGGTCCACTTCTGCGCGCCGACGGCGGCGATGGCCACGCCGATGTACAGGACCGTGACCACGACCAGGGCGATGATGATGGCCCTCGGCAGGGTCCGGTGCGGGTCCTTGACCTCCTCGCCCGCGGTGGAGACGGCGTCCAGGCCGATGTAGGAGAAGAAGATGCTGGAGGCCGCGTTGCTGATGCCGGCGAAGCCCATCGGGGCGAAGGGCCTGAGGTTGCCGGAGTGGAAGCCGGTCAGGGCGATGGCGACGAACAGCACCAGGACGCACAACTTGATGCCGACCATGGTGGCGTTGGCCCGGGCCGACTCCTTGGCGCCGCGCATCAGCAGCAGGCAGCAGAGCAGCACCAGCACCATGGCCGGGACGTTCACATAGCCGCCGTCGCCCGGGGGCTGGGCGATGGCGTCGGGGAGGGTGAAGCCGAAGGCGTCGCTGAAGAACTCGTTGAGGTACTGGCCCCAGCCGACCGAGACGGCCGAGGCGGACACCCCGTACTCCAGCAGCAGGCAGGCGCCGACGCCGAAGGCGACGATCTCGCCGAGGGTCGCGTAGGCGTAGGAGTAGGACGATCCGGAGACCGGGATGGCGGAGGCCAGTTCGGCGTAGCAGAGCGCGGTGAGCCCGGCGGTGATCGCGGCCAGCACGAAGGAGACGACGACGGCCGGGCCGGCCACCGGCACCGCGGTGTTGAGGACGAAGAAGATGCCGGTGCCGACGGTGGCACCGATGCCGATGGCGGAGAGCTGCAGCAGGCCGATGCTGCGGCGCAGGTGCGGGGCGGCCGCGTCGGCGTCCAGCGGCGGGTCCAGCGGGGTGTCGGTGTGCAGGTCGCCGCTGCTCTCCTCGATCAGCACGGACACCGGCTTGCGGCGCAGGACCTGCTGACCGAGGGTCGCCTTGCTGGCCATGGTGGGCTGTCCTCCGGTCGCGTCAGGGGGTCTGACGCATCGTCGCATGATGGTGCGACAAAAAGGACAAATTACCTAGGGCAGGAAGTCGTGTCCCAGCAGCTTCTCCACCTCGGCGCGGGTCGGCAGTGAGGGCTGCGCGCCGGGGCGGGTGGTGGCCAGGGCGGCCGTCGCATTGGCGTTCCGCACCGCCTCGTGCAGCGGGAGGCCCTCGGCGACGGCGCAGGCCAGCGCGCCGCAGTAGGCGTCGCCTGCGGCGGTGGTGTCCACCGGGGTGACCGCCAGTGCGGGGACCAGCAGAACGGCGCCCTCCTCGCAGAGCAGTGCTCCGTCCGCGCCCAGGGTGACCACCACGGCGGACGGGCCGCGCAGGGTGCGGGCGGCGTCCGCGACGGCGTGCAGGTCGTGCAGCTCGTGGCCGACCATGGCGGCCAGCTCGGCGCGGTTGGGGACCAGGATGTCCACCATGTCCAGCAGGTCCCGCAGCGACTCCCGGGTCATGGTGGACCGGGCCGGGGCCGGGTTCAGCAGTACGGTGCCGCCGGCCAGCCGGGCCGCGGCCTCGACGGTGGCGGCCGGGATCTCCTGCTGCAACAGGGTGACGTCCGCGTCGCGGAGCACCGTTCCCGAGGCGGCGCAGTGCTCCGGTGCGAGAGCGGTGTTCGCACCCGGGCTGACGATAATCGAATTCTCACCCGAGGCCCGGTCCACCGCGATCAGCGCCCGCCCGGTCCTGAACCCCGGCTCGGCCAGCACCCAGCGGACGTCCACCCCCTCCCGCTGCAGGGCGGCCCGCAGTACGGAGCCGGCCTCGTCGTCGCCGACCCGGCCCACCATGGCGACCTGCGCCCCCAGCCGGGCCGCCGCGACGGCCTGGTTGGCGCCCTTGCCACCGGGGTGCTCGGCCAGCTCCCCGCCCAGCACGGTCTCCCCCGGCACGGGGTGGTGCGGCACCGGGACCACCAGGTCGAGGTTGATGCTGCCCACCACTGCGATCTTCGGCATGAGCATTACTCTAGGCGGCCGTCGGGGGTCCGGCCCGGATCGGACCGCGAGGTCATCCGTTGAGGACGGCCTGCATCACGGCCTTGGCGACCGGCGCCGCCAGGCCGCCGCCGCTGACGTCGGCACGGTTGGCGTTGCTGTCCTCGATCACCACGGCGACCGCGACCGGGGAGGCCGCCGACGCGCTGGGCTTGGCGTAGCAGATGAACCAGGCGTAGGGCGTTCCGCTGTTGTTCACGCCGTGCTGCGCCGTACCGGTCTTGCCGCCGACCACGGCGCCCGGGATCGCCGCGTTGCCGCCGGTGCCGTCGGTGACCACGCTGACCATGGCCTGCTGGATCTCGGCGGCCACGGTCGGGGTCACCGGCTGGGAGAAGGTCTGCGGGGCGAAGCTCTTGACGGTGGTGCCGTCGTCCCTGGTCACCTTGGACACCAGCATCGGCTTCATCAGCGTGCCGTTGTTGGCGACGGCCGCCACCACCTCGGCCATCTGCAGCGGGGTGGCCGCCGTGTCGTACTGGCCGATCGAGGACAGCGCCAGATAGGCCTGCCCGGTCAGTCCGGTGTCGAAGTTGCTGCGTGACACGCCGACCGGGATGGTCTGGCTGCTCTGGTTGAAGCCGTAGGCCTGCGCCATCTTCACCATGTTCGCCTCGCCCACGTCCACGCCCAGCTTGGCGAAGACGGTGTTGCAGGACACCTGCAGCGCGTACTTCAGGGTCGCGTTCTGGCAGGCGTCGCTGGAGCTCTCGTTGGTGATGGCCGTGGTGGTGTCCTTGGCCGTGTAGGGGTCGGGCGAGTCCGTGGCCACGTCGATGCCGCTGACCACGTTGTTCGCCAGACCGGCCGACATGGTGACCACCTTGAACGTGGAGCCCGGCGGGTAGGTCTGCCGCAGCGCCCGGTTGAGCATCGGCTGGGTGGAGTCGCTGTTGAGCGTGGACCACTTCTGGGTGACCGCGCTACCGGTGCCGGTGATCCCGTCGGGGTCGTAGGAGGGGGTGCTGGCCAGGGCCAGAATCCGGCCGGTGGAGGGTTCGATGGCGGCGACCGCGCCGCGCTTGCTGCCGAGACCGGACAGTGCCGCCTGCTGGGCCTTGGCGTTGATGGTGGTGTAGACGTCGCCGCCGGGGACCGGGGAGCGGCTGATCGCGTCCAGCAGCGGGCGGGTGGAGAGCGAGTCCGCCGAACCGGAGAGGATGTCGTCCTCGACCCCCTCCAGCAGGGTGTTCCCGTAGGTCTGCGAGGAGAAGCCGATCACCGCGGCGTACAGCGGGCCGTCGGTGTAGCTGCGCCGGTACTGGTACAGGCTGTCGCCGGTCTGCTTCGACCCGGTGACCGGCTTGCCCGCCACGATGATGTCGCCGCGGGGCTGGGCGTAGCGGGCGATGGTGGAGCGCTGGTTGGCGGCGTTGTCGTTGTACTTGTTCGCCTGGACGACCTGGATCCGGCTGAGGTTCACCAGCAGCACCAGGATCAGCAGCAGGCAGAACATGCCGGCCCTGCGGGCGGTGCGGCTCAGCGAGAGGCGCACCGCGCCGGCCTGGGCCGCGGAGGCGGCCTGCTGCTGCCCGGGCTTCCGGTTCTTCCGGCCGAAGGGGCTCATGGCCTGGGCACCGCCTGGGTGTCGTCGTCGCCGTGGTCGTCGTCATCGTCGTGGTCGTGGTCGTCGTCGCCGTGGTCGTGGTCGTCACTTCGATCGCCGGTCCCGGGCGGGGCCGACTGCTCCGGCGGGGCCGACCGCTCCGGGGCGATCGGTCGCGGCGCGGGCGGGACCGCCAGGACGCCCGGCTCCGGCGGCAGGTCGGGGCGGCGGGCGGCGTCGCTCATCTTCAGCAGCAGCGCCACCAGCACCCAGTTGGTCAGCAGCGAGGAGCCGCCCTGGGCCAGGAAGGGCATGGTCATCCCGGTCAGCGGGATGAGGTCGGTGACACCGCCGGCGACCACGAACACCTGCAGCGCCAGCAGCGTGGCCAGGCCGATCGACAGCAGCCGGCCGAAGGGGTCGCGCAGTACCCGGCCGGTCCGGTAGCCGCGGACCACCACCAGCGCGTACACCAGCAGCAGCGCGGCCAGGCCGACCATGCCGAGTTCCTCGCCGAAGGTCGAGAGGATCCAGTCGGACTTCACCGCGAAGCCGATCAGGTAGGAGTGGCCCTCGCCGAGCCCGGTCCCCAGCAGGCCGCCGGCCGCGAAGGCGAACAGCGACTGGGCCAACTGGCCGGCGCCCTCGCCGGCGTCGATGCTGGCCATCGGGTGCAGCCAGTCCACGAAGCGGCTGTGCACATGGGGCTCCCACAGCGCCACCGGCACCACCGCGACGCCGACCATGACCAGGCCGACGGCGATCCAGCCGATGCGCCCGGTGGCGACGTAGAGCATCACCACGAACAGGCCGAAGAAGATCAGGCAGGTGCCGAGGTCCTGCTCCAGGAACAGCACCGCGGTGCTGAGCAGCCAGATCACCACGATCGGGCCGAGGTCGCGGCCGCGCGGCAGCTCCAGCCTCCAGATCTTCCGGCCGGTCAGCGCCAGGACGTCGCGGCTGACCGCCAGGTAGGCCGCGAAGAAGATGGCCAGGGCGATCTTGGCGATCTCGCCCGGCTGGAACGAGAGCGGGCCGACCTTGATCCAGATCTTGGCCCCGTAGACGGCCGGGAGGAAGATCGGGACGATCATCAGCAGGATGGCGCCGAAGGCCAGCACGTAGGCGTAGCGCTGCAGCACCCGGTAGTCCCGCAGGAACAGCACCACGGCGATGAACAGCGCCACCCCGATGGTGGTCCACATCAGCTGCGAGGGTGCCGACGAGGTCGCGGTGGCGCGGTCGAGCCGGTAGATCACCACCAGCCCGAGGCCGTTCAGCAGCACCGCGCAGGGCAGCAGCAGCGGATCCGCGTACTTCGCCCGCAGCCGCACCGCGAGGTGCGCCAGCAGCGCCAGCACGCCGAGGCCGACCCCGTACCCCAGGGTGTCGGCGGGGACCTTCCCGTCGATGGAGGAGCCCACGTCCGCGTAGCCGAAGACGGCGATGAGCACGGCGAGGACGGTGAGCAGCAGTTCCGTGGCGCGGCGGGTGCGGACCCGCGGCGGCGCAGGGATCGCAGGGGCAGTCGCGGCGGCCATCGACATCCTCGGAACGGAGGGAACAGAGCCGACCCGGGGGGCGTCAGCCCTGTGCGGCGCGGACGGCCTCGCGGAGGTGGGTCTCCTGCTCCTCGCTGAGCGAGGTCTGGATCAGCTGGCCGCCGAACGGGGCGATCTGCGGGACGACCTTCTCCTGGACCGCGTTCTGGACCAGGACGAACAGCGCCGCGGCGCCCGGGACCAGGCCGGCACCGACCTTGCGCATGAAGTCGTCGTCGACGCCGAAGTCCTGGGAGGCGCCGACCGCGGCCCCGGTGGCGCCGCCGATGGCCGCGCCCAGCAGCGGCATGAAGAACAGCAGCCCGATCAGGCCGCCCCACAGCGCGCCGCCAGCCGCACCTGCGCCGGTGGTGCTGACGGCCTGGTGCAGCTTGACCTTGCCGTCCTCCTTGCGCTCGACGACGACCGCGTCCTCGAGCTGGATCAGCTTCTGCTTCTGCAGGTCGCCCAGGAGCGCGCGGACCTTCTCGGCGGTGGCGAGGTCGGGGTAGGCGACAGCGATCAGAGTGCTCACGGTTTCTTCCCGTCTGTGGCTGGAACTACCAGGGAACCTAACCGCGTTTGAGCTATTTGTCCGATTTGCTGGTCGGCGTGTCGTTCAGTTCTGCCATTTCACACCCTGTCAGATCGCTGCCGCGTCAGATCGCCAGGGTGAAGCCGATCTCCGCGCCGCCGCCGTCCGCCTCGGAGCGGTTGCGGGCGTAGACCGTGCCGCCGTGGCTCTCGGCGACCTCCCTGACGATCGACAGGCCGAGCCCGGAGCCCGGCAGGCTGCGGGCCTTGGTGGCCCGGTAGAAGCGGTCGAAGATCCGGTTGAGGTCGGCCTCGTCGATGCCGGGGCCCCGGTCCAGCACCGAGACCAGCCCGGGGCGGACCCGGAGCCTGATCTCGGACTGCTCGGGGGTGAACTTGGCCGCGTTCTCCACCAGGTTGGTCATCGCCCGCTGCAGCGCGCCCGGGCGTCCCACGCCCGGGGTCGGCACCGAGTCGACCACGATCTCGCGGCCGGTGCGGCGCCGGGCCAGGTCGGCCACCCGGTCGGCGAGCACGTCCAGCTCGACCTCGGTCGGCTCCTCGGCCTCCCTGCGGTCGGCCGCCAGCTCCACCAGCTCGTTCACCAGCACGCTGAGCTCGCGGGTCTCCGTCGACAGGTCGTCCAGCAGCGCCTCGCGCGACTCCGGGGGGAGCCGGTCCAGATGCGGCAGCGCGGCGATGTTGGTGCGCAGCGAGGTCAGCGGGGTGCGCAGCTCGTGGCCGGCGTCCTGGACCAGCCGGCGCTGGTCGTCCTTGGACCTGGCGAGCCGTCCCAGCATGTCGTCGAAGGCCCGGCCGAGCCGGCCGATCTCGTCGCTGCCGCGGCGGGGCACGTCCACGTCGAGCTGCCCGGTGGAGGCCACCTGCTCGGCCGCGCCGGTGAGCCAGACCAGCCGGCGGGTGATCCGCCCGGCGAGCCACCAGCCGGCCGCGCCGGCCGCGATCACCACCGCGGTGGCGACCAGGGTGACCCGTTCCAGCAGCAGGTCCAGCAGGTCGTCGGTGGAGCTGAGCAGCTGGGAGAGCTGGACCGCGCCCTGGCGGTCGCCGAGCGAGACGGTGACCACGAGGTAGCGGTCGCCGCCGATGTTCTGGTTGACGCTGCGGTCCTTGCCGGCCGCCATGCCCATGGCGAGCTTGATGTCCGCGGCGTCGACCGGGAGCGGGTCGGGGGCGCCCTTCTCGACCACCGTGCCGTCCCCGGCGATCACCTGGATGCCGATGTCGCCGGACTGGGTCAGCCGGTCCTCCAGCTGGTCGTGGCTGGTGTTGGAGGGCAGGAAGTCGCTGGTGTGCAGCTGGGACTGCTGGACCGCGGCGACCAGGGTGTCCAGCGACTGGCTGAAGTCGCTGGCCCGGTCGTGCCGGATCAGCGTCGCGGCGGAGTCGTAGCCGAGGACCCCGACCAACACCGCCACCAGGGCGGCGACCCCGGCGAAGGCGAGTGCGAAGCGCGCCCTCAGGCCCGCCGGAAGCGGGCGCCGCGCCAGCCGGACCGCGCCGCCGAGGGCGGAGCGGCCGGCGCCCCGCTCCTTCACGGCTCGCGCAGGGTGTAGCCGACGCCCCGGACGGTGTGGATCAGCGCCGGTGCGTCCGGCAGTTCCAGCTTGCGGCGCAGGTAGCCGATGTAGACCGCGAGGTTCTTCGAGCCGGGGCCGAAGTCGTAGCCCCAGATCCGGTCGTACACGGTGCTGTGGTCCAGCACGATCCCGGCGTTCCTGGCCAGCAGCTCCAGCAGGTCGTACTCGGTGCGGGACAGCGCGATCTCGGTGCGCTGCCGCCAGACCCGCCGCGCGGTCGGGTCGATCCGCAGGTCGGCGACCTCGATGACGTCCTCGGTGGCGAAGGCGTTCTGACTGGACGGGGGGTCGGCCGGGACCGGGACCGGCGTGGCCCGGCGCAGCAGCGCGCGCAGCCGGGCCAGCAGCTCGTCCGCCTCGAAGGGCTTGACCATGTAGTCGTCCGCACCGGCGTCCAGCCCGGCGACCCGGTCGGAGGTCTCGACCCGCGCAGTGAGCATCAGGATCGGCGTGCGGTCGTTCTCGGCCCGGAGCACCCCGCACACGGCGAGGCCGTCGATGCCGGGCATCATCACGTCCAGCACGATGACGTCCGGGTGTTCCCGGTGGATCGCGGCCAGCGCCTGGATACCGTCGGCGACCGCGGTCACCTGGTAGCCCTCCAGGGTGAGCAGGCGCACGACGGAATCGCGGATGGCCCTGTCGTCCTCGGCCAGAAGTACTGTCGACGTCACGGGACGATTCTCGCCGCCGTGCGTGAGAGTGAAGTAAGAGGGCCCCCCTTCGGCGTGTTCGACCGTCCTCGACCAGGCCCCCGGGCAGGTCAGCGCCCGGGCGGATCGGAGCCGTAGACGGTGAGCACCGCGCCGTCGATCTCGATCCGGCGGGTGCCGATGAGCTCGCCCCGGCGCAGCGCGGCCAGGCAGCGGCGGAACAGCAGCATCTCCTCGCCGTCGAGGACGGCTGCGGCGAGGTCGAGCACCTCGTCGAGGTTGCTGTCGGTGAGCACCGCCGGCAGCTCGCCCGAGAGCAGCACGACGGACTCGCCGCTGCTCCCCCGGACGACGGCGGTGGTGGGGCCTCCCTGAACGACCAGCATGGATTCCCCCTGGTCCCGGGGGGCAGCGTGCGACTCACCCGCCCCTCTCCGGAATGACGCTAGTCGCATATGCGGGCGAGAGCGTGGGTCACCGCCGATATTCGCCCGATCCGGTCATGTCCGGGCATTCAGGGAACCGCAACTGCCAAAGGAGACGTGTTAGTTGTCCGTCTGTTGATGATCGCCGCGGTCCAGCAGCGACTCGACCAGCGCGGCGACATGGCGGCGGTCGTCGACCGAGAGCTTCTGCAGGCTGGCGATCAGCACGTCCACCTCCGGGTCGGGGGCGACCGCGGCGCCGGCCGGCGGCTCGCCCGCGTAGAGGTGGATCCCGCAGGCCTCGGCGGCGGCCCGGCGGATGGCGTCCAACGGCAGGTCCAGCGCCCGGGCCAGCCCCTCCAGGGTGGCCGGCTGCGGCATCCTGACCAGCCGTTCGGTGGTGGCCAGATGGTGCACGGTGGAGCGCGGGATGCCGCCCCTGCGGGCCGCCTCGCCGTAGGACCAGCCCTGCTGGTCCAAGCGGCTCCTCATCAACTGCTGCAGCGCGTTGGACACCTGGCTGACGCCTCCTGTCGGCTGCCCCTCCGGCTGCCTCTGACGGTCCGATTCTACGGCGATCACCGGCCGCGTCACCGGTTCACCCGCTCCCACCTGGCAATTCCTCTCTGTTACCAGTCCGTTGCAGAAAGTCGCGGCGGAATCGCTTGCGCCGCCGTGCTCAGGCCTACTACTGTCCAATCTCGTTGGACAAGACGTCCGACCGAGTTGGACGGGAGTGGGGGGGATCCCTCCCCGTTCGACCGCAACTGTCCATTCCTTAGGGGGAATTGACCATGCTTGAGATGCACGAGATGGACAACGAGTCGGCCGAGCTGCTCCCCGGCCGGGAGGCCCTGAGCACCTTCAAGTTCACCAAGGTCTCGGTGACCAACGTGACCAAGCACGTCGCCAACGTCGGCGCCAGCAACTCCTCGTCGGCCGGCAACTGGCTGTCGCTGGGCTCCACCGCGCAGTCCGGCGCCGACCAGGGCATCAGCATCAGCCAGTAGTACCACCGCGGTTACTCACACACCGTCAGTACGCACAACCGGCACCCACCGCCGGAACCCATCGTCAGTACACCACGAAAGGCACTGCCATGAGCATGGACATGCACGAGCTCGACGCCGAGTCCGCCGAGCTGCTCCCCGGCCGCGAGGCGCTGTCCACGGTGAAGTTCAGCTTCACCAAGAAGGTCAACGTGACCAAGCACATCGCCAACGTCGACGCGAGCAACTCCTCCGTCGCCGGCAACTGGGGCTCGATCGGCTCGGTCGCCCAGTCCGAGGCCTCGCAGGCGATCAGCATCAGCCAGTAGCCGGCACCTGAACGACCCGCACCACACCTGCACCACCGCACCACAGCACAACCCGCAGTACGCAGCACCAGGGGCGCGGGCCGCGCCAGGGGAGGGCGCGGCCCGCGCCGGGGGAGGACAGGCACAGCAATGACCGTCAGTGTGGAGCCGGGGGCACTGGTACCCGGCCCGGGGGGATTCGCCACCTCCCTCCAGGGCGTCCCGTACCAGGAGGACGCCCGGGAGTTCATCGATTTCGCAGACCCGCAGGCGGGGCCGCACCAGTTCGCGGCCGCGGACCCCGTACCCGTGTTCCCCGTGCCGCGGTTGAGCGCGGGGCTCCGCCTGCACGGCGAGTACCAGGGCTCCGGGTTCACCGAGCCCAAGTACATCGCACGCCGAGGGGACGGCCAGGTGGTGCAGCTCTCGCGGCTGCTCCACCTGGTCGCCGGCGCCGTCGACGGCATCCGCGACACCGAGCGGATCGCGCACCGGGTCAGCGCGCTGTACGGACGCGAGGTCAGCGAGGAGAACATCGCCTACCTGGTCGAGCAGAAGCTCCAACCCCTCGGCGTCACCGTCCCGTTCGGGCAGGAGGACGACGAGGTCACCGGCGCGCCCCGGTCCGACCTGCTGCTGGCCCTCAAGGGCCACCGGGTGATGTTCGACGCCAAGCGCGCCAACACCATCGGCCGCTCGCTGGCCTGGCTGCACCGCCCGCTGATGGTGGTGCTGGTGCTGGCGTCCATGGTGCTCATGGACGTCTGGCTGTTCGGCTTCTACGGCGCGATCACCCCGGTGCTGGAGGTGCTCAACCAGCCGGTGCTGCTGCTGGCGGTGTTCGGGCTGACCGTGGCCTCGGTGGTGTTCCACGAGTTCGGCCACGCCTCCGCCTGCCGCTACGGCGGCGCCCACCCGGGCTGCATCGGCTGCGGCTTCTTCCTGATCTGGCCGTCGATGTACACCGACGTCACCGACGTCTACCGGATCGGCCGCGGCGGCCGGATCCGGACCGACCTCGGCGGCGTCTACTTCAACATCGTCTTCATGCTGGGCATGGGCGGTGCCTACTTCCTGACCGGCCAGCAGTTCTTCCTCAGCGCCGTCTACCTGGGCCACTTCGAGGTGCTGGAACAGCTGATGCCGGCCGTCCGGCTGGACGGCTACTACATCCTGGGCGACCTGGCCGGGGTGCCCGACCTGTTCGGCAAGATCAAGCCGATCCTGCTGAGCATGGTGCCGGGGAAGCCGGTCCGCCCCGAGGTCGCCGGGCTCAAGCGCTCGGCCCGGATCATCGTCACCACCTGGGTCCTCACCATGGTGCCGCTGCTGCTGGGCGACCTGGGCTACGCCCTGTGGAACCTGCCGCGGATCCTGGCCACCGGCGCCCGTTCGCTGGTGTCCCAACTGAGCGGCACCGCTTCCGCTTTCGCCGACGGACACCTCGCCGTCGGCCTGGTCGGCGTGCTCGGCAGCTTCATGCTGGTCTGCCCGCTCGCCGGAATGGCCTACCTCTCGATCAGGCTCGGCGGACGGCTGCTGCGCACGGCGCTGCGGGCCACCAGCGACAGTCCCAAACTGCGGCTCGCCTTCTGCGCCGTCGCCCTCAGCGCGGTCGCCGGACTCGGCGTGGCCTGGGCCGGGGGCGCCACCCCCAAGCCGCTGCCGCAGCAGCCGCCGCTGGTGCCGGTACTGCAGCCGGGCGTCCCCACCACCCAGCCGGCCGCCCCGGGCCAGGGGTCGGGACAGCCCTCGTCCGGCGGTCCCGGTGGATCGGCCTCGCCCGGCGGCGGGATGAGCAGCGGGGCGGGCGTCATCCCCGGGGCCACCTCGTCGGCCTCGGCGACCGCCTCCGCCACCGCGACCTCGGCCGCCTCGACACCCACCGCCGGCCTCACCACGGCCCCGGCCACGGCGCAGAGCACGGCGGCCGGCCGCCAGGTCCCGCCGCCCACCACCGCGCCGGCCACGCACGGGACCACGACGCCCCCGCCCACCACCCCCGCGCCGACCACCGCGGCTCCGACCACCACCGGCCCGACGGCGACCGCCACGGCGACGCCGACCCCGACAGGCAGTGACACAGCTCCCCCGGCCACGGCAACCCCGTGAACCGCTGCGCACGGCCTCATCCCGCAGGACATCCGTCAGGCAGGACACAGGCAGGACATCCGTCAGGAGAGAACGCATGCATTCCAACGAACACCGCCTCAACGAGCACCGCAAAGCAGCACCGCGCACCGGCGCCGGCCGCAAGGCCGTCCGCCTGGGCCTGCTGGCCACCGTGGGCCTGGGCGCCATCGCCACCACGGCGACCGCGCAGGCCGCCGCCCCGGGCACCTTCTCCAGCAACGCCCACGGTGTGGCCATCGCCGACAACGCGGCGCTGTCCTACGCCAACCCGGTCCACCGGACCGACTTCGACGACTCCTTCACCGTGCACCAGTACGGCACGGTGTTCGCGGCGTCGGCCTACAACCAGGCCTCCGCCAGCTCCTCGGCCTGCACCGCGGCCAAGCCGTGCCGCTCGGTGGCACTGTCCTTCCAGATCATCACCATGGCCGGGGAGAACATCCACCTCAACGCCCAGAACCACAGCCGGTCCGGCAACAACCACTGCGCGGACTGCCAGACCTTCGCCGGGGCCTACCAGTTCATCGTGTCGACGCCCAACCCGTTCACCCTCAGCGCCTCGGCGCAGCGTCAACTGGCGAACATCCACCGCTCGTTGGACGCCCTGGGCCGCTCCGACGCCTCGATCGCCTCGGTCCAGGCCCAGGCCGACGCGCTGGCGGCCCAGGTCACCGCGATCCTCAAGGCCGGTGCCGCCACCGCGCCCAAGGGGCCGGGCGTAGACGCCCTGGCCGCGATGGCCCCCACCGTCACCATGCACCGCATGCTGACGCACTGACGGGTCCGCACCGTCCGGACTGCTGCGCCGGCTTGGCATGTCCAAAAAATATGAGCACTGCTCTTGTTTTGTTACCCGCCGGTACCTAGCATCTGGCACTGATCGACGCTGTTCTCCCGCTCCGCACTCCCACCCCCCGGCCTCCAGCCGGGGGGTGTTCCCTGCATCCAGAGGAGCCACGCGTGACCAGATCAGTCCTGCCCCGCACCGCCGCCCTCGCCGCGTCCTGTCTGTTCGCGGCCCTCGCCCTGAGCGGCGTCCCCGGCTCGGCCTCGGCCGCCGCCCCGGACCTCGCACCGGCCGCGGCCGCCGCGACCCGCACCCCCGCGATCGTCGCCCTGGGCGACAGCGCCATCTCCGGGGAGGGCGCGGGCACCGACACCGCCGACGGCTACACCGCCGGGACCGACGGCCCCACCAACTACTGCCACCGCCACCCCCAGTCGGAGATCTACGACACCGGGCTGGCCGGGATCACCGGCGTCGACCTGGCCTGCTCCGGCGCCCAGACCGGCGACCTGGTCAGCGACCCGACCCTGGCCAAGGTCACCGGCGGCGGCAGCGGCGACTTCGGCGAGGCCAAGCAGGACCTGCAGCTGGCCCAGGCCGCGGCGACGTACCAGGTGAAGATGGTCGTGGTGACCATCGGCGCCAACGACGACTTCGACTTCAGCGGGATCATGGAGAGCTGCCTCGGGCAGTACTTCCCCATCCCCCAGTCGACCGGCTGCCGCGACACCATCGGCAGCGCCGCCATCAGCGCCCGCGCCAAGGCCGTGATCCCCAAGATCGAGGCGGCACTGACCGACGTCCGACAGACCCTGCGCACCGCGGGCTACGCGGACGGCGACTACCAGCTGGTCATGCAGTCCTACTTCAGCCCGATCACCCCGGACATCCGCAGCAACAGCTACGCCGACAAGGTCGCCCAGGGCTGCCCGGCCTTCCCCGAGGACCTGGCCTGGGGCCACAACTGGGTGGTCCCGCAACTGGACGACGCACTGCGGACGGCGGCCGAGGCGGTGCCGGGCGTGCGCTTCCTGGACCAGCGCCGGGTCAGCTACGGCCACGAGGTCTGCGCCGAGATGACCACCTCGCCGTACGAGTACACCAACGGCGACGTGATAGACCTCAGCGAGAACACCCGCAACGGCTGTGACTACTCCATCGGCATCCTGGGCCTGTGCGAGAACGAGATCCGGCAGTCGTACCACCTGCGGGTGGCCGGCTACCAGGGCGAGGCCGCCTGCCTCGCCGAGTTCTACCGCGCACCGTCCCAGCAGGAGGCCTACTGCACCCTGGACCAGGGCGACGGCACCACCATCGAGCCGCTGACGGCCGGTCAGCCGTTCGCCGACACCCCCGACGACGGCGCCTGGTTCCAGCTCACCAGCCGTGCCGGCGGCAATGTGCTGGACCTCTCCGGAGGCGGGACCTACGGCGACAGCACCAAGGGCAGGGTGGCCATCACCTATCCGGCCACCGGCGGCCTGAACCAGTCCTTCGTCTTCGAGGCCCAGTCCGACGGCAGCTACACACTGAACTTCAGCGGCAACCGGGCGATGTGCCTGGACGCGGCCAACGGCTCCACCGCCGCCGGGACCCAGCTGCGGCAGTGGACCTGCAACGGCACCGGCGCCCAGCACTGGGTGCTGAAGCCGGCCGGCAACGGTCTCTACGAGATCGCCGACTCGCAGAACACCGCGATGGTCGCCACCGCGGGTCCCGCCGCCGACAGCTCCGGCAACCCGCTCACCCAGCTGCAGCCGGACACCGGCGCGGCCGGCCAGCTGTGGCAGCTGACCAAGCTCGGCATCGTCTACCTGCACGGCTGACGCCGCACCCGTGGATATATTTCACGAGTAAATTACCTGCTAACATTGACGGTATGGCGACAGAGACGGCGACGCGCACCCCCGGGCCGACCAGGCAACTGCGGGTGCGCAGCGCCCTGCGGCTGCGGCAGGTGGCGGCGGGGTGGCACCGGCCGGCGCTCAGCGCGGTGATCGCGCTGGGCGCGGCGGACCTGGTACTGCTGGCACTGGGCCGGCTCGACCTCGCCCTCTACACCTCCGGCGGCGGACTGTGCGCCCTCTACGCCCACGGACTGCCGTACGCGGCCCGGGCCCGCACCCTCGGCTGGGTCGTGCTGAGCATGACCGCGAGCGTGGCCGTCGCGCTCACCACCGCCGCGAGCACCGACTCCACCGTGGTCCGGGTCGCCGTCGCGGCCCTGCTCGCGGCCGTCCACAAGATGCTGTGCGACGCCATCCGGATCGGGCCGCCGGCCAATCTCATCCCCACCTTCATCGCCGCCAGCTGCGTCTTCGTCCCGCAGCGGCTCGCGGACGTGCCCGCACACCTGGCCCTCACCCTGGCCGCCGGCGCCTTCGCCTGGCTGGTCTGCATGGCGCCCGCGCTGCTGCGCCCGCAGGGGCCGCAGCGGCACGCGGTCGCCCGGGCACTGGAGGCGGCCGCCGGGCAGGGAGCACCCGCCGCCCGGGCCGCGACGGCGGCCGCGGCCTGGCGCACCGTGCTGCTGGTGCCGGCCCGCAGCACCGCAGCCGTCGCGGACCGCGGCCGACTGGAGCTGCTGCTCATCCGCGCGGGATCCGGCACCGCCGAGCCCGGGCAGCTGCGGCTCTGGGCCGGCGCGCTGCGGAGCCGGGGGCCGCTGCCCGACCTCTCCCCCACCGGCGCCGAGACCGCCGAACTGGCGGACCTGGATGCTGTCCCTGGGTCTGGGGCCGGGGCTGGCACCGGCGCCGGGGTCGAGCGGTCGTCGGGCGGGGGCCACCTGCACCGCCGTGCTCCCCTCACCCCGGGAACGGACGGCCGGGTACCGCTGCTGCGGACGCTGCGCCCCGGATCGCCCCTGCTGACCATCGGCGCGCGGGTGGCCCTCGGCTGCGCGCTGGCCGGCTGGGCCTCCATGGAGCTGGGCGTCGGCCGCCCCTACTGGGCCGTGGTCACCGCCGCCTCCGTCTTCCAGGCCAACACCGTGCTGAGCTGGAACCGGGCGCTCAACCGGGTGCTCGGCAATGTCATCGGACTGGTGCTGTTCGCCGTCCTGCTGCCGCTCACTGGACTCGGCGCGGCGGTCCTGGTGCTGGCCGCGCTGGCCTGCCAGTTCGCCACCGAGGCGACCATCAGCCGCGGCTACTGGCTGGCCAGCGTGTTCGTCACCCCGATGTCGCTGCTGATGGTCCAGTTCGCCCAGGCCCAGCCGGCCGGCGAGCTGATCGCGGACCGGGCCCTGGACACCGTGGTGGGCGCGGCGGTGGGCCTGGCCTGCTGCTTCCTGATTACCGACCGGCATGTCTCGGACCGCGCCGAACGGGCCCTCGCCGCGGTCGCGGCCACCCGCGCCGAGGCCGCACGGCTGCTGGACGCCCCGGCCCGGCAGGTCGACCGTTACGAGCTGGGCTGGGCCAGGGACCGGCTGACCAACGCCCTGGTCGAGCTCCGCGAGGCCGCGGACACGGCGGGCGGCGAGTGGCGCCAGCGGACCCTTCCCGAGGACCGGATCAGCGCCGCCGAGCAGCGCAGCCACCCGGTGCTGGCCGAGCTGAGCCGCCGGCTAGACCCGGCCCTGCGGGGGCTGCCGACCGCGGCCTGAACCCGCCTGGACGGATGCGGACCGACGTGAACCGGCCCGAGCCGTGCGGACGCGTAGGATCGGCAGCCGAGCGAGAGGAGGCGGCATGGAAGACGTGGTCGAAGGGGTACTCCGCCAGTGGCACCGGCTCGACCCCGGCCTCGACACCGCCCCGATGGCACTCATCGGACGGATCAACCGCTGCTCCGCACTGCTGCAGCAGGCCGCGGACGCCCCGCTCATCGGTGCCGGACTGACCCGCCCCGAGTTCGACCTCCTCGGCACGCTGCGCCGGGTCGACCGTGATCTGACGCCCAGCCGGCTGGCCCGGGAGACCTTCTCCTCCGGCGCCGCGGTCACCAAGCGGGTCCGGCAGCTGGCCGACCGCGGCCTGGTCGAGCGCCGCGCCGACGCCCGCGACCGCCGCGTCGTCCACCTCTCGCTCACCGACGCGGGACGCGATCTGATCGACGGTCTGCTCCCGGACCAGCTGGCGTACGAGCGCGCGCTGCTGTCCGGCCTCGGCGAGCAGCGGCAGGGCGAACTCTCGGAAGGGCTCAGCGAGTTGCTGGTGGTCCTGGAAGGCCGGCTGGGAAGTCTGCTGCCCTACTGAGCCTCACTCCCGCTCCCCGGCCCCGACCTCCAGCACGGCCCCGCCGCCCGCCCGCAGGGTGAACCCGACGATGCGGTCCAACTCGGCCCGGGTCGGCACGACATGGCGGAACACATAGTCGGAGATCTTGCCGAGGACCGCGTGGGTGGTCAGCGAGGCGTCCATCTCCGGGTCGGCGCTGCCCAGTTCGGCATAGGGCCCGTGCAACAGGGCGGCCAGCGGGGCGACATGCGCATAGCGGGCCGAGGCCGGGCCGTCGCCGAGGTTGCTCCCGTTCCAGAGCAGGGCCCGGGTCGCAGCCGCCATGTCCTCGCGGGTCTGGCAGAAGACCGCCTCGACCCAGCGCCGGACCCGTCCGGCCGGGGTCGTCTCCTTGCCCATCTGGTGGACGGTGTAACTCACCAACTGCTCGGTGCCGTGCAGCAGGAGAGCCGCGACCAGGGCGTCCTTGGAGCGGAAGTAGCGGTAGAAGGCGTCGTTCGACAGGCCTGCGGCGGCCACGATGTCGGCGACCCGGGGCCGTGAGTCCGTCCCGCAGCGCGTGATGACCTCATAGGCGGCATCGAGCAGGCGGCGGACATCGCTGGCGTGGTCCGCCTCCTGCTTGGCCAGCGACCGCCGGGCGATACGCGCGGCAATATCGTTTGCCTGCTCGGGAATCGCGCTCTCTATCATCAAAATCTGATTCTGCCACAGCAGGGCACTCGGACGGGCCGGCGTCCGGACAAAGGGAAGCCCCGGCTGGACGGGGGAGGCCAGCCGGGGCAGATCGTGGTCGGCGCGACCGCCGACACCTAGTAGAACGGTCAACCACCCATCGGTGTTCCGCCCCGGGCCGGGCGGAGGTGTGACCTGCCCCACCCCGCACTAGTGTCGTCGGCATGACCGACAACACCCTTCGCTCCGTCACCGTCGAGCGGACCAGCACCGGACACTTCACCGCGACCAATCCCCGCGGTGGCACGATCAGCTTCGGCACCGGCTCCGGTCCGGACGGCGACAGCGAGTTCACCCCGGTCGAGCTGCTGCTCGCCGCGATCGGCGGGTGCACCGCGGCCGACGTCGATGTCGCCACCGGCCGGCATGTGGAGCCCAGCGGATTCACCGTCACCGTGACCGGCAACAAGATCAGTGACGAGCTCGGCAACCGGATGACCGACCTCGCGGTCAGCTTCTCCGTCACCTTCCCGGAGGGGGAGTCCGGAGATCGCGCCCGGGCGATCCTCCCCCGGGCGGTCAAGACCTCCCACGACCGTCTCTGCACCGTGAGCCGCACCATCGAGATCGGTACGCACGTCACCGCGACGGTCGTGGAGGCCTGACCGCGCCGCCCTCAGAGGCTGCGGGCGCTGATGTCGCCCTGGGGGGTGGTGGCGTGGATCCGGAGTTCGGTGCTGCCGTCGTTCTTGAGCGCGTTGCTGACCCGGCCGTAGCCGGTGCCGGCGTCCAGGGCGGCGGAGACGCCGGGGGCGGCGCCGACCGAGATGCTGCCGGACTGGGTGCTCAGCTCGACGGTGCCGCGGACGGCCTCGGCGATGGTGATGTCGCCGCGGGCGGTGCTGATCGTCGCGGGGCCACCGAGGCGACCGACCTCGACGTCGCCGTCGACCGCGGTCAGCCGCAGGCTGGCGGCCTCGTCGATCTTGATGGTGCGGTAGGCGCCGTCGAAGACGACGTCACCCAGGCGTCCGACGCCGCGCAGCTCGGTGCTGGCGGCCTTGGCCTGGACGTGGGAGCCGGCGGGCAGTTGGACGGTGACCTCGACGGAGCCGGAGGCGCCGAAGAGCTGGTTGCCGGTGGCCGCGGCGGTGATCCGCAGGACGCCGTCGGCGTACTCGACGGTGGTCTGCTCGGCGGCCTTGACGTCGCGACCCTTGGCCGGGTCGGCGGGCCGGACCTCGACAGTGGTGTCCGCGCGGTCCGCGGCGATGAACTGGACCCGGCCGGCGGGGATCTCCAGGACGGCGGAGACCGGGGCGGGGGTGTCGAACTTCTGCATCATGCTCTCCCGTAGTCGTTCGCTGTTTCCAACAAGAGAAACGCTACGTTGCTTTCCATAATCCGACAACATGCTCGTTGCGGCAGATCAGCATCTATGCAGGTAGACACTAGAAAAGTGTTGCAACAGCTCTGAATCTAACGCAACGACAGCGCGCTCCATCATTGCAATGGATGAGAACTGAACGCTATAGTGAGGTCAGCGCCGCGAGGCACCACCACCACCGAGGAGACCGTGATGCCGGGAGGCAGGCTCACCCAGCAGGAACGCCAGCAGATCGCGCTGGGGCTGGCCGACAGCCTCCCCTACGCCGAGATCGCCCGACGCCTCGACCGTCCGACCTCGACGGTCACGCGTGAGGTGATGCGCAACGGCGGCCCCACCGGCTACCGCGCCGACCTGGCCCACCGCGCCACCGAACGCCGCGCCCACCGGCGCAAGCAGGCCCCTTCGCCCGGACAGCAGGCGCCGGCCCAGGCCCACGGGCGCGACGACAAGGCGGTGCGCGAGTACGAGGAGGCGTTCACCACCCTGCTGATGCAACAGGGCCTGCCCAAGATGACGGCCCGGGTGCTGACCTGCCTGTTCATCGCCGACGACAGCGTCACCGCGTCCGAACTGGTCCGGCACCTCCAGGTCAGCGCGGCGTCCGTCTCCAAGGCGATCACGTTCCTCGACGGCCAGGGCCTGATCCGCCGGGAACGCGACGAACGCCGCCGCGAGCGCTACTCCATCGACGACGACGTCTGGTACCAGTCCACCGTCGCCAGCGCCCACGGCATCGCCCAGGTCGCCGCCACCGCACGGCAGGGCGTCGCCGTCCTCGGCCGCAACACCCCGGCCGCCGCCCGCCTGGAGAACATCGCCCGCTACAGCGACTTCATCAGCGAGAACATCCTCCGCTCCGCCGAACAGGTCCGCGAAATCCTGCACACCAAACCCGAGACGACCCCGGAAACCACCACCTGAGCCCCTGTCAGGAGCTATGCCTCCAGGGCGGCTTCGATCGCCGTCGCAACGGTCTGCGCAGCCTCCAGGGGTGCCGCATGCCCGACCCCCCGCAACACCGTCACCTCGGCATTGGGCAACAGCCCAGCCATCACGCGGGTGTCCCGCTCGGAGGTCATCGGGTCGCGGTCACCGACGATGAAGTGGACCGGGGTGCGGATCTCCGGGGCGTAGGCCTGGAACTCATGCCAGTGATGACGGTTCTGGCGCAGCGAGAAGAGGGTCTCGAACTTCCCCGCCTCGGCGATCAGTGCCTCCCGCTGCTCGGCCGACTCCATCGCCGCGTCCGACACGAAGCGGCCCGCCACGGCCCGGCTGGACCAACGCCGACTTGCGATGGCCCGCTTCAACGCTCCCGGTACGGGAGCCCCGACCAGGGCGAACAATCGTAGGTAGTCCCAGCTTGAGGATGGATGGCGGTACAGCTGGCGCAGCGGGCTGTCGATGAAACGGGCCACGCTGGTCAGCCCGCCGTTCACGATGACCAGGGACTTCACTACGTCGGGCGCCTCGTGCGCCATCGCCAGGGCGACGAAGGCGCCCACCGAGTGGGTCACCACGACAACGTCGCCGTCGTGCCCCCGGGCCCTGAGCTCCGCATCCATCGCCCGGCCCAGCTGGACCACACCGGGGCGGGCACCGTCGAACGCCGAGTGCGCCAGGATCGGCGCTCCATAGGCGAGCTGGACCTGCTTTTCGCTCATCAGCGCGAGGACGGAATCCCACTGCCGGTTGTTGCCGCTGAGGCCCGGGAGGAAGAGCGCGAGCGGCTTTCCCTCAGTGCTGTGGGGCGATTCGATCTGCGTCACCAGGGTCGAATTGCTGCTCATGCGCGTACTCCTTCGCTATCCCGTTTTCAGAAGTGCCGAGACCCCGGCCAGGAGCAAGGGCACGAGCAGGTAGATCGTCAGAGCGGTCAACGTGCTCCTGGTGCGGAAGGGGAGCGCGGGGGTGGCCCAGAGCCCCTCGACCTGCTTCTCCCGGCTCGCGGACTGCCCTGCAGCCACCGCCTGATTATCCTGCTCCACCAAGTAGTTGGCGAAGCGTATCTTGGCGGACAGGGCACTGTTGTGAGCTATTCCGGACGGGTAGACCACCACGAGTACGTTCATCGCCATGATCGCGATCACGGCGAAGAAGGTCCATTGTGAGAACGGCAGCCAGACCACGAATACAGCCAGGACGCTGGCGAAGTGTGCGAGTGACGATCCGTAGGTCCAGAGCATGAACCGGCGAAGGGACCGGAGCCCCCGGTAGCCGTCGGTGTTGTAGCGCATGTTCGGCGTCACGCCGAAGGGGACCTTGGCGGCGGTGTGCGCGAAGGCGGCAAATATGCTGCCCATGAGGAGCTGCTTGACCAGGAAGTAGAACATGTAGGTGCCGAGGGCCACCAGAGCGACGGCGAGAGCCGGATGGTGCCGGTCGTTGGCCCACCAGCCGTCGAAGACGCGGGAACGCCACTCGTCGGCGCGCAGTGAGGTGGCGTTCCAGCTCAGGAGTAGACCGCGGGTCTCGAGCAGCCGGTACAGGGCCACCGTCGCCACAGCCGCGACCAGCGCCAGCGCGATCGAGAAGTCGCGTCTGCCCACCCGGCCGAAACGCTCGTTCGCCGTCCGCACCAGCGCGTCGACACGGGCGTTCTGGGCTGCGGAGAGTGCCGGCTCCAGATTTGCTTCGTTCATCTGCACGAACTGCCCGATCGCCACGACCTGCTGGCTGCAGAAGAACGGAGTCAACAGGGTCACCAGGAGCACGACGAGCCCCGCGGGATCCTGCGCCAGAGCCATGCCGATGGTGCCGATCTCCTTCGGCGGCCCGGACAGGAGAGTGAGTGCGGGCTGGATCCCGTGGGCGCTCACCAGGACCCGCTCCCGGGTGGCGAGGCCGAGCACGACCAGCGCCGATGCCACCGCGATCATGATGAACCGGGTCTTCGGCTGGGCCCACTGGAACGCCCAGCCGGTCAAGGTGCCGGATCGGCCGAACAGGCCCCCGATGCGCTGCGGTTCGAGCGGAAGGAGTGGCATCCGGTTCAGTCCTCAGTACGCTTCGGTGAGTACTTGGGTGAGCTCGATGGTGCCGTCCAGGAAGCGCCTGCGGGAGCCGACCAGGTAGATCTGCCAGGCACGCGCCCGCTGCTCGCCCTCGAGGCGGACGCAGGCGTCCCAGTTCTCGCTGAGGTTGTCGATCCAGTGTCGGAGCGTGGTCGCGTAGTCGGCCCCGAAGTTCTCCACCGACACGACCCGCAGTCGGGCCTGCTCCAGATGGTGCAACTGGGTGGTCAGTGGAATCAGTTGGCCGTTCGGGAAGATGTAGCGCTGCACGAACGCGTTCCGGCGGAACCTGCGGGGGCCGTCGGTGCTCCTGGTGATGCTCTGGTTGAGATACCGTCCACCGGGCTGCAGCGAGCGCCGGACCAGACGGAAGAACTCCTGCGAGTTGCGCTCTCCGACGTGCTCGTACATGCCGATGCTGGTGGCCGCCGTGATCCCGGAGACCGGTAGTGCGGACCGGTAGTCTCCGGCCAGTACCTCCATCCCCTTCACGTCGGCGAGCCGTTCAGCGGCGGCCCGCTGCTGGACCTGGGATGCGGTGATACCCACTCCCCCGCTGCCGCAGTACTCCGCGGCGGCCAACAGGAACGATCCCCACCCGCAGCCGATGTCCAGGACCCGGGACTGAGCGTGCAACCCGAGCTTCTCGCAGATCAGTCGGTGTTTGGCGGCCTGCGCCTGCTCCAGGGTCAGTGGTTGGCCGCGGAACAGGGCGCCGGAGTAGGTCATGGACGGGCCCAGCAGGTGCCGGTAGAACGCGGGGGCGAGGCTGTAGTGGAACTCGGTCTCGGCGATGTCCCGACTGACGGAGTGCCGCCCGGGGCGGCGGTTGCGGTATTCGATCGCGGTGGCCCCGGCGGCGCGCAGCCCGCGGTAGCCGAGAGCAGCACAGGTGCGCAGCGAGGTGTGCATGGCTGCGGTCAGGAAGCGCCAGTCGTAGAGGTCGTGCTCATGGGCCGCGAGAGCCTCAAGGTCGCCCTCGACGATGATCTCGCCGGCCACCCATGCCCTGGCCAGGCCCAGGCCTCTCGGAGCCCGCAGGATCCGCGCCAAGGCCTGCGGACTGGCGATGCGGATGCGGGTGGCGGCGTCGCCGGGCCCGACCGAGCAGCCGTCGTAGGCACTGACGAACACCCCTGGCAGCGCCTCACCGATCCGCGCCAGCAGCGTCCGGGTGGGAGGCAGTTCGGGCCGCAGGCGCACAGACTTGCCCCCATCGTCAACCAGCTTGAACACATGGTGAGATGACATGACGTCAGAAGAGGAAGGCTACACGCACGGTGAACGCCCGCGCCGATGTTCCGACCTGTCCGACACGGGGAAAGCTCATGCCCCGATGGAGGGAGGCGCAGAGCGGATCCGATGGCCAGGAGGTCCACGCCGACGACGGCCACGGCGAAGAAGCTGCGTGCGGAGCGCCCCGACGACTTCACGGGGTCCGGCGGGGATCATCCAGGGCACCGATCATGTGCCATGCGTACGACCGCCCCGTGAGTCGTCTCTTCCCCCGCCGGTTCGGCAGTGCCTCGGGCACCCCCTGGCGCCTGTTGTCGGGACACTTGGCAGGGTAACCACTCGGGCCAGGCGGGGCTGCCTACGGGCCGCCGGTGGGCCCCGAACAGCAAGGGGAGCCGGATCGGCGATCACTCCACGCATCTTGTCAGACTTGACCACGCGGTGGGCATGTTCATGGCTTCAAACGCGCCAGGGGGTGGCGTTCGCTGGCGAAGGGTCAACTGTTCGGAGGCATAGGCCAGATGGGGATCCGGATGGGGATAGAGTGACCGTTGGTTGGTCCCTACCACTCCTGAAACTGTCCGGCGAACGACGCCGGGCTTACTCCAGTGGAGGTGATTGACCATGGCGAGACGCAAGCCACGTTGGTGGCAACTCGTGCTTGCGGAGGCGTGCAGTGGTGCCGTCGCGAACGCGGTCGTGCTGCTCATAGCACGCGTCTGGCGCTGAGGCGTAGCACGTTGGGGTCTCGATCGACGGGGTTGGGCTGAGTGGCCCGATCGCCTTTTACTCGATCGGGCCACTCCCGCCTCGGGGAGGCCCGGTACCTGGGCAAACAGGTTCCGGGCCTTTGCCATCGAGGGCGGTGCCAGTCAGTTGGGCTCGCCCGTAACGCGTTTCCGCTGGTCACAGCCTCGCCAATGTATTAGCGAATAGTTCGCCAACCGTCCCGAACGTACCACAACGCATGTTGTGGTGTGGGGTGTTCATCATCGGTTACGGGGGCCTGCGCAAGGGTGGAGTGCGATAAGCCATCCTGCTGCCGCGGTTAAGCGTTACCCCGTAACCGGGCTTAGCGGTGTAGTTAAGCCTTATATCCCGTTACCGGGGTAACCACCGTGGCAGCGGTACCCGCCGCCTCACCCTGAGATCTTGGAAGTCCTGCCCAGGGGCATGATCACAGCCGGTCTACGGCGATCTTCTCCAGGCGTGATCGGATCGCGCTGGGCTGGCGTCCGAGCTCGGCCCCAAGGACGGTGTAGTCCCGTTGGCCGGCTTGGTACATCGCGACAAGCTTCTGCTCGTCGGCCCGGGTCCAGGATTGGTAGGCGTTCGGGTAGAGCTTGCGGATGGCCGCCGGGATTCTTCGGCGCAGCAAGATCGCGGTTGCCATGGAGATCTACACGCTGACGCGAGAGAGGCCCTGCCGATGATCTCGGCAGGGCCTCTCTCGTTGGGTGGAGCTGAGGGGATTCGAACCCCTGGCCCCCTCGATGCGAACGAGGTGCGCTACCGGACTGCGCCACAGCCCCAACGAGAAGAAACTCTATCAGGTCCGGGCGGGTGCTCCTGCACCGGTTTTGGTGCTGGTGGGGCCGGGTGTCATTCGTTGGCGGCGCGGGGGTGGGAGGCGGGTTCGTCCGCGTACTGGTCGAAGAGCGGGGTGGACGGGGGGCGCTGCTGCCTGGGTGCGGGCGCCTGCTGGGGCTGGGGGTGCGGCTGGGGCGGCGGGACGACGGCGCGGCCGGCGCTCCAGGTGTCGGGGGCGCCGAGGTCGAGGCCGCCGGTGCGGCGGGGGGCGACCGGGGCGGTCACATAGGTGGGGAGCGGGACCGGGACCGGGTCCCAGCCCTCGGCGTCGCCGGACTGGTCGCGGGGGCCGTCGTGCCAGTCCTCCGACTCCTCGGCGGCGGCCGCCGCCTCGACCAGGGCCCTGGTGCGGTGGAGTCCGGAGCCGCTCGCGGTACGGCCTGCGGGCTGCGCGGTCTCCGCCGCCGGACCGGGCGCGGTGGGCGCCGGCGCCGGGACGGCCTGGGTCTCCGGGACGGCGGCGGCGCGGCGGCGATCCCGCTCGCGCTCGCGGACCCGCTGGGCCGCCTCGGCCGCGCGCCGGCGGTCGATCTTGACCTCGAAGCGGCGGCGCTCCTGGCGGCGCAGGTGCGCGATGTAGACGGAGAAGAGGACGGCCGGAACGGCCGGGAGCCAGAGCAGGGCGACGCCGCCCACCGCCGCGGCGACCATGCCGAGGGTGAAGGCGGCGAACAGCAGGATCACCATGCGCCGGCGGCGGGCCAGCAGGGAGGCACGCCGCTGCTGAGCCTCTGACCGCTGGGCCTCTGACCGCTGGGCTTCGGACCGCTGGGCGTCGGCGCGACGGTCCGGGGCAACGGCGGCGGCGGCCGGACCGGCTCCGGCCGGCGGGGCCGTCTGCGGGGCAGGGCGCTGCGGTTCCGGTTGCGCCGGTCGGGGCGGAGTCGCGGAGCCGGCGGCAGGCTTGATCGCCGACGCCGCGCCGGACCGCGGAGGCGGTGCCCCGGTCGGATCCTGGGCTTCGCCCTCCCGGTGGCGGGAGACCTTGCGCTCCATCGCCGCCCGTCCGGACAGCAGTCGGATCGCGGTGCTGAAGCGCTCGGTGGGCCGGGCCTCGTTCAGCTCGTCCTGCCGGCGGAGCCACATCGGCACCAGATAGGCAGCCCAGGCCCCCACGATCACCGCGTAGATGAGGCCGCTACTGCTCACGCTTCACACCGTACGGGCGTGGAGTAGTGCCCCGTGGCAATTTCGGCCGGTGTGTCGCACGCTCATGCTCATCCCACCCTATTTTTGTCGCTTTGAATCACAGATTCCAGACACATTCGAACATGTTTGTGAATGCAGCGCTAGGAATTGGCTGCCGACGTACTGTTCCCGCGCCAACGACGCAGCAGCCCCTCCGGGACCTCGTCCGCCGTCAGCGCGAAGACCAGGTGGTCCCGCCAGCCGCCGTCGATGTGCAGATAGCGCGGGCGGATTCCCTCCTCGCGGAAGCCGAGCTTCTCCACCACCCGCCGGCTGGGTCCGTTCTCCGGACGGATGCACACCTCGATCCGGTGCAGGCCCATGGTGCGGAAGCAGTGGTCCACCACCATCGCCACCGCCGTCGGGATGATCCCCCGCCCGGCCACCGACTCGTCGACCCAGTAGCCGATGTTGGCCGAGCACATCGACCCCCAGGTGATGCCGCCGACGGTGAGCTGTCCGACCAGCTGCCCCTCGTAGGTCACCACGAACGGCAGCATCCGCCCGGAATGCGCCTCGGACCGCAGGAAGTGCACCATCTGACGGTAGGTCGGCCGCGGCGTCGACGGGTTGCCCGGCTGGGCCGGGGGGACGGTGGCCTCCCAGCGGCGCAGCCAGTGCCGGTTGCGGCCGCTGACCTCCTGCCAGGTCCTGCGGTCGCGCACCCGGATCGGTCGCAGTCCGACCGGGCCCTCGTGCAGCTCGACCGGCCAGAAGGCGTTCAGTGCAGTTCTCCTGACGGGAGGTCGGGTCTCTCGGTGTCGTCGGGACGCCGGTGGTCCCCGCCGTGCACCTGGTCGACCGCATGGGCCAGCAGCGGCGCCAGCACCGCCAGGCCGTCCCTGACCCCGCCGGTGGAACCCGGGAGGTTGACGATCAGTGTGTTCCCGGCCAGTCCGGAGAGCCCGCGGGACAGGGCCGCGGTGGGCACTCCGGCGGCGCGGCCCTCGGCCCGGATCGCCTCGGCGATCCCGGGCGCCGGGCGGTCGATCACCTGCGCGGTCATCTCCGGGGTGAGGTCCATCGGGGTGAGCCCGGTCCCGCCGGTGGTCAGCACCACGTCGTAGCCGTCGGCGACGGCCGCGCGCAGCGCCGCCAGCACCGGCTCGCCGTCCGGCACCACCTGCGGGCCCTCCACCCGGAAGCCCATCGCGGTCAGGCCCTCGACCAGCAGTGGGCCGCCCTTGTCGGCGTAGACGCCGGCCGAGGCGCGGTTGGAGACGGTGACCGCGAGCGCGCGCCTCACCGGAGCTCACCCCCGGCCGCCCCGCGGTGCCAGTCGCCGCTCTTGCCACCGGTCTTGGACTCCACCTGCACCGCGTCGATCCTGGCGCCCTTGTCCACGGCCTTGACCATGTCGATGACGGTCAGTCCGGCCACGGCCACGGCGGTCAGCGCCTCCATCTCCACCCCGGTGCGGTCGGCGGTGCGGACCGTGGCCGACACCTCCACCGCCTCGTCGGTGACGGTCAGCTCGACGGTCACCCCGGAGATGGCGATGGGGTGGCAGAGCGGGATCAGGTCGGGCGTGCGCTTGGCGCCCATGATCCCGGCGATCCGGGCCACCGACAGGGCGTCGCCCTTGGGGACGCCCTCGCCGCGCAGCAGCTCCACCACCCGGGGCGCGACCAGCACCCGGCCGGTGGCGCGCGCGGTGCGCACCGTGGCGGCCTTCTCGGAGACGTCGACCATGCGCGCCGCCCCCGTCGCGTCGACGTGGGTCAGCCGGTCGCTGTGCGAGCTACTCAAGGTGTCGTCTCCTGGGGGCCGATGCCGTGCGGGCACAGGCTATCGCTGCCTGGCGGCTCCGTCAGATCGGGCGGTCCGCGGCTTCCAGCAGGACGACCTCCACCTGCTCACCCGCCTCGACCGAGGTGGTGTCCTCGGGGACCACGATCACGGAGTTGGCCTGCGCCAGCGGTCCCACCAGGTGCGAGCCGGCTCCGCCGACCGGAGCGACGCTCCCGGGCTCGCCGGGCCCGCCGGCCACGTACCGCGCCCTGGCGAACTGCCGGCGCCCGGACGGGGACCGCAGTCCCTGCGAGAGCACCGCTCGCACCACGGGGCGGTGCACTTCCTCGGCGCCCAGCATGGCCCGGATCGCCGGGCGGACGAAGAGCTCGAAGGAGAGGTAGGCGCTGACCGGGTTGCCCGGCAGCGCGAACAGCGGGACGGTGCCGTCCAGCAGGCCGAAGCCCTGCGGCTTACCGGGCTGCATCCGCAGCTTGCGGAAGGAGATCGCGCCCAGCGGCGGCTGCTCGCCGCCCTCCGGCGCCAGCGCCTCCTTGACCACGTCGTAGGCCCCCACGCTGACACCGCCGCTGGTGACCACCAGGTCGGCGCGGATCAGCTGGTCCTCGACGACCTCGCGCAGCCGCGCGGCGTCGTCGGGGACCCCGCCGACCCGGTAGGCGATGGCGCCGGCGTCCCTGGCCGCCGCGGTCAGGGCGAAGCTGTTGGAGTCGCTGATCTGCCCGGGACCGACCGGGGTGCCGGGCTGCACCAGCTCGCTGCCGGTGGAGAGCACCACCACCCGCGGCCGGGGCCGCACCCGCACGCTGTCCTGGCCGATCGCCGCGAGCAGTCCGATCTGGGCCGGGCCCAGCAGGGTGCCCTCGGGCAGCACCACCTGACCGGCCGTGATGTCGTCGCCCCGGCGCCGGACGAAGGCGCCGTTCTCGGCCGGCTGGAACACCCGGACCTCGCCGCCGGCCCCCTCCGGCGAGCTGCTGTGCGGGGCCATGCCCACCGCGGCGTCCTTGCCGCCGCTGCCGCCGTCGGTCCACTCGACCGGGACCACGGCCTCGGCGCCGGGGGGCAGCGGCGCCCCGGTCATGATCCGGGCGCACTGCCCGGGGCCGACCACCGGCAGGTCCGCGGCGCCGGCGGCGATGTCGCCGACGACGGTGAGCACCGAGGGGTACTCCTCGGTGGCCCCCTCGATGTCGGCGATCCGGACCGCGTAGCCGTCCATGGAGCTGTTGTCGAACGGCGGCAGGTCGACCGCGGCGGTGATGCGTTCCACCGTCAGGCAGCCCTGTGCCTCCAGCAGTTGCAGGTCGAGCGGGGGCAGCGGGCCGACCGTGCCGAGGATGTCGGCGAGGTGCTCGTCGACCGTCCAGTACCGCTCGGCTCCGCTGTCGGCGGCGCAGGGGTCTCCCTCGGCGGTGTGCTCGTGCTGGTGGTCGCTCACTGTTCTCCCCCTGCTTGCCGTGCTGCGTTCGTCCTCCGGCTGCCTACCCCCTCCAGGACCCGAAGATGTCCTGCCGGGCGGTTACTCGGCCCCGGTGAGGGTGTCCAGCTCGCCGCTGCCGACGAGCTCCTTGAGCCAGGTCCGGAAGTCCGGGCCCAGGTCATCACGCTCGCACGCCAGGCGGACGATCGCGCGGAGGTAGTCGCCGCGGTCGCCCGTGTCGTAGCGGCGGCCCTTGAAGAGGACGCCGTGCACCGGGCCGCCCCGGCCCGGGGTGCGCTGGGCGAGCACCCGGAGCGCGTCGGTGAGCTGGATCTCGTCGTTCTTGCCGGGCGGGGTCTCCCGCAGTACGTCGAACACGGTGGGGTCGAGGACGTAGCGGCCGATCACCGCGTAGTTGCTGGGGGCCTCGCCCTCGGCGGGCTTCTCCACCAGGTCGGTGATCCGGACGATCTCGTCGTCGCCGCCGAGGGTGCCGTGCCACTCGGCCGGCTTCACCGCGGCGCAGCCGTAGAGGTGCGCCTGCTCGGGGGCGACCTCGATCAGCGCCACGACGCTGCCGCCGAGCTCGCGCTGGACGTCGATCATCTTGGCCAGCAGCGGGTCGCGCGGGTCGATGAGGTCGTCGCCGAGGAGCACCGCGAACGGCTGGTCGGCGACGTGCGGCTCGGCGCAGAGCACCGCGTGGCCGAGCCCCTTGGGGTCGCCCTGGCGGACGTAGTGCATGGTGGCGAGGTCGCTGGACTCCCGGACCCGGGCCAGCTTGGCCTCGTCGCCCTTGCGGACCAGCAGCTCCTCCAGCTCGTACGCGCGGTCGAAGTGGTCCTCCAGCGGACGCTTGTTGCGCCCGGTGATCATCAGCACGTCGGTCAGGCCGGCGGACGCGGCTTCCTCCACCACATACTGGATCGCAGGCTTGTCCACGACCGGCAGCATCTCCTTGGGAGTCGCCTTGGTCGCCGGAAGGAACCGGGTACCCAGACCCGCGGCAGGGATCACAGCCTTGGTGATCTGGCGCGCACGTGCTTTCGTCATACCGATGACTGTACTTGCCCACCGTCGCAGGTCAGGCCTGACCCCGGGCATTCACTGTCAGGTCACAGACAGGTCACATCCCTGTGCCAGCAGCCGGTAAACGGGCTGCGACACGGCAGTTGACGGCAGGGATTGATCGCCGGTCCGGCAGGTGTCCTGGTCGGAGCCGGGGTCGGCGGCCTCCGCCGGACCGCCGGTGGGAGCGTCCGACGGGGCCTGCACGGCCCCGGACACCGATTCGGACATCGGTTCGAACGTCGACTCCGGCGCGGTCGTGGACCCGGAACCGCCCGATGGTGGCGGCGCCGAAGCGTCGCCCGCGGCGCCGCGGGCCGCGGCCAGTGCCCGGTCGGCCGCGCGCAGCAGCAGCGCCGCATGCGCACCGTCCCTGGGCAGCACGGCGGTGCCGACCACCGCACCGAGCCCGTTGACCGGGGCCGCCCCCGGGCCGTCCGCCGGCACCGGGACGGACGGCAGCGCCAGCGGGTGCCTGCGGACCGTCCAGCGGAGCCGTTCGGCGACGTGCTCGGCCCCGGCGGCGTCCGTGTCCGGCAGCAGCACCAGGAACTCCTCCCCGCCGTAGCGGCCGAAGACGTCGGTCTCGCGGACCTCCATGGCCAGCCGCTGGGCCAGGTCGCGCAGCACCGCGCCGCCGCGCTGGTGGCCGTGCTCGCGGCGGATCTCGTCGAAGCCCTCGATCTCCAGCAGCAGCAGCGAGAGCCGGTCGGTGCCCTCCGGCTGCACCGGCCGGCGGGCGCAGCGGGCGATCTCCCGGTCCAGGGCCAGCTGCAGGTAGCGGTAGTTCCAGACCCCGGTGAGGGCGTCGGTGTAGGAGGTGCGCTCCAGTTCGGCCCGGCCCTGCTGGAGCCGCTGCAGCTCCTGCCGCAGGCTCAGCTCGCTCGCGGCGGCGCTGCCGCGGACCCGGCGCAGCCGTACCAGCGCCACGGCGGCGACGGCCGAGGCGGTCAGCAGCAGGGCGGCGAGGGCCGCGGACAGTACGGTCGGCAGGTCCATCGGCGTGCCCCTCCGTCGGCGCGTGCAGACTGGGCGTGCCCCGCCCGGCTCGCGCACGAAAGGCCCGCTCATCCCATGTTGAACGACAAGACCGCCCTGAGGTCACGCCTGCTGGCCGCCCGCGCCGCGATGTCACCCGAGCAGCGGCAGCAGGCGGGGCTGGCGCTGGGCCGCCGGGCGCTGGAGCTCCTGCCGGCCCGCCTGCCCGCGGTGGTGGCCGGCTATGTCTCGGTGGGGGCGGAGCCCGGCACGCTGGCGCTGCTGGACGAGCTGCGGGCGCGGGGCGTGCAGGTACTGCTGCCGCTGCTGCGCCCGGACAACGATCTGGACTGGGGTGCCTACCAGGGCGCGGAGAGCCTGGTAGGGGCGCGCCGCGGGCTGCGCGAACCGGCGGGTGCGCCGCTCGGCACCGAGGCGGTGTGCCGGGCGGACCTGGTGCTGATGCCGGGCCTGGCGGTGGACCGACGGGGCGTCAGACTGGGCCGCGGCGGCGGCAGCTACGACCGGGTGCTGGCCCGGCTGGCCGCGGCGGACTCGCGGGCGCCGCTGGTGACCCTGCTCTACGACGACGAGGTGCTGCCGGAGGTCCCGGCCGAGGCGCACGACCGCCCGGTGGACGCGGCGGTCACGCCCTCGAAGCTGTGGCACTTCGGGGCGTGACGCCGGCCTCAGGGGTTCGGGCAACTCTGACGGATCTCGGCTGCGGACCGTGGATGGCTGGGCGCGCAGTTCCCCGCGCCCCCGGCTGGCCGCCCGGCTACGGCGTCAGTGTCAGTTTGTCGACGGTCGCCGCCTGCACCGCGCTCTTGGCGAACGGCCAGGTCAGCAGCTGGCCCTCGGCCCAGAGCTGGGTCTGGTCGTTGTAGTGGGCGCTGTAGGCGTGGCCGGAGGCGCCGCCGACGTTGATCCAGCGTGAGGCGTCCAGGTCGGACAGGTCCACCACCATCCGCATCGAGGGCGCCCAGTCCACCTGGTAGCCCGCCGCGGCGTCCCACCCGGTGGCGTCCACCGCCGCGCTGCTGCCGTCCAGCTGGTACGGCCCGCGGTCGAGCAGCTTGTGCACCAGGCCGGAGAAGATCGAGGAGTTGTCCGTGCCGAGGGTCTGCTCCTTGAGGGTCAGCGTGTGGATCCGGCCCCAGCTCCAGGTGCTGATGTCCTTGCCCATCAGCGAGGTCAGCTGCTTGCGGGCGTCGACCATGGCCTTGAGCAGCATGTTGTCCAGGCCCTGGACCTGCGCGCCCTGGGCGTCGGTGTAGGTCCACCAGTCGCTGTTGGGCTGCTTCAGCAGCGCGGTGACCACGGTGGTCCACTGGTCGCCGCCGTCCGGCTGGGCCTGGTCCGGGCTGCGGGTGCCGCAGACCGAGACCCGCTTGGGCGCCGCGTTCACCCCGTCCACCGGCACCTGCGCGGTGCCGGCCGGCAGTTGCAGCACGCAGTCGGTGGTGGCCCGGACCTGCGCCGGGAACTGCTCGTCGAAGGCCAGGTGCAGCAGGTTGCTCCAGACCGCGTTGTAGTACGCGGCGGCCGCCGATCCGGCGTCCTGCTTGTAGTTCCAGTCCTTCAGCAGCTGCTGCGCGTCCTTGTAGTAGGGGTCGCTCAGCGGCACCTTGAGCAGGTAGGGCACCAGGGTCTGCGCCATCACGCTGGTGTCGTCGGTCTGCATGCTCTGCATGTCGTCCGGCGAGATCTTGCCGCCGTTCGCCAGCTTGGACTTGATCAGGTCGGTGATCTGCTGGGACCGGGTGCCGTAGCCCCAGTCGTCGGTCAGCTCGTACGGGTAGGAGGTGTCCACCACGGCCTGGTTGGCGGTGACGATGTACCCGGAGGCGGGGTTCTCCACGTACGGCAGCGCCGCCTGCGGGATGAAGCCCTTCCACTGGTACTGGTCGGTCCAGCCCGGCATCGGGTAGGTGCCGTCGTCGCCCTTGGCGCGGATCGGGATCTGGCCGGGGGCCTGGTAGCCGATGTTCCCGGCGGTGTCGGCGTAGATCAGGTTCTGCGCCGGCACGGCGAAGTCCCGCGCGGCTGCCTTGAACTGGGTGAAGTCGGTGGCCCGGTCCAGCTCGAAGACGGCGTCCATGGTGTTGCCGGGGTCCAGCGCGGTCCAGCGCAGCGCGATGGCGTAGCCGCCGTTGCGCGGTGGCGCGGTGCCGTCGACCGGGGCGTCCTGGCCGACCGACTGCTGCTCGGTGCTGTGGTCGGAGATGATCGGCATGCCGTCGGCGGTGCTGCGCACGGTGATGGTCTGGTCGGCGCCCCCGGCGACCTTGATCACCTCCTGGCGGGTGGTGAACTTCTTGTTCTTGCCGTCGTACAGGTAGGTGTCGTCCCCGGTGACCTGCTCCAGGTAGAGGTCCTGGACGTCGGCGCCGAGGTTGGTGAAGCCCCAGGAGATCGACTGGTTGTGGCCGATCACCACGCCCGGCATCCCGGCGAAGGTGAAGCCGGTGGTGTCGTACGGGCACGCCGCGTTGACGACGTTGCAGTGCAGGCCCATCTGGTACCAGATGGACGGCAGCCCCGGGCCCAGGTGCGGGTCGTTGGCCAGCAGCGGTTCGCCGGTGGTGGTGTGACTGCCGGAGACCACCCAGGAGTTGGAGCCGATGCCCTGGCCCGGGTCGCCGAGCAGCGCGGGAATGCTGTCCAGGTTGGCGGCGAGCTGGGTGGTCGCCGCCTGCGAGGCCTGCACCGCACTGGAGACGGCGCCGCTGCTGCCGGTGGTCGAGGAGGCCTGGGTCGTCGTGCCGGAACTGCTTCCGCCGCTGCCGGACGAGCCGCCCGACGAGCCCGAGGAGCCCGACGACCCGTCACCGGCCGCCGGGTGGTAGGTGGCCTTGGCGGTGCCGGCGTCGGTGACCGTTCCGGTCTTCAGGATGGTGCTGTTGGTGCTGTACGGGTAGGACGGGTACAGCTCCGCGATCTGCTCCTTGCTGAGCTTCTGCGAGAGCAGCGAGCGGTCGATCTCCTGCTGCATGTTGCCGCTGAGGTCCCAGGCCATCGCCTTCAGCCAGGACACCGAGTCCACCGGGGTCCACGGCGCCGGCTTGTAGCCGCTGTAGGCCGTGCCGAGCAGCGCGTACTCCAGCGAGGCGCCGGCCCCGCCGGGGTGTTCGGCGAGCCAGGCGTTGACGCCGTCCGCGTAGTCCTGGAGGTACTGCTTGGTGGTGGCGTCGAGCTTGGTGTCGTACTCCTGCTGTGCCACGTCGCGCCAGCCCATGGTGCGGATGAAGGCGTCGGTCTCCACCTGTCCCTTGCCGAACATCGAGGCCAGGGTGCCCGCGGTGATGTGCCGGTCGACGTCCATCTGCCAGAAGCGGTCCTGCGCCTGCACGTATCCCTGGGCCTTGAACAGGTCCGCCGGGGTGTTCGCGTAGATCTGCGGGATGCCCTTGCTGTCGCGGTCCACGCTGACCGGCGCCGAGAGCCCGGCGAGCCGCAGCGTGCCGGTGGTCTGCGGGAACGAGGACTTGACGGTCCTCACCCCCAGCCAGCCGCCGAGTCCTGCGCCGGCGACCAGCAGCAGGACGACAAGGATCACCAGCAGTCGGAGCCGGCGGAACTTCTTGGTGCGGGGCATCAGGGTCCTTGTGGGGCAGGGGCTCGTCCGCCGCCTGAGGGCGCGGTGCTGTGCGGCGGAGCCGACGCTAACACTTGAACCGAACGGCCCGATGACTGGTATCGGCCTCCGCATTCGCCCAGATTCTTCACCCTGGACAAGAGATCACCAAGGCAAGGTAAAATGTTAGACAGAGTAATTATCTGACTGCCCGTCTGACGCCTGCCGTTGTGAGGTGCCCCTGAGTGACAGTCCACCATCTCGACACCCTGCTCCTCGCCTTCTCCCTGGTCCTCCTCGTCGCCGTGGCCGCCGTGCGGCTCGCCTCCCGCAGCGGCCTGCCCAGCCTGCTGCTCTACCTCGGCATCGGCGTCGGGCTGGGCCAGGACGGACTGGGCGTCGGATACGACAACGCGTCACTCACCCAGGTGCTCGGCTACGCCGCGCTGGTGGTCATCCTCGCCGAGGGCGGCCTGAGCACCAACTGGACCAGCATCAGACCGGCGGCCCCGGCCGCCGCGGTGCTGGCGACCCTCGGCACCGGCGTCAGCGTCGGGGTCACCGCCCTGGGCGCGCACCTGCTGGTCGGCACCGACTGGCGGCTGTCGCTGCTGCTCGGCGCGGTGGTCTCGTCCACCGACGCCGCCGCGGTCTTCTCGGTGCTGCGCCGGGTCCCGCTGCCGTCCCGGCTCAGCGGGCTGCTGGAGGCCGAGTCCGGCTTCAACGACGCCCCGGTGGTCATCCTGGTCGTCGCCTTCGCCACCACCGGTCCCATCGACAGCTGGTACGTGCTGGTCGGCTCGATCGCCATGCAGCTGGCCATCGGCCTGGTCATCGGGCTCGCCGTGGGCCGGCTGGGCTCGCTGGCGCTGCGCCGGGTCGCGCTGCCCTCCTCCGGCCTCTACCCCATCGCGGTGACCGCGCTGGCCCTGCTCGCCTACGCGGGCGGCGCCCTGCTGCACGGCTCCGGCTTCCTCGCCGTCTACATCGCCACCCTGGTGCTGGGGAACTCCCGACTGCCGCACGGACCGGCCACCCGCGGCTTCGCCGAGGGGCTCGCCTGGATCGCCCAGATCAGCATGTTCGTCCTGCTCGGGCTGCTGGTGACGCCGCACACCATGGGCGACGCGATCGTCCCGGCGCTGGTCGTCGGCCTGGTGCTGGTGTTCCTGGCCCGGCCGCTGTCGGTGCTGCTGACGATGACCCCGTTCGGCATCACGCTGCGCGAGCAGACCCTGCTCTCCTGGGCCGGGCTGCGCGGGGCGGTGCCCATCGTGCTGGCCACCATCCCGGTGGTCGGACAGGTGCCGGGCGCGCACCAGCTCTTCAATATCGTGTTCCTGCTGGTCGTGGTGTTCACCCTGGTCCAGGGCCCGACGCTGCCCTGGGTGGCGCGACGGCTGCGGATCGGCGACCCGGGCCACGCGGACCGGCTCGACGTGGAGTCCGCGCCGGTGGAACGGCTGCGCGGACACCTGCTGTCGCTGACCCTGGCCCCCGGGTCGAGGATCGCCGGCGTGGAGGTCAGCGAGCTGCGGCTGCCCAAGGGCGCCGCGGTCACCCTGGTGGTCCGGGACGGCGCCAGCTTCGTCCCGGGACCCACCACCGTGCTGCGGGCCGGGGACGACCTGCTGGTGGTCACCACCGACCAGGTGCGGGACCGCGCCGAGCGCCGGCTGCGCGCCGTCGACCGGGGCGGCAAGCTCGCCGGCTGGCTCGAACAGCGGGACAGCTACTGACCGTCGCGGAGGCGTCACGGCTCGCATTGCCACAGCTCACAGTGGTCACGGTGGACTATCGCCGCGGAATACCGCATCATTGACCGTCGTTAGCACTCATCAGGCGAGAGTGCCAGCCAGGAGGAAAAGACAGTGCCGACGTACCAGTACCAGTGCACCGAGTGCGGCAACGGCCTCGAGGCGGTCCAGAAGTTCACGGACGACGCCCTGACCGTCTGCCCGACGTGCAACGGCAGGCTTCGCAAGATCTACTCCGCAGTCGGCGTGGTCTTCAAGGGCAGCGGCTTCTACCGCACCGACAGCCGCTCGTCCTCGAGCAGCACGGTGGGGGCGGCCAAGCCGGCCGCGGCCTCCTCGACGTCCTCGTCCGGCGACTCGTCGTCGAGCTCGGGCGGCAGCTCCAGCCCCGCGCCGTCCACCGGGAGCAGCACCGGTTCCAGCTCGGGAAGCAGCTCCCCGGCCGCCTGACCGCACCGAAATTCCTTATTTCCACCGCACGTTGGAAACAATAGTGATCCCAGCGTGACCTAAAGTCATCCCCCTGTGCGCCCGGCTCTGTCACCATCGGTATCCAGCCAAGGCTCACCCGGGGGGGTGTTCATGGGGTTACTCGGCGACGACCAGGCCTTTGCCCGTGCGCTCACCCGCCAGGAGTACGAAGCCTTCCTGGCGCTGGGCCCACGCCGAAGTCTCCCCGCCGACACCGGTCTCATGGTCGAGGGTGACCGCAGCACCCATGTGCTGCTGCTCCTCGACGGCTGGGCCACCGTCTCGGTGAGCACCGACCGCGGCGCCACCCGGCTGATCCTCGGGATCCGCGGCCCCGGCGAGTTACTCGGGGAGCTCGCAGCCCTCGACAACCGTCCTCGAAGCGCCACCGTACGAGCGCTCGGACCGGTCGAGGCAGTGGTGGTTCCGGGCGACAGCTTCCGTCGCTTCCTCGCGGTCAATCCCCGCATCGGCGCCCTGGTGATGCGCCAGCTGGCCTCCCGCCTGCGCAGCGCCGACAGCGAGCGCTCGGCGCTCGCCTCCATGACCGTGCTCCGCAGGCTCGCCGCCCGACTGGTCGAGCTGAGCACCGTGAACGGCACCGGCCCCTACACCCCGGCCGGCCCCTCCGACCGCCGGGGCCGAAAACCGCCGACCGCCGTCGTGCACCTGCCCCAGGACGAACTCGCCGCGACCGTGGGCGCGACCAGGGAAGCCGTGGCCAAGGCACTTCGCCTGCTCCGCGACCAGCAGGTGGTGCGCACCGGCAACCGCAGGGTGGAGATCCTCGAACCCGCCCTGCTGAAGCTGCTGGCGGACGGGGCGGACGGCGGCACCGGCGAACGCCGAGCGGCGGACCGGAACCTGTAAACGGTCACAGACACCGCGACCACAGCGACCAAGACTGGGATTCGAGCACAGAACACAGCAACAGCAGAAGCAGCACCGCCGGCACACCACCAGGGGGGATCGTGCTCGAAGCGACCAACGGCAGCAGCGGGAGCGAAGGCGTCTACGAACTGGTGGTGAGCGTGGACGCCCGCGGCTCGGGGCAGTACGACGACGCCGCCAAGACCCGGATGCGCAGGCAGCTCTACCGCGTGGTGCACGGGGCCTTCGAGTACGCCCGGATCACCGAGGGCGCGCTGCACCTTGAGGACCGGGGGGACGGGGTGCTCGCCGCCCTGGCCGGGATGCCGCCCAGCCGGATGCTGGGGCTGTGGGTGGTCGAGGTGAACGAACTGCTCAAGGAGGAGAACGCGGGGCAGGAGCGGCCGCTGGGGCTGCGGGTCGGCATGCACGTCGGGCCGGTCCGGCACGACGAGGAGGGGATCAGCGGGCAGGCGGTGGACCTGGCCTGCCGGCTGGCCGACTGCCGCACTGCGCGGCTGGCGCTGGAACAGGCCCGTGCCGACCTGGTCCTGGTCACCTCGGACCGGCTGCACGCCGAGGTGGTGCTGCCGGGCGGCCGCTACATCGACCCGGACCAGTACGTCCCGGCCCGGGTCCAGCTGAAGGAGGGGCCCGCGACCGCCTGGTTCATGCTGCCGGGGCGTCCCGCGCCGGTACTGGCGGACGAGACGGCCCAGCCGGAGGCTGCCGGGTCCGCGGGGGCTGCGGGCTTCGCGGAGGAGCAGGCAGGGGAGGCGGGGCGGGAGGGCCCGGACCCGCTGGCGCGGGTCCGGGTCGACAACGGCGACGTCTCGTTCAACTCGCACAACCGCTACGAGGGCCCGACCCACATCGGCCGCACCAACAACTTCGGTGGGGGCGACCGTGCCTGACGACCCGGACGGCGGTGCCGTCGAAGCGCAGCGGCCCCATCGGGGCGGGGAGCACGTCGAGGGTGCCGAGGGCGCCCGGGAGCAGGGCGAGGGCAGGGGCGCGGACCAGGGCGAGGGCCAGGGCCGGGACGAGGGCCGGGACGGGAAGGTCGAGCAGGCCGAGGCCGAACGCGAGGCCGACCGGTTCCGGGAGCTCGCCAGGAAGCCGCTGGGCGAGGGCCAGGACGGCGAGGCGGACGAGCAGGCCGCCGACATGGCCGCGGCGTCCCGGGCCCGCAGCTCCACCCGTGCCAGCTTCCGGGCCGGCGGCGACCTCAACAGCTTCGTCAGCTCGGTGTTCCACCGCGCCCAGATCGGCGATGTGTTCAACCTCAACCTGGGCGCCGGCCGGCCGAGCGCCGCGGCGCGCAGCGGGCCGGTGCCCGCGGAGGAGCTGCGGCGGCTGCGGCGGTACTACGAGGAGCCGCAGGGATACCTGACGCTGCGCCGGATGCTGCACGCCAACCGGCTGCTGCTGCTGGGAGCCGCACCGGGGACCGGCCGCACCAGTACCGCGCTGGCCCTGCTGGACGATCTGACGCCGCACCGGACGGCAGCCCCCGGCCCTCGACCCGACGCGTCGGGCGAGCCGGCGGGCGCCGCCGCCACGGACGACGCGGGCGGTGCGTCCGGGGGCCCGCTCCCGGACGGGGAGGGGAGCACCGCCCGCGTCCGCCGGGTGGAACCCGGCGCCGACCTGACCGCGCTGGACCGGACGGTGCTCGACGGCGATCACCGCGGAGTCGGCTTCCTCCTGGAACTGCCCGCTGGCCTGCCGTCCTCCGCCCTGCCGAACGAGGTGCACCTGGACGTGTTCGCGGCGGCCCTGGCCCGGCGCGACTGCTACGCGGTGCTGGTCGTCACCGTCGGCGCGGCGGTGGTGCCACTGCTGGGCGGGCGCTACGGGACGACCTGCCCGCCCCCGCCCGCAAGCGCACTGCTGGAGTCCCGGCTGCGGGAGCAGCTGCGGCAGCCCCCGGCGGTGCCCCCGACCGGAGCGGGTCCGCAGCCACACGTGGGGATGGCTGCGGGCCCGGCTCCAGAGGAACCCGTTCCGCCCGAACTGCTGCGCGAGGCAGCGGCATTGGCCGAGGACCCGGAGGTGCTGGCCGCGGTGGGCCTGGACGAGCTGCGCCCGGCCGAGGTGGGGCTGCTCGCCGGACTGCTCGCCGGTCACCTGCGCGGCAGCCTGACCCGTCGACAACTCCTGGACGAGTGCCGGACCCTGTCGTTGCGTCAGGCCCAGGAGTGGTTCGCCGGACTGGACCGGGACGCCACCGCCCCGGGCCGCGCAGCCGACTCCGCGCCGGGTCCGGACCGGCTCCCGCACCACCGCACCGCCGACGTGCTGCACCCGGCCGCCTTCCGGGTCGCCCTGGCCGTCCTCGGCGGCCTCACCTACAGCACCGTCTCCCTGGCTGCGCACACGCTGACCTGGGAGCTCTCCATGGAGACGGATCCGGAACGGACCCCCTCCCGGCCGCTGTTCTCCGACGACCCGGAGTCCGACCTGCTGCTGTCCCGCGCCGAGGTCCGGGAGGGGGTGACCGAGACCGCCGGCATCGAGGTGCCGGCCCGGCTGGTCGGCTACCGGGGCGGCGCCCTTCCCGGCGCCGTGCTGGCCGAGGTCTGGGACCGGCACCACGCCGCCAGGGCCCCGATCGTGCGCTGGCTGCGGCAGTTGGCCGACGATCCGCGGCCGCAGGTGTGGGTCCGCGCCGCGGTCGCGGTCGGGGAGCTGTGCGCCCGGGACTTCGACCACGGCCACGAGGAACTGCTGCGGCCGCTCGCCGGCGCCGCCTCCCTGCGCCGCAGGCTGTTCGCCGCGACCGCACTGGACCAGGCGGCCCGGCACGACCGCTACCGCGAGCCGGTCCGCGCCCTGATCGAGGACTGGTCCGGCACGGAGTCCGCGGCGCTGCGCTGGACCGCCGCCATGGGCCTCGGCTATCCGCGCGGCGCGCGGCGCACCTCGGCGGCCCTCGACCGGCTGGCCGGCATCGCGGTCCGGGGCGAGGGCGCGCAACTGCCGGTGGCCTCCTTCAATGTGATCAGGCTCGCGGTCGACGCCGACAGCAGCCTGGCCGTGCTGCGCCGGCTGCACGCCTGGACCAGCGACCGGCGCCCCTCCCACCAGGACCTCGGGCTGGTCGCCATCGTCCGGCTGGCGCTCACCGAGGTGGCGGAGGTCTGGGACGACGAGACCGCCGCCGACCTCGCCGACCGGCTGGACTGGCCGCTGCCGCTCGCGCTCGCCGACGCCCGGCCCGCCCTGGCCGAGCCGCTGGCCGACCTGATGTGGACCGCGCTGCACACGCCCCGGTCCAGGGACGCCGCCCTCGACGCGCTGGAGCACTGGTTCCGGGCCGCCTGGGCCGGCGACCGCCCCAAGGCGCTGCCCGGACTGACCGCGCTGCTCCCCGCGCTGGTCACCCGGGAGGGGGACCGCAGGCCGGTCCGCCAGGTCGTCGAACGCATGCTCCAGGACGAGGACGACCCGATCAGCAGGGCCCGGGCCAGTGAACTGTGGCGGCTCGCCCGCCCGGCCGCCGGACCCGCCACTGCCACCACCACAGCCACAGCCACCACAGCCACCGAGGAACCCGCTCCGCCGCGGAGCGGGCCGCCGCGCCTGCGGGTCCACGCCGACCACCCAGGAGGAAGACGCCCATGACCGACAGCACCGACGCCGCACCGCCCCTCGGCCCGTTCCTCCGTGACTACCCGGCCGAACGGGGCTTTCGGCATGCCGGCGCCCGGACCGTCTCCGTCGTGCTGCACGGCAACGGGAGCTACACCGTGAAGAGCGCGCACGGGTCCGAGACGCACGGGCGGCGGCCGCTGCTGGGCAAGAGCGACACCGTCTGCGAGATCGCCCTGGGCAAGTTCCAGTCCACGCTGGAGCTGCCGCTCCCCGCCGCCGGCGGCGCCACCTTCTTCGACGCCGTGGTGGACATCCACTGGCGCGTGGACGACCCCTACCTGGTGGCGAAGGCCGTGGTCAGGGACGTGGTGCTGGAACTGGAGGCGCCGATCCTGGAGCGGCTGCGGGAGATCACCCAGAACTACCCGGTGCAGGCGGCCAAGAGGGCCAACGACGCGGTCACCGCCGAGTGCGCCAGCGGACGCTGGAACGACCTGGGCGACTCCATCGGCCTGTGGACCCGGCTGTACGTCCGGCTGAACGTGGACCAGCAGGCGGTGGAGTCGGCCGCGCTGCTGCGGGCCGCCCAGGAGGAGCACCTGCACAAGTCGGAGCAGGAGCGGCTGGAGGCGGAGCGGCTGGGGCTCCGGATGCAGCGCTTCCGGGGGATGCTGGAGGGCGGCCAACTGGACCAGCTCAGCTATGTGCTGGCGGACAGCCCCGGCGAGGCCGCCGAGTTCCTGGAGAAGCTGCGGCTGGAGAGCCGCGAGGACCACCTCAGGCTGCAGGGCCATGTACTGGACATGATCGACAGCGGCCGGCTGCACTCGGCCGACCTCGAACAGCAGATGCGCAGCACGCTGGCGGCCCACTCGCCGTACTCGATCGACGGACCGCTCGGCCCGCACACGGTGCGCCGCGACAACCGGCCGCAGCCGGCGCTGGAGCAGGGCCGCGGGACGGACCCGGAGCCGGTGGACACCCCCTGGTGGGTGGAGTCCGACAGCCCGTCAGGCAGCCAGTCCGGGGGCCCGTCCGGCGGCCGTGAGTCACAGGCCGTGGACGACCCGGAGGACGGCTGGTCCTGGGCCGACGGGGGAACGTCATGACGGCCGGACCGGCCGTGGAGCCGGCCGACCGCTTCGTCGCCGAACGGCTGCTGGCGACGGTCAGGGAGGACGTCGGCCGCGCCGACACCAAGGCGTCCATCCTGCTCTCCGGCGCGGTGGCGGCGCCCGCGCTGCTGATCGGCGGCCGCTGGCCGGCGGCCGGCGGCGGGACCGCGGCGACGGCGCTGCTCTCCGCCGGCGCGCTGCTCTGGCTCCTCGGCGCGGCCGCGCTGGTCCGGACGATCCTGCCGCGCACCGGAACCGGACGGGCCGTCGGCGATCTGACCTACTTCGGCGACCTGCTGGCCGCCGAGAACCCGGACCTGCTGGTGGCGCGGGTCGCCTCGGCCGGCCGTGACCCGGTCCGCTGGCTGCTGGTGCAGTCGGTGGACGTGAGCACCATCCTCGCGGCCAAGTACCGCTGGATCCGGCGGGGGGTGGCCTGCATGGTGCCGGGAGCGCTGCTGGCCGTCGCCGGGCTGCTGCTGCGCCGATAGCTGTGAATTTCATAACGGATCGTCAAACAACTTATACAGAACCATATCTGACGCTATAACAGCAATTGTCGCACATTTTTTGGGGGGACCAAGGATGACGCGCTACCGGGTCGCGGCCGTGCTCACCGCGTTGCTGCTGGGGACAGTCCCGCTGTCGGCCCAGGCCCAGGGCCGGCCGCTGGCCGCCGGCGCGAGCCCGGCCGCCACTGCCACTGCCGGCACCGCCACTGCCACCACCGCCGACCAGACCATCGGACCCATCAACTACTCGATCGCCGTGGACGAGTCCGGCAGCATCTCGGCGGCCGACATGGCCGCCGAACGTGACGCCGCGACCCGGATCGCCCTCGGCGACATCTCGTCCACCTCGCAGGTGAGCGTGTTCGGCTTCGCCAGCGCCGACAACGCCTCCGAGCGCCCGGTCGACACGGACTGCACGCCGACCCAGCTGGACGCCGCCGGACGGGACCGGATCGGATCCTGCAGCGCCAAGCTGCAGAGCCGCAGCGCCGCGCAGGGCCAGGGCACCGACTTCCCCAACGCCATCCGCCAGGGGATCTCCTACCTGACCCAGGGCACCGACCCGAGCACCCCACGGGTGCTGTTCGTGCTCACCGACGGGAAGCTGGACGTCTCCACCAGCCCGGAGTACGGGGACACCGCCGCGCACCGGCAGGCCGCCGGACAGCAGCAGCTCGTCCAGGTGCTGGCGCAGGCCGCCGCCGACCACATCCAGGTCTGGTCGCTGGGCTTCGGCCCCGCGCAGGACCTGGACCGGGCCACGCTGACGCAGATGGCCGCCGGCGGCTACCAGAACGGCTGCGTGGACCTCCCGGACGCCAGGCCCAGGGCCACCGAGGTGTCCGACTCCACCGCGGTCGGCTCCGCCCTGGAGACCGCCTTCGCCGCCGCGCACTGCCTGCGCCGCGGTTCGGACGTGCACGGCTATCCCCCGACCGACCTGACGGTGCAGATCTCCGCGCTGGCCACCACCGGCAGCATCGTGGTCTCCAAGGGCGACCCGGCGGTGACGGTCAGCTACTTCGACCCGGACGGGAACCAGATCCACCCGGGCACCGACGCCAACGGCTCCAGTTACGAGCTGGCCGGCAGCGGCCAGCTGGTCGAGTCGCTGCGGATCACCGACCCGATGCCGGGTCCCTGGCGGATCCACCTGGACGCGCCGTCCGGGCACCGGGGCAAGCTGGCCACCGCGGGTGTGCTCTGGCGCGGTGAGCTGCGCGGCTCGGTCACCCTCGACCCGCCCTCGCCGCTGCCGGGCCAGCGGGCGGTGGCCACGCTGCGGCTGGAGACCCGGCTCGGCTACAGCATCACCGACCCCGGGGACTACGCCGGGCTGCAGGTGTCGGCCGAGCTGACCGGCGACGGCTTCACCCCGGTCCCGGTCCCGCTCGCCGACAACGGCGCGGTGCCCGACGCCAAGGCCGGCGACGCCTCCTTCTCCGGCTATGTGACGATCCCCCGGAGTGCTTCCGGGGCACTGAAGATGACCGGGACACTGACCGCCGTCGGGCTCACCGCGGAGAGCGGCATCACCGCCCCCGGCTGGATCGGGGCGCCCACCGCACTGGTGAGCGCGGACCTGACGATCGCCGGCGGGGCGCACCACCCCGGGGACCGGATCAACGGCAGCCTGGCCGTCCACAACGGCGACTCCAGCGCGCACACCCTGCTGCTCAGCGTGCCCGACGTGGACGGCGGTCTGCTCACCTTCGGGCCGGACCGGCTGGTGCTCGCCCCGGGCGCGACCGGCACCCGCACGGTCACCCTGGTGGTCGGCCCGCGCGGCGCCTTCGGCAACCGGCTGGGCGGCTCCCCGCTGGCCCTCGGCGCCACCCCGACGGTCATCGACAGCAGCGACCACGGCCGGGTACTGGCCAGTCCCACCGTCTCGCTGACGCTCACCCCGCGCCCAGGCCTCTGGCAGCAGCTGTGGTGGGCCTTCGTCGGCGCGGCCGTGCTGGTGCTGCTGGCCGGCGCGCTGCTGGTGGCGCAGCAGCGCTACCGCAGGCGGCGGATCGCCGCTGACGGCCTGAGGATCACCCTGATCAGCGGCGAGGGAAAGGAGTTGGGCACCTACACGGCCCGCTCCGGCCCCAAGGGCTGGTTCGAGTTCGACATCGAGGAGCCCACCCGGCCCTTCCCGCGGATCCGGGCCAGGGCCGGCGGGGCCTACGCGGTGCGCGGCAGCGTGGACGGCGCCGGCGTCCTGCGGATCGGGAACAACGTCCGGATCAAGCTGTCCGTCGGGGTGCCGGAGCCGCTGGAGCACGGGCTCAGCCTGCGACTGGGCGAGCCGTCCGGTTCGGTGCCCGAGCCGGACGGGAGCGAGCCGAACAGCTATCTGTGACCCGGTGTTCGCGACCCGGCAGCCAGACCCGCACAACGAAGCAGACGACCCGGCCGCAACCCGCGGCCGGTTGGGGGGACGGAACAGATGAAGATCTTTCAGCCGATGCTCTTCGTCGGCCTGGGCGGCACCGGCGGCCTGATCGGCGCCGAGCTCGAACGTCGGATCAGGGCCGACCTGTGCGGTCCCGACGGCAACCTGATCACCCACATCACCGGGCAGCCGCACCAGTTGCCGGACTGCCTGCAGTTCGTCTACGCGGACTTCAGCGACTCCGACCTGGAGCGGCTGCCGCACCGCACCGTGGACCCCAGGCTGCGGCCCGCGTACAACCGCACCTCGCGCTCCACGTACCACCTGCTCCCCCAGTACGACAGCTCGCCCGAGGTGACCCAGATGCTGCGGGCCGCCATGCGTGAGGAGACCCGCGGCTGGCTGCCGCCGCACGACAACGAGCCCCGGGTCACCCCGCTGCGCAACGGCGCCGGCCAACTGCCCACCGTGGGAAGGGCCGCGCTGTTCGGCACGCTGCGGCACAGCCTGGCCCCGGTACTGGAGCCGCTGACCCAGGCCATCGACATGATCGCCGGTTCCAACGGGCAGCTGGACCAGCTCGGCGGCGGCGGGATCAACGGCTACGACGTGTTCGTGGCCTTCTCGGTGGCCGGGGGAACCGGCGCCGGGATCTTCCTCGACTACCTCTACCTGATCAACCAGGCGTTCCAGGAGAAGGGGCTGCACGGCGTCAAGATCTACCCGCTGGTGGTGATGCCGTCGACGTTCCCGGCCGCTGCCGGCGGCGGACGGGAGGCCGAACTGAACTCGGCCCGCGCCCTGGTGGACCTGTTCCGGGTGGTCGACGAGCAGAACGCGCCCAGGGCCGGCCATGACATCGGCGAGACCGGCCAGGACCGGGCGCTGCGGATCACCTACCCCAACAACCCGCAGCCGATGCGGCTGCGCACCGGCATCCTGCCGACCGCCTTCCTGTTCAGCGGCACGGCCGGGATCCGCCAGGACGACCTGCGCCGCTCGATCGTCTCGCTGATCCTCTCGCTGATCGGGACCGAGCTGGGCGACGGCAGGCCCGGCGTCGCCGCCCGGGCCGACGACGACTACCAGACCTTCGCCGCCAGCTTCATCAACCGCGGCCTGCACCGGGCCGCGCCCGCGGACTCGGGCATCGGGCGGCAGGGCGTCTCCACCGCCCTGGTGGCCTCGATGACCGCCCCGCTGGACGACCTGGCCGAACTGATCGCGGGACGCCTGCTGCGCTCCGCGGTCAACCAGCTCGGCGATCCCAACCGCCGTCCCGGCAGCCAGGACCCGGTCGCCCTGATCAAGCGGATGTTCGCCGACTCCGGGCTGGAGGAGCTCTGGGAGCGCAAGCAGCTGGACGTGGGCGAGGTGGACCCGCTGCCCAAGGGCGGTCCGGCCATCGAACGCGCGCTCAGCATGCGGCTGCGCGACATGCAGGTGCTGCTCGACGACCTGCGTCCGCGGTCCGCCGACGCCGCCGCCCGGATGGCCGACCGGTTCCTCGCCGGCGCCGGCGAGGCCGCCGACAAGCTGCTGCAGACCGTGGACCCGTTCCTGCTTGAGCAGGTCGTCAAGGGACTGCCCGGCGCCGCCGACCCCATCGCCCAGCTGGGCTTCCTGGGCATGCTCGACGGCCGCTCCCGGGTGCCGGTGCGTTCCGCGGCGGTCAAGGACCAGCCGCCGCGGATCCCGCGGATCAAGGGCCGGGTCCCCGGCATCAAGGCGCGCTGGGGCGACGAGGACGTGCAGGCCGCACTGCGCGCCCAGGACGCCTGGTACTCCTGGCGCAGCAAGGCCGTCTGGCACGAGGCCTGGCGGGACCAGCAGCGGCGCTGGCAGCCGGCGGCCGAGGGGCTGGCCGCCGATCTGAACCGGCTGCTCAACGCCTTCCGCCAGCAGGCCGAGCAGGAGCCCAGGAGCTCCGAGGTACGCGCCTCCGAGCTCTACGAGGACCGCAGGGGGATCTCCTACCTGCTGCCGCCGCAGGGCGAGATCAACCACTTCTACGAGGACCTGCGGGCCAGGCTGGCGGTCCGTGAGGGGCTGCTGAAGTCGGACCGGGAGGCGGCCCTGGCGCTGCGCCTGATCGACGGCAACGCCTGGAGCGCCGCCTTCAGGGACAGCCGCCGTGCCCCCGCCAAGGCCGTGGCGGACATCAAGTCCCTGCTGGTGGGCCGGATCACCCGGCTGTTCGCCGAAGCCGGCGACCAGGTGGAGGAGACCCCGCTGCTGCCGTCCATGGGCACCCTGCTCTCCGCCGCCGCCGGGAACGCCGAGGCGGCCGCCCAGGTCAGCCAGGAGGCCCAGAACAAGTTCCGCACCAAGCTGGCCGGGCTGCTCCCGGCCGGGTTCACCCCGGACGGCACCGGCCGGCTGAAAGCCCTGGTGGTCTACCCCAGGGTGGCCAACTCGGACGACGTCGAGGACTACCTGGCCCGGGCGCTGCGGCTGCCCAACGACACCAGGCTGACGGTGGAGTACCGCGGGGTCGACACCAACGCCATCACCGTGGTCCAGTTCCGCAGCGAGATGAGCCTGACCCAGGTGCCGGAGGCCCGCAAGGTGCTGCGGCAGTGGGCCCAGGCCAAGGACGACGAGCAGGCCGAGGACGTGCTGCGCTGGCGCCAGCGGCTCGGCCACCGGGACGACTGGCTGGTCAGCGGCGAGGAGGACCGCAGGACGATCCTGCACCGGCTGCTGTGCTGCCTGTGGAACGGCCAGGTGGAGGTGCTGGCCGGCAAGCCCGACTCGCCGCGCCAGGTCAAGCTGCGGCTCTACCCGGAGCGGGGCTCGGACCAGCCCGGCGTGCGGCTGCGGCTGCCCGAGTTCGACGACGACGTCTCCTCCTGGGCCGAGCTGCTGCGCACCTACGAGCGCTGGACCGTGATGGACGACGAGCGGATCGTCGAGGAGTACTGCCGCAGGCTGATGCGGGCCCAGCCGGTCGGTCTGAACCGCTCCGGCAGCGAACCCGACCCGCTGTTCGTGCAGCTGGTGGAGGAGGTGGCGCCGCGTCAGCTCGCGCTGCTGCGCGAGCGGGCCGAACGCGGCGGGGCCCGGGCCGAGGGCTGGGTCAGGCCGCTCTGGCAGTTCTGGGCCAGGACCCTGCCGGCCGCCCTGGACCTGGAGTTCGCCGACCAGCGCGCGGTCCAGCCGAACCTGCGCAGCCTGCTGGCGGCGATCCGCTCCGGCGACCTGGACCCGCACCGCGCCGAGCCCGCGGCGGGACCCGGCCGGCGCCGGGCCCCGCGGGTGGACGTCGAGGACGAGTGGAGCACCGACGGACCGCTCGACGACCGCGGCCGCCCGGACCGGGCCGGCGCCGACGACGACGCCTCGGACTACCGGACCGCCGGCCCCTCCGGAGCTCCCGGGGCGGGGTACGACCCGTACCGCAAGGGTCCGCAGCCGGAACCGGAGGACCATGGCGCCGGCTTCGACGACGGCCCCGACCTGTTCGACGACTTCGACGACGAGCTGTGAGGGGAGGACTCCGGTGACGACGTACCAGCCGGTCTCCGAACCGGTGATCAGCATCGACCTGAGGGACAGCGGCGGGCGCTACGACAGCGGTCCCGAACTGCGCGCCGAGGTGCTCCGGCAGCGGGGCGGGCGCGGCCCCTCCCGTTCCGACCGGCTCCGCTTCCTGGTGGTCGACACGCCGGCCGGGCTCGCCGGGAACCGGCGGGCCTACGAGCGCATCCGCCGCTTCCCCGGCGGCAGTTCGGTGCACCTGGTGTGCCTGCTGGTCGGGGACGCCCCGGAGCAGGGCGAGCGGGTCCTGCTGAAGCCCGACACGCTGCGTTCGGCGGCCGGCACCTGCGGGCTGCTCTGGGCCGGGGACCTGCACGCGGCGCACGGGCTCCTCGACGGCGCCGCTCCTGACGACCCGTCCGCGCTGGCCCCGCTGCGCGACCTGCTCCGGGTCCCGGACCTGTTCGACGCGGTGCTGGAGCAGCTGACCCCGCTGAACGAGTCCGTCGCGGCCCCCGCCGTCCGGCTGCTGGAGCAGCAACTGGACCCGCAGGCCAGGGACCGCGCCTGGCGCGGGGCGCTGACCCAGTTCGCCGGCGGCCCGGCCGAGGGCGCCGGCGGCGGATGGGCCGAGGTCCCGGCCGAGCAGCTCCCCAAGCCGCTGGCCGACCTGGTCCCGGGTCAGACCGCGGGCGGCCGCGGCCACCGCGTGCCGGGCGGGGAGGCCGACCGGGCCTACCGCGACTGCACCGACGCCCTGGACGGCACCGCCACCGCGCTGCTGGACCTGGCCAGGATCACCGGGCTGGTGGGCACCGGGGCGCTGCTCGCCTTCGAGGCCGAGGTGACCGGCGCCCGCCGGGCCCTGGACGGCTACCGGGAGCTGGTGACCGGGGTGCTCTCGGTGGACACCAGTCCCACCGGACCGGGTTCGGCCGCCACCCTGGAGCTCTTCCGGCACAGGGGGCTGCAGGTGGCTCCCTCGGAGGGCGCCGGCGAGGGCATCGGCGACGGACTCAGGCGGCTGGCCGAACGACTGCTCGGTGACGGGCTCTCGGTGCGCGGCACCGCCCAGCGCTTCACCGCCCTGTCCGGACGGATCGCGCCGGTTCCGGGCTCGACCCTGCTGCCCGCCCTGGCCAGGTACGGCAAGGACAAGGTGGCCGGCCTCGGGCCGCGCCGGGGCGGCCCGCGGGCCGCGCTGGAGCCGGGTGGCTGGCGCGCCCCTGCCTGCCTGGCGGCCGGGCTGCTGGGCGGGCTCTGGGCCTGGCCGCTCACCCTGCTGGCGCTGCTGGTCCCCGCCCTGGTGCTGGGCAGCGCGGTCCTCGCCCGACGGCGGCTGGCCGGGGCCACCGGCGACGGCGCCCGGCTGCTCGGCGGCGGCGCCCTGGTGGGGGCGGTCCTCGGCGGCGCGGGCGGTGCGGTGCTGCACCCACCGCTCTGGGTCGGAGCGATCGGCGTGCTGCTCGGCCTGGTGCTGGCACTGACCGCGGTGGTCACCGGCTGGCGCGACGCGGTCCACGCCTGGGGCGGCCGCAGCGGCACGGCCGCCGTGCAGGAGGCCCTGGACGGCCTGGACCAGGTGCTGGCCCGGGCGGTCCGGGAGCACTGGGCCGCCCGGGCCCGCAGCGACTGCGCGGACGCGGCCGGCGCCGTGGCCGGGGTGCTGCGCGCGGCCGCCGACGAGGCGTACCAGCAGGCCGTCGGCGCCGAGGACCTGTTCGGCACGGCCGAGGCGTTCGGCACGGCCGGCGCCGCCGCCGATCCGGACGCCGACGAGGCCTGGCTGTCGCAGCCCTCCGCGCCCGGGGAGTTCGGTGAGAGCGCCTCGGACGACTTCGACTACGACTACGACCCGGACGAGAGCTGGGCCGGAACGGACCCCATCGGTCCGGCATCCGCTCCGCAGCCCGGCCCCGGGCAGCCGGCCGCCCCGGGCAGCCCGGTGGACGACTGGGCCCAGCAGTTCGCCTGGGGGAACGGCTCGGACCCGTCCGCCCCGGGGGCGGCAGCAGCGGCCGCACCGACCCCGGGGGCCGCGGCCCCGACCGACCCGGACGCACCGCCCCCGCCCTGGCTCGACCGGGACTCCGGCCTCGGCGGTCCGGCCCTGGTCAGCACCCTGGCCGGGGATCTGACGGATGCCGTGATCACCGAACTCGCCTCGTACTGGGGCACGGTCGAGCGCGGCGAGTCGGCCGCCGCAGCCCAGCAACGGGTCGGCGCGCAGGTACGGGCGATGCTGGCGCGGGCCCGTGCCCATCTGCGCGAGAACGACGTCGCCGCGCCTCCCTCCGCCGGACGGCAGCGGGTCCGGCCCGGTACGTCCGAACTGCAGGGCCTGAGCCTGCAGCGCCTGGTCCAGGCGGCGGGCCCGGACGCCGATCCGGCGACGGCGGTGCCCCTGGTGTCGGCGGAGCAGGAGGTGCTGCTCAACCGCGATCCGGAGATGACGGTGTGGCTGCGCTTCGCACCGGCGGCCGTGCAACCGCAGATCGAACAGGCCGACCGGGCCACCGGCGGGACCGGCACCGCGGTCTGGCTCTCCTCGGGCCGCTACGCCGGCCTGCTGGGACTGGTCCCGCTGCGCGGCGGCGCGGTGCGCAGCGTCCGGACCCTGGAACGCGGTCCCGGCGACCTGGACACCGACGGCCCCACCGACGGCCCCAGCGGCGGCCACCCCGACGAGGGGGACGAGTGGTGAGCCCGCCCGACCTCTCCTTCACCACCCCGGCGGGCAAGCGGATCGACGTCCCGGTCCGCTTCGGCGCCGAGGACCGCCGTGACGGGCAGTCACCACTGCGGGTGCGCCGGGCCCTGCTCGGGACCTCCACCCAGTGCGTCCAGTTCTGGCTGTCCGTGGTGGACGCGGCCGTGCCCGAGGCGCAGCAGCGGCTAGACGCCGAGGTCTCGGCCGCACTGCGGATCAACCGGGCCTTCACCGACATCGGTTACACCGAGCTCTTCCCCGACGTGCTCGGCTACGACCTGGACTGCGCGGAGCCCTTCGTGCTCTACCGGCCGCCGCGCGGCACTCCGGCCGCCTCCTACCGGGCGGCCTCGACCAACGACCAGTGGGCCGTCCTCAGCGGGCTGATGCTGGCGCTGACCCTGCTGGAGCAGCAGGGCCTGGTGCACCGCGGGGTCACCCCGGCGACCGTGCGCTGGGACGGCAGGGCGGTGCAGCTGTGGGGGCTGAACGCGGTGCAGCGCACCGGAACGCCGCGCATCCCCTGGGGCACGGCCCCCTACGCCTCGCCCGAGCAGCGTCTCGGCACCGGGACCGCCGACCCCAGGGACGCGGTCTGGAGCAGCGCCCAGGTGCTGTACCGGATGGTCACCGGGCAGGACGGCCCGGCCGACCGCGCCCCCGCCGACCTCGGCCTGCACCGGCTGCTGGCCGAGACGCTGGCCGGAGCCTTCGCCCCGCAGGCCGGCCATCGCCCGGGCCCGGGAACGCTGCTGGACGTGCTGTCACCGGGCAGCAGTGCCCGGGCCCGGCTGGCCGCGGCCGGGGACGAGTTGGAGCCGCACCGGACCGCCTTCGACGAGGCGCTGGAGCTCAAGCGCCGGGCCGACCCGACCCTGCGCGGCCCGGCTGCCGAGCCGCGCCACACCGACCCGGCCGACCAGGGCAAGGTGCTCTGCCCGTACTGCCTGGAGCGGATCAGCTACGACCCCAAGGCCCTGTACACCGCCAACGCCACCCGGCAGTTCACCGAGCTGGACCTGTCCAGGGTCAGCAGTCCGGTGCTGCGGGAGGACCGGCGCCGCGCCGCCTACCAGCTCTGCCACGGCGGTGCCGGGATCGCCCGGCACCACGTCCCGGTCCCCTACCTCACCAACGGCCGTCCGCTCACCGTCGCCATGGTCGGGCAGTCCGCCACCGGCAAGAGCCATCTGCTCACCCAGATGATCGCCGAGATCACCGACGGCGGGCTGGAGCCGTACGGGATGAGCTGGCAGTCCGTCAATCCGCAGGAGCACGCGCTGTTCGTCCGCGAGCGGGTGGCGCCGCTGCGCAGCGGCGAGGTGCTCCAGCACACCGCCGGGCTCGGCGAGAGCGGCCAGGTCCGCTTCGTCGAGGCACTGCTGCTCAAGGACGCCACCGGGCACACCCGCCCGCTGGCCTTCTTCGACCTGGCCGGGGAGGACCTGCTGCGCACCGACGCACTGCTGCAGTTCCTGCTGGGCGTGGACGCGCTGCTGTTCGTCGTCGACCCGGTGCTGTCGCTGCCGCTGCCCGTGCTGGACGTGCTCCGCGGCGCCGCCAGCGACCTGGAGGTGAAGCGGGACGGCGACCCGGCGTTCGACACGGTGCTGGACCGGCTGCCCCGGCAGGGCCCCTACCTGGACGTCCCGGCCGCGATCGTGCTCGGCAAGGCGGACCTGCTGCGGTTCGAACCGCCGGTGGACCGCTGGCTCGGCCGTGCCGTCGAGGCGCCGCTGTCGCGCGCCGCCGTGCAGGCCGAGAGCAGGGACGTCTACGCGCTGCTGCACCGCCATGCCGGACGCGCCTGGCTGCGCCCCTTCGACGCGGTCCGCCAGTGCACCCTGCACGTGGCCTCGGCGACCGGCGGACGCGAGGACCGGGGCCGGTACCCGCGCGGGGTCCAGCCGCAGCGGGTGCTGGCACCGCTGGTGTCGCTGCTGGCCATGCACGGGCTGGTGCAGGCGCCGGCGCAGTCCGGCGACGACCGCTACGACCTGGGCCGGTGACGGGCCGTGACCACTACCGAGGGCGGGTACGGAATGTACGAGAACGACCGGCCCGGCGCCGAGCCGCACGGGGTGTACCGGGCCCCCGCCAGGGGCGGGCAGCGGGAGCCGAAGGAGCAGTGGGTCGACCAGCTGGTGTTCCGCTGGTCCGGCAACCGGGGCCGGCAGGGCACCGGCATGGCGGCGGTCGCCCACTCCTGCGGTCCGGCCCGGGCCGAGGAGTTGGCCGAGGAGCTCGGCCCGCTGCTGCGGGTCGAGGGGCGGAACACCCGGCCCAGCCTGGTGCGGGTGCGCACCAGGCTGGGCGAGGCGGCGCTGATCCAGCGCTGGCCGGTGCGCGACCGGCAGGGACGCCCCAACACGGCGTGCCATGTCCTGCTCGGGGAGGAGGCGACGCTGAGCCCGCTGGGCTCCGTCCTGTCGCACGGCTGGAACTGGTGCGGCCCTGAGTTCGCCAAGCAGGCGGAGGGCGAGTTGGAGCGGGTCCACCGGGGCGAACGGCTGGCGCCGTACTGGGACCTCGCCCTGGACCGGGCCAGGAAGGAACTCGGCGACCCGAGCGTGCTCGGGCCACTGTCGGTGGCGGTCGCGCACTGGCTCGCCAGCCCCGGGGACCGGATCTCGATCCGTGCCGCGGCGCTGCCCCGGTGGCCGGAGGACAACCTGTCGCCGGTGCTGCTCACCGGGCTGTACCTGATCTTCCGGCGCTGGCTCGGCACCGCCTGGACCTTCGCCACCTTCGACACCACCGACGCGCATCCGCTCCGGATCACCTTCGTCCCCGAGTGGCAGCTCGACTCCGGCGAGTCCGGTCCGCTCGCGCGGCTCGACCCCGGCCGGCCCACCCTCGGACCGGAACAGTCCGTCGCCGCGCACCTGATCAGACGTCAGGCCGCCGCGGGCTGGCCCCAGCAGGCCGGCGACAACCTGCTGAAGCGCCTCCCCGACGGCGCCAGGATGCCCCCCGAACAGCGGCTCCGGGCACTGCTGGCGCTGGTCGAACAGGACAGCGCCGGCAGCCCGGCGGCGGCGACCGCGTCACGGCCGCCGATTCCCCCGCAGCAGCCGCAGCAGCCGTACCCGTCGCAGTCGGCGGAGGGCCTGTACGGGGACATCCGCCCGCCCTCGGACCCCGGGCCGGACCCGGCGTCGAACCCCGCCCCTGCGCCTGCTCCGGCCCCTGCTCCGGCGCCTGCCCGGACGTCCGTCCAGGACGATTCCGCGCTCCGCTGGACGCAGCGCGTCTTCCCTGCCCTGCGGCGGCTGGACGAGGAGCCGCCGTCCGCCCAGGACCTGCGGCTGGTCCAGGATCTGGCGCAGTGCTCGGACGAGCAACTGGTCGGCGCGGTCCGGTCGTTGCGCGACCGCGAGCAGGCCCTGGAGCTGTTGCTCCAGGAGCTCGGCGAGCAGCAGCGGACCAACGGGCGGGATCCGGAGCTCGCCTCCAGGCTGTGCGAGACGGTACTGGAGCTGGGCCTGTGCCATGTACCGCAAGGGGGGACGGACGACGCCGCGACCGCGCGGGCTGCGGACCTGTTCGTCTGGGCCGTCGCACCCTTCGCCCGAAACCCGCGGCACAGCCCCGCGATCGCCGAGCTCCTGACTCTGACGGCACGTCAACCAACGGTCCCACAGCAGTACTTCCTGGAGCTGACGGTGATCTCCCCACGGCGCGGCCAACCGCCGGACCTTCCCCCGCAGGTGTGGCAGGAGCTGCTCAAGGGGCTGGCTGGGAACCGGCCGGAACCCCGGCCTCAGCCGCAGTCCCCGGCCCGGTCGCAGCCGCTTCCGCAGCAGGAGCCGACCGGCGAACCACCTCCGTCCCCGCCTTCGGCACCGCCCTCGGCACCGTCGGCGGCCCTGCCGGCGGCCCCGTTGGCGGCCCCGTCGACGGTGTTCCCGACCCCGTCGGGTACCCACCGGGCGTCCGACGACGGCAAGGACGACCGCACCATCGTCTTCGCGGTGTTCGGGGTCCTCGGCGTGATCCTCGTGCTGGTCGTCGTCATCAAGCTGATGGGCTGAGGACCCGACGTCCGCAGAACGTAAGGGCTCGGGGCTACGGCATGCCCTCCGCTCTTCGTATGCTGCCGTCCATGGCCATCGCTCAGCACGACGCATCCGCAGCCGATATCGGGATCATCGGCGGAACCGGTCTCTACGCCCTGGTGGACGACCTCGCCGAGGTCTCCGTCGACACCCCCTACGGGCCGCCCAGCGACTCGCTGTTCGTCGGAGCCTTCGGCGGTCGCCGGGTGGCGTTCCTGCCCAGGCACGGCCGCGAGCACCGGATCCCCCCGCACCGCATCGACTACCGGGCCAATCTGTGGGCGCTGCGCTCGCTGGGCGTCCGGCAGGTGCTGGGACCGTGCGCCACCGGCGGCCTGCGGCCCGAGTACGGCCCGGGGACACTGTTGGTCCCGGACCAGTTCGTGGACCGCACCTCCGGGCGGAAGCAGACCTTCTACGACGGTGAACGCCGCAGCGACGGGCTGCTGCCCGAGGTGGTGCACGTCTCCGCGGCCGACCCCTACTGCCCGACCGGACGGCTCGCCGCCCTGAAGGCCGCCGGCGCGGCCGGCTGGGAGCCGGTGGACGGCGGGACGCTGGTGGTGATCGAGGGTCCGCGCTTCTCCACCCGGGCCGAGTCCCGCTGGTACGGGGCGCAGGGCTGGTCGGTGGTCGGCATGACCGGGCACCCCGAGGCGGTGCTGGCCCGTGAACTGGGGCTCTGCTACACCTCCGTGGCGGTGGTCACCGATCTGGACGCGGGCGTCGAGGCCGGTGAGGGGGTGACCCACACCGAGGTGCTGCGGGTCTTCGCCGGCAGCATCGACCGCCTGCGCGGGGTGCTGACCGGCGCCGTCGCCGGACTGCCGGCCACCGAGGACCGGGAGTGCGTCTGCTCGCACGCGCTGGACGGACTGGAGACCGGCCTGGGTTTCTGACGCGCCCTCACCCCTGTGCTCACCCCTGTCCTCACCCCTGCGGGTGAGGACGTTTTCCACACCCCCCGAGTTGTCCACAGGAGGCGTCCGGGCCGCCACGGAACGTCGGGCGAAGGGACATCGTGGAGGCAGCCGGTCGGGAGCAGCCCGACCGTCCTGCCAACCAACCCAGGCGGTGTCCTATGTCCCTGATGACCGAGTCCCTGCTGGGCGGCGGCCCGGTGCGCCGAGCGAACCGGCACCGCGCGCACTCGCTGCGCCCGGGCCCCGGCCGCGACCACCCGCAGCCCGTCCACGAGGCGCTCCAGGAGCCGGAGGCCTGGGACGATCCCGGCTGGGACGACGAGGGCACAGTCTCCGCCGCCGCGGGCAGCGTCCCCGAACCCACCCCGATGACGGCCCGCACCCCCGCGCTCGCGCCCCGTCCCGCCGCGCTGCCGTGCGAGGCCCCCGCGGTGCCGCCGCGGCGGACCGTCGGACCGTTCCCACCGATCCGGGCCGGCGGCGGGCGGCACCGGCTGCCGGCCGCGGTGCGGCGAAGGCCCGGGCCGATCGCCGCCGGGCTGATGGTCGCGGCGACCACGCTGGCCGCCGGCTCCCTGCGCGGCATCCCGGTCCCGCCGGCCGGCCACCCGGCCGCCGCCGGGGCGCCGCTGCACATCGAGGTGGTCGACGATCCCCCGCAGGAGTGATGTGCCCGGGTGAAATCGGAGCACCGCGCCATTCGCGAGCCCTCACCGGCGGGCCTCCGGAGGCGTGACGTTTCCGCAGGTGGGAACCGAGGTCCCCAGGCCGCTCCGAGGCCCCCGGTCGGCCGTACGGGTGAACCCGGCGCGCGCGGCGGCACGCGCCGACTGCCATAGGTTCCGAGCACCCATCGGCCATCACAGCTTTGCGAAGGAAGAGATCCCTTGAAGGGCTTCAAGGCATTCCTGATGCGCGGAAACGTCCTCGACCTCGCGGTCGCGGTCGTCATCGGCGCAGCTTTCACCGCCGTCATCAACTCGATCGTCAACGGCGTCATCAACCCGGTCGTCGGCCTGTTCGGCACCTCGTCCCTGAACGCCTACAAGTCCTGCATCAAGGACTGCCCCAGCGCCCCGGGCAGCAGCGGCGGCATCTACATCATGTGGGGCTCGGTGCTGGCGGCCGTGCTGCAGTTCGTGATCACCGCGGCGGTGGTCTACTTCTGCATCGTGCTGCCGGCCAACCACTTCATGGCCAAGTACATCGCCAAGAAGAAGGCCGAGGAGGAGGCGCTGAAGGCCGCCGAGCTCACCGAGGTGAAGCTGCTCGGCGAGATCCGCGACCTGCTCGTGCGCCAGCGCTGAATCGCGTCCGGACACGCTGATACGCAGACACGCAGAAGGCCGGGGCGCACGGCCCCGGCCCTTCGCTCTGCAATGTGCTCTTCCCCGCACCGTCCGGTTCAGTCGCCGTGGTGCGGCGGGGTCTCCCGCCGGTACCAGGCCTCGTCCCGGCCGCCGGACTCCTCGCCGCCCCAGCCGGTGTCCGTGTCGTCACGGCTCGGCCGGCTCAGCGGATCCTCGAAGACCAGCCGGGCCCGCCCGGTCCGCGGCGGCTCCGCCTGCGGCTGAGGGTGGGACTCCGGCGGCTCCGCGGCTGCTGTCGCAGCGCTGTCGTCTGTCATGGCTTCAGGATAGGTCGGATGCTCAGGCCGCTTCGAAGCCCGAGTGGTCCGCGATCTTGCGGAGTTCGGCCAGCGCGTGCTTCTCGATCTGCCGGATCCGCTCGCGGGTGAGGCCGTGCTGCTTGCCGACCTCGGTGAGGGTCCGCTCGCGGCCGTCCTCCATGCCGTAGCGGGAGCGGATGATCGACGCCGTGCGGTTGTCCAGACGGCCGATCAGGCCCTCCAGCTCCTCGCGGCGCAGCATCACCAGGACCGCGTCCTCGGGCGAGGTCGCCCCGGTGTCCTCGACCAGGTCGCCGAACTGGGTCTCCCCGTCGTCGTCCACGGTCATGTTGAGGCTGACCGGGTCACGGGCCCAGTCCAGCACGTCCTTGATCCGCTCGACCGTGGTGTCCAGCTCGGCGGCCACCTCGGAGTGCTCGGCGTCGCGGCCCAGTTCCTTGGACTTCTCACGCTGGACCCGGCGGATCCGGCCGAGCTCCTCGACCAGGTGGACCGGGAGGCGGATGGTGCGGGACTGGTCGGCGATGGAACGGGTGATCGCCTGGCGGATCCACCAGGTGGCATAGGTGGAGAACTTGAAGCCCTTGCCGAAGTCGAACTTCTCGACGGCGCGGACCAGCCCGGCGTTGCCCTCCTGGATGAGGTCGAGCAGCGGAAGTCCGCTGCGCGGGTAGCGGCGGGCGACCGCCACGACCAGCCGGAGGTTGGAACGGATGAACACATCCTTGGCGCGGGCACCGTCGGCGGCTATCGCACGCAGCTCGTCCTCGCTCGCGCCGCCGGCGGTGTCACCGGTCGCGAGCAGGTGCTCGGCGAAGACGCCCGCCTCGATGCGGGTGGAGAGCTCGACTTCCTGGGCGGCGTCGAGCAGCGGGGTCCGGGCGATCTCGTCGAGATACATGCCGACGAGGTCGCGGTCGGCCTCACCGCTGGTCGGACGCGCATTGCGGGTCCGGTCGGCCTTGTCGCGGACGACGGCACGGGTGGCCATGCTTACTCCCTCTCGGAGGACGTGACGGGCCTGGCTGACCCGTTCGTGGCTGCCTTTCATAACGATGCAACGATCAGAATCCGGACATCATTCCCAAGGTGAGGATTTTTCTCCGCAGTTGCAGTATGCTGGCCAATTTTGCCGCGTTCGCATGCGGAGCGTATCCGGTCGCTCACCCGCCGACGGTGGCGGCGGTCAAGGGCTGCGGCCGCTGGGGGTGTCCGCCTTTGGAACACTGCGCGCCTACCCCGTATGCCCCGGCTTGTGCGGGGCGTCCTGTACTGACTCACACGATTGTCCGCCGGGCCCCGGTTCCCTGCCCGTCGGAACGCGCCCGCCCTTCGGAACGCCCCGGGCCCACGAATGGACGGCCCGCCGTCCCCTGCAGGGGACGGCGGGCCGTCGGGTACCTCGCGGTGGTCAGGACTTGCAGTAGTACAGCTTCTCCGTGGAACTGGAGGCCGCGGTCGACGTGGACGTGGACGAGGAACTCGTGGAGCTGGTGCCGCCGTACTCGGAGGCGCTGACCACGGTGCAGGTGGAGGTGACGTAGGAGGTCGCCGCGGAGTTGGCCTGGCCGCCGCCGGGACCACCGCTGCCGCCCGCCAGGACGTAGTGCAGCTTGCCCGAGGAGATGTACTCCTTGATCTGGGCCAGGCTCATCGCCGGGTCGTCACCGGTGAAGCCGCCCATGGCGATGGCGGCCTTGCCGCCGGTCTGCAGGATGATCTCGTCGGCGGTCTGGGCGCTGGACGTGGCCACCAGCCAGGTGGCGCCGTCCTGGTGGGCCTCCAGGTAGCTGAGCATCTGGCTGTCGACACCGCCGCCCATACCGCCGCCACCGCCGCCGAAGCCACCACCGGCTGCTCCGCCGGTGCCGCCGGTCGGCGCACCGCCGTCGGTGCCGCCCGGGAAGCCGCCGGTGGGCAGGTCACCGGTCTGACCGGTGCCGGTACCCGTACCGGTGCCGGTCTGACCCGTCTGGCCGCCCGGGGCACCCTGACCGCCGCCCGGCATCTCGCCGGCCTGGCCGCCGCCGGGGAAGCCCTGGCCGCCGGTGGTGCCGGTCGGACGCTCGCCGCGCATGCCTCCGCCCGCACCACCGCCGAAGCCGCCGCCACCGCCGGGCGCACCGCCGCCGCCGAACCCACCGCCCGAGGAGGGGCCGCTGCTCGGGTTGGTGCCGTTGATCGCACCGGCGGTCGCCGTGTCGGCCGCGTAGGCGGCGGGCCCGGCCAGCAGGGCGATCAGCGCAGCCGCCGCCCCCACCGTGAAGAGCGGTCCGGCCACCCGCCCGAAGCGGGCGACCAGCAGGAAGACCACCGCTGCGAGCGCCAGCACCGCGATCGTCGGCCACAGCCAGCTGTCGAAGCTGGTGGAACGGCGCAGCAGCGCGATCGCCCACACCGCCGACACCACGATGCCCAGCGGGAGCACCCAGGCCCAGGCCGCCGAACGGACCCGGAAGGCCCGGAAGATCGCGGTCCCGCCGGCCCCGGTGAGGGCGGCGATCGCGGGGGCCAGCATGGTCGTGTAGTACGGGTGGAAGGTCCCCGAGGCGAAGCTGAAGGTCACGTAGTGCGTCAGCAGCCAGCCGCCCCACAGCAGGTAGGAGGCGCGCTGCAGGTCGGTGCGGCGCCTGCGGCCGCGCAGCACCAGGGCGCCGACCAGGGCGATCCCCGCGAACGGGATCAGCCAGGAGATCTGGCCGCCGAGGATGCTGTTGAAGAGGCGTCCGATCCCGGCCGTGCCACCGAAGTTGGCGCCGCCGCCGAAGGCGCCGCCGGCGCCGGAACCACCGCTGTCACCGGTGATGCGCGCCAGGCCGTTGTAGCCGGTGACCAGGTCCCAGACGGTGTCCTTGGTGCTGGAGCCGACGAAGGGCCGGTCGCTCTTGGGGATGGAGTCGACGATGACCATCCACCAGCCGCTGGACACCACCAGCGCAACTCCGGCGATCAGCAGGTTGCGCACCCGCTTGAGCACGCTCCCCTTCGCCGCCCAGACGTAGGCCAGGAAGAAGGCCGGCAGCACCATGTAGGCCTGCAGCATCTTGGTGTTGAAGGCGAAGCCGACCAGTACCGCGGACCAGACCAGCGGCTGCAGCTTGCCGCTGCGGATCGACTCCAGGCAGCACCAGGCGGCGGAGACGGTGAGCAGCACCAGCACCGGGTCGGGGTTGTTGTCCCGGGTGATCGCCACGGTGATCGGGGTGAGCGCCAGCACCAGTCCGGCGACGGTCGCCGCGGTGTGGCCGAAGACCCGGCGGACCGCGCTGTAGAGCACGCCGGCCGCGGCGATCCCGCAGGCCGCGATGGGCAGCAGCATCTGCCAGGTGCCGAAGCCGAAGATCCGGCAGGAGGCCTCCATCACCCAGAGCGCGAACGGCGGCTTGTCGACGGTGATGAAGTTCCCGGTGTCCAGCGAGCCGAAGAACATCGAGGACCAGCTCTTGGTGCCGCTGAGCACCGCCGCGGCGTAGTACGAGTTGGCGTCGCCGTTCTCGCCGAGGCCGTAGACGTACACCGCGGTGGAGAGCAGCAGCACCCCCCACAGCGCGGGGCGGGCCCAGCGGGGTGCGGTCTCCCGGCCCAGGAAGATCCGTTGCAGCAGTGATCGTCCCTGGCCGCGGGCAGTCTCGCTGCCGGCCGCCGGAGGGGCGGTTACGTGCGCGCTCATCAGTGGTTCAGCTCCTGGTTGTGCGAGGAGGAGGCCGCGTGGCGGCGGGCCTGCCGCTTGGGGTTGAACACCCAGACCCGCATCAGCAGGAAGCGGACGACCGTGGACAGTGCGTTCGCCCCCACCAGTGCGGCGAGTTCGACGACATGGGAGGCCCCCGGGGCGGCGACCCTGACGACCGCGAGGGTGGCGGTGCTCAGCACCAGCCCGATGACGAAGGCGATACCGCCCTCGACCTGGTGCTTGAGGGCGTCGGCCGTGCCGGTGACGCCGAAGGTGAAGCGCCGGTTGGCGGCGGTGTTGGCGATCGCGGTGGCGAACAGGGCGACCGCGTTGGCCAGGACGGCCGGGGCGAGTTGACGCAGGATCAGGTAGAGCGCCAGGTAGGCGACGGTGCTGATGACGCCGATCACCGCGAAGCTGGACAGCTGCCAGCGCATCGCGGGCGGCAACTGGGCCTGCTGGACCCGGGGCGGCACCGGCAGCCTGGTGGCTCCGGAGAGCGTCTTCCTGGCCACCCGCCACATCCCCTTGAGGTCGTCCTTGACCGTGCGGACGATGTCGACGCGGCTGTCCGGGTCGTCGACCCAGTCCACCGGGACCTCGTGGATGCGCAGACCGCTGCGCTCGGCGAGCAGCAGCAGTTCGGTGTCGAAGAACCAGGTCTGGTCCTCGACCGAGTCGAGCAGCGCCTTGACCACGTCGGTCCGCGCGGCCTTGAAGCCGCACTGGGCGTCGGAGAACTTGGCCGCCATGGTGGTGCGCAGCATCAGGTTGTACGTACGGGAGATGAACTCGCGCTTGGGACCTCGGACCACGGCCGAGCCGCGGTGCAGGCGGCTGCCGATGGCGAGGTCGCTGTGGCCCGACAGCAGTGGCGCGACCAGGGGCAGGAAGGCGTCGAGGCCGGTGGAGAGGTCCACGTCCATGTAGCTGACGACGTCGGCGTCGCTGCTGCTCCAGACCTGGCGCAGGGCCCGGCCCCGGCCCTTCTGGTCCAGGTGCACGGCGCGCACCTCGGGGATCTCGGCGGCCAGCCGGGTCGCGACCTGCCAGGTGGCGTCGGTGCTGGCGTTGTCGGCGACGGTGATGGTGAAGCGGTACGGGAAGTTCTCCGCCAGGTAGGCGTACAGACGCCGGACGCTGTGCTCGAGGACGTGCTCCTCGTTGTAGACGGGGACGACGATCTCAACCAGTCTGGCCCGGCCTCCGGACTGCGGGGCCGGCTCCGGGTCCGCGGCGGGCTGGGCCGCCAGCACTGTCGGTTGGCTCATGTACTTCAGACTTCGGCACCGGTCTGTGCGGAAGCTGTGGCTGGGATAGGGCGGTGGTGAGAGTTCCGCACCAGTTAGCCGTCATTCATCCCCTGAGCTGGCCCTTCAGTATTTTGCCTGAGGCGTTCCTGGGAAGTTCGGAAATGAATTCGACCTGCCGGGGCACTTTGTAGTTGGCCATCTCCCGGCGGGACCAGGCGATGAGCTCGGCTCCGGCCTCCGCGGCGGCGTCCGGCGCCAGCTCTCCGCGCGGGACGACGAAGGCCTTGCCGACCTCGCCGAGCCGGGGGTCGGGGACGCCGACCACCGCGACGTCGGCGACGAGCGGATGCCGGGCCAGCACCTGTTCGATCTCCGCGGGGTAGGCGTTGAACCCGCCGACGGTGTACATGTCCTTGAGCCGGTCGGTGATCCGCAGATTGCCCTCGTCGTCCAGCACGCCGATGTCGCCGGTGCGCAGCCAGCCGTCGCGGGTGAAGGCCGACTCGGTCTCCTCCGGGTCCTCGAAGTACTCGCGCATCACCGTGTAGCCGCGCACCTGGACCTCGCCGGGTGTGCCGGCGGGCTGCTCCTTGGACTCCTCGTCGGCGACCCTGACGGTGACGCCGGGGACCGCGCGTCCCGAGGTGGCCGCGATCAGGCCGGGGTCGTCGCCGCGGCGGCCCATGGTGACCAGGCCGCAGGACTCGGTGAGCCCGTAGGCGGTGAGCACGGTGCGGAAGCCCAGCTCGTCGCGGATCCGGGTGACCAGTTCCAGCGGGACCACGGCGGCCCCGGTCACCGCCAGCCGCAGGGTGCGCAGGTCGTAGGAGCCGCGGGCCGGGTGGTCCAGCAGCGACTGGTAGACGGTGGGCGCGCCCGGAAGCACGGTGACCCGCTCGCTGGAGACCTTGGCGAGCACCGCCTCGGCGTCGAACACCGGCTGCGGCAGCACGGTCGCCCCGCGCATCAGCGCGGCCAGCACGCCGGCCTTCCAGCCGAAGGTGTGGGTGAACGGGTTGACCACCAGATAGCGGTCGCCCTCGACCAGACCGGCGATGTCGGCCCAGGTGGCGAAGGCCCGCAGGGACTGGGCGTGGGTGGTGACGGCGCCCTTGGCGCGTCCGGTGGTGCCGGAGGTGAACATGATGTCGGCGGGGTCGTCCGGCTGCACCGCGTCGGCCCGCTCGCGGACCGCCCGGGCGGGCACCTCGGCCGCGTCGGCGAGGAAGCCGCGCCAGTGCTGGAACCCCTCGCCCGCCTCGGCCCGGTCGCCGAGCACCACCACGGTGCGCAGTTCGGGCAGGTCGCGCAGCGGGCCGCGGTTGCGGGCGCCGGCCGGCGCCGCTCCCCCGGCGGCCGCGCGCAGCGCGGAGACGTAGCCGACGCCGAGGAAAGTGTCGGTGACCAGCAGCAGCCGGGCCCGGGTGCGCCGGAGCAGTTCCACCGCCTCGGCGCCCTTGAGCCTGGTGCCCAGCGGGACCAGCACCGCGCCCGCGCTGACCGCGCCGAGCGCCGCGACCACGTAGTCCGGGGTGTTCGGGGCCCAGATCGCGACCCGTTCGCCCGGTCCCACCCCGGCGGCCATCACCGCGGCCGCGGCCCGCTCGACCCGTGCTCCGAGGTCGCGGTAGCTGAGCCGGGTCCGCGGACCGACCACGGCCTCGCGCTCACCGTGGCTGTCGGCGGCGGCCCTGACCAGCCGGGGAACGGTGCCCCACTCCAGATCTCCTCGCACGGCACCCTCCGTATCGACCCGAGCATCCCAGCGGCGCAGCACTCATGACGCCACGTCAGATTAGATCGGCAACGGCCTTCCGGCCAGACCCCCGGACACCTATTCTGACGCCACGTCAGATCCCGAGACGATGTCGGGTCAGCACCTGACCCGTGCCCGAGCCAACGGGGGAAGCCATGCTCAAGGACCGTACGGCGATCGTCGGCATCGGCCAGACCCGCTTCGCCAAGACCCTCGACGAGCCCGAGAAGACCCTCGCCTGCCGGGTCGTGCTGGCCGCCCTGGACGACGCCGGGATCGACCCCGCGGAGGTCGACGCCCTCGCCTCCTACACCATGGAGGAGACCGACGAGGTCGAGCTCGCCAAGTCCATCGGCGCCGGGGACATCACCTTCTTCAGCCGCACCGGCTTCGGCGGCGGCGGCTCCTGCGCCACCGTCGCCCACCTCGCCATGGCCGTCGCCACCGGGCAGGCCAGCGTCGGTGTGGCCTGGCGCTCCCGCAAACGCGGCTCCGGCGTCCGGCCCTGGACCAACACCAGCGTGCAGCTGCCCACCCCGGCCCAGTGGACCCGACCCTTCGGCCTGCTGCGCCCCGCCGACGAGATCGCCATGCTGGCCCGCCGCTACATGCACGAGTACGGCGCCACCCGGGACCACCTCTTCAACGTCGCCCTGGCCTGCCGCAACCGCGCCAACCAGAACCCGGCGGCGGTGATGTACGACCGGCCGCTGACCCGGGAGATGTACATGGACGCCCGCTGGATCTCGGAACCGCTCTGCCTCTACGACAACTGCCTGGAGACCGACGGCGCGCTCGCCTGCGTGGTGGTCAGCGCCGAGCGGGCCCGCGACTGCCCGCAGCGGGCGGTGTACATCCACTCCGCCGCGCAGGGCCTGCCGGCCCAGCACCACGGGATGGTCAACTACTGGAACGACGACCCGCTGACCGGACCGGCCTGGACCGCCGCGCGCCACCTGTGGAAGACCGCCGACCTCGGTCCACAGGATGTGGACACCGCCCAGATCTACGACGCCTTCACCCCGCTGATCCCGCTCTCGCTGGAGGGCTACGGCTTCTGCGGCCGCGGCGAGGGCGCGGCCTACACCGAGGGCGGCGCCCTGGAACTGGGCGGGCGGCTGCCGATCAACACCGCGGGCGGCGGCCTCTCCGAGGGCTATGTGCACGGCTTCAACCTGATCAACGAGGGCGTCAGGCAGCTGCGCGGCAGCTCCACCTCCCAGGTCCCCGACGCCGCGACCTGCCTGGTCACGGCCGGCGAGGGCGTCCCCACCTCGGCCCTGCTGCTGCGCAACTGAGGGAGTCCCATGTCTGTCACCGGAACACCCGCCACCGGGGTACCCGTCACCGGAACATCGGTCACCGAAGCGGTCCACGCGGCCGGGGGCATGGCCGGCGGCCTGCTGCTGCCCTGGCCCGACACCGACGGCGAACCCTTCTGGCAGTACGCGCTGCGCGGCGAGCTGCGGGTGCAGGCCTGCGCCGACTGCGGGCTGCGGCGCTTCCCGCCCCGGCCCGCCTGCCCGCGCTGCCACAGCTTCGCCGACGAGTGGCGGCCGACCTCCGGACGCGGACGGATCTGGTCGTTCGTCGTCGCCCACCCGCCGCTGCTGCCCGCCTACGCGGAACAGGCCCCCTACCCCGTCGCGGTGGTCGAACTGGACGACGACCCGACGATCCGACTGGTCGGCACGCTCACCCCCTCGGTGCGCCGCCCCGACGCCCCCTGGAACGCCGTCCCGGTCTCCCGGCTGCGGATCGGCGCCCCGGTCCAGGCCGTTTACCAGATCCTCGCCCCCGGCGTGGCAGTTCCGCGATGGGCGCTGACCACTCCCTGATCCTCGGCCGGGGCCGCCGGCGGGACAAATAGAATGCGGTCCCATGACTTGGTTGATCACGGGTGGGGCGGGCTACATCGGTGCACATGTGGTGCGGGCCATGGTCGAGGCGGAGCTGGGGGTCGTCGTCCTGGACGACCTGAGCAGCGGCGACCCGGCGCGGCTGCCGGCCGGGGTCCCGCTGGTCGAGGGCTCCACCCTGGACCGCCCGCTGCTCGACCGGGTGATGAAGCAGCACCAGGTCACCGGGGTGCTCCACATCGCCGCGAAGAAGCAGGTCGGCGAGTCGGTCGAGCAGCCGCTGCGGTACTACCACGAGAACGTCGAGGGCCTGCGGCTGGTGCTGGAGGCCGCGGCCGACGCGAGGGTCCGCCGGTTCCTGCTGTCCTCCTCGGCAGCCGTCTACGGCATGCCGGACGTGGACGTCGTCACCGAGGACACCCCGTGCGCGCCGATGAGCCCCTACGGCGAGACCAAGCTGGTCGGCGAGTGGCTGGTCCGCGCGGTGGGCCGGGCCCACGGCATCGGGACGGTCGCGCTGCGCTACTTCAACGTCGCCGGGGCGGCCACGGCCGAGCTGGGCGACCCGGGGGCCACCAACCTGGTGCCGATGGTCTTCGAGCGGATCACGGCGGGCAAGCCGCCGCTGGTCTTCGGCGACGACTACCCCACCCCCGACGGCACCTGCATCCGTGACTACATCCACGTGGCGGACGTGGCCACCGCGCATGTGGCCGCGGTGCGGCGGCTGGAGGACGACCCGGACGGAACCGAACTGGTCCTCAACATCGGCCGCGGCGAAGGGGTCTCGGTCCGCGAGATGCTGGACACGATCGGCACGGTCACCGGGCTGGACACCACCGGCGAAGTGGTCTCCCGCCGACCGGGGGACCCGGCCCGGGTGGTGGCCTCCGCGGACCGGATCACCTGCGAGCTCAACTGGTCCGCACAGTTCGACCTGGAGGCGATGGTCGCCTCCGCCTGGTCCGGCTGGCAGCTGCGCAACCCCTGACGGCCTCGTTTTTCAGGGGCGCGGGGACCAGTGCAGCGCGCCGACCATGCAACCACCCAGGGGCGCGGGGAACTGCGCTGCCAGCCATGCACCTCCGTAGCGGGCTGGTCGCGCGCGCAGTTAATCAAGCAGAGCCCCGCGCCCCCATTGGCTGAGCGCCGTTGTCGTCAGTCCCGCGTCGCGGTGCCGCGGGCTGCGTCCAGGGCGTAGACGCAGCGGTCCTTGCTGCAGGCGAAGACACGGCCGTCCACCGCCACCGGGGAACCGGTGATCTCCCCGCCCGTGTCCAGCTTCCAGCGCAGCCGCCCGGTGGTCAGGTCCAGGGTGTAGAGCGAGTGGTCCCTGCTGCCGAAGTGCACCAACCCGCCGAACGCCGCAGGCGCCCCGGTGAGCTCGCCGCGCGCGGTGTGCCGCCAGCGCTCCTCCCCGTCCCGCGCGGCGAAGGCGTAGACCGTGTCGCCGCTGCCCACCAGGACGGTCCCGTCCTCGTGGACCACCGGGTCGATCCCCTGCCGGCCGCCGGTACGGGCCTGCCAGCGCAGCGCACCCGTGCCGGTGTCCAGCGCGAACACCGCGCCGAGGTAGTCGGCGGCGAAGAGGCTGCCCTGGTCGTCCAGGGTCGGCGGGGTGAACAGCACCACCGGGGCCTTGAAGCGCCAGCGCTCCTCCCCCGACTCCTCGTCCAGGGCCAGCACCCGGGCCCCTGAGGTCAGGTAGAGCACGCCCTGGCGCAGCACCGGCCGCGAGGGGACGTCCTCGCCGACCTGGACCGCCCAGCGCGGCCGACCCGTCGTCAGGTCCAGGGCGCGGAGCATCCCGCCGCCGTAGTAGTAGACCGAGTCGCCCACCACGCAGGGGCCCGACTGCGGGCTCTCGTACTCCTGCTGCGCGTCGCCCACCTGCCACATCTGGCTGCCGTCGATCGCCGAGCGGACCTGGACGCCGCCGCCCCTGGTGCCGGCCACCAGCGCGCCGCCGCCGGCGTCCAGGGAGTAGGTCCAGCCGTCCAGGGTGACCCGCCAGCGCTCCTCGCCGTCCGCCGCGGCGAGGGTGAACAGGCTCGGGCCGTCCGCGGCGTGGACCTGGCCGTCGGCCACGGACATCGCCCAGGCGACGTCACGGGTCTTGAAGCGGCGGCGCCCGGTGGCGATGTCCAGGGCGTGCACCTCGAAGCTGGTCACATAGAGGACGCCGTCGCTGACCTGCGGCACCCCCCAGACGTCGTTGGACATCCGGAACCGCCAGGGCCGCCAGCGCGAGCCCGAGGTGGGCGGCGCAGGGACCGCGGCGGCGGGCTCGGACGTCGCCGCGGCCTGCCGTCCGTGGTTCTGGTGGGTGGCGTTCTCCCGGTTCGAACCGGGGCCCTGTCCTCCGGGGCCCTGTCCGGGGACGCGTCGCACCCAGCCGGTGGCGGCGGGCGGCAGCGAGTCGTCCGGTCCGGGGCCGCCGGTCTCGCCGGCCCTGACCCCGGGGCCGATCGCCACGGAGCCGCCGAGCAGCTGCACCACCGGGGTGGGCGTGGTGGACGGTACCGGAGCCGCCACCGGCGCCTGGGCGGCTGCCTGGGCCTGGGCGGCCGGTGCCGGCTCCGGATCGGGCGCGCCGGCGTGCCTGCGGCCACCGCCCGCGGCCGGTTGGACCTTCTTGGTCGGCGCGTGCTCGTCCAGGGCCGAGGGCTGGGCCACCGGCGCCGGGTGCGCGGTCCTGGGGTCGTAGCCGGCCGACGGGGCCGCGACCGGGGCGGCCACCGGGGCCGCCAGCGGCACCGGGGCGGGGACCGGGGCGGGGACGGGCACCGGGACGGGCGGCGGAGGCGTGTTGCGCCGTCCCCGCTTGCGGTCGATCAGCTCCAGGGCGGCCGGCGGCAGCCAGTCGCGGGAGTCGTCGTCCCCGTCGCCGTTGGAGTACAGGTGCGGGGCCAGCTCGGACTGGATCTGGGCCGGGGTCAGCCGCCGCTCCGGCGCCGGGCGCATGCAGGCCTTCACCAACGGGGCCAGGTCGGGGGCGAGACCGGACAGGTCCGGGGACTCCCGGAGCAGCATGAACACCGTCTCCACCGGGTTGGCCCCGTGGTACGGGGCGTGCCCGGTGGCCGCGTAGACCAGCATCGAGCCCAGCGAGAACACGTCGCTGGCCCCGGTCACGCTGCGGCTGTCCCTGGCCTGCTCGGGCGACATGTAGGCGGGGGTGCCGACGGCGACGTTGGTCATGGTCAGCCGGGTGTGCGAGACCCCGGCCGCGATGCCGAAGTCGATCACCCGCGGTCCGTCCTCGGTGACCAGCACGTTCGAGGGCTTGAGGTCGCGGTGCACCAGCCCGGCCGCGTGGATCGACTGCAGCGCCTCGGCGATCCCGGCGACCAGCCAGCGCACCGCGCCGACCGGCATCGGACCGCACTCGGCGACCAGGTCCTCCAGCGAGGGCGCCGGGATGTAGGCGGTGGCCAGCCAGGGCACCGGGGCGTCGGCGTCGGCCTCTACCACGGGCGCGGTGTAGAAGCCGGAGACGGTGCGGGCCGCCGCGATCTCGCGGGCGAAACGCACCCGGAACAGCTGGTCCTCGGCCAGCTCGGCGCGCACGGTCTTGATCGCCACCCGTCGGCCCGCGGACGACCTGGCCAGGTAGACCAGCCCCATTCCGCCCGCGCCGAGGCGCCCGAGCACCTCGAAGGGGCCGATCCGCCTGGGATCGTGCGCCGTCAGCTGGTCCACGTCCTCAGCCACCTCCCCGTTAGTTCCACGCCGGCACCGTGGTGTCGCCGCACCGTGCCGTCGTTGCTGTGCCTGATTGTCCAACGTCGACCGCCGCTGTAGCCAACCAGCCCCGAAAAATCGTTCCGGCCGGGTTTTGCGCGCGGACCTGACGAGGTGCCACCGCGCCATGCATGGGCAGGGGTCCAGGAGGGGCAGTAGGCCATGCGTGTGGACACATTCGGGTGTGTCCTACGACTCGATCGGGAATTCGGGACGCCGTCGTTAGATGGACGAAGGCGCAGGCGCACGGGAGGCGCGGGATGGGTGGCAAGGTGACAAAGACACAACAAGAAACCCAGCGGAAGGCCCGGCGGCAGCAGGCTCCGGCGAAACCGCTGCGGAAAGCGCTGCCGGGCCAGGGAACGGCCGGCCAGCTGGTCCCGGTGCTGGAGGACCTGCTGGGCGCGGAACTGCCGATCCGGCTGCGCACCTGGGACGGCGGCGAGGCCGGCCCGGCCGGCGCCCCCGCCCTGGAACTGCGGAACCGGCGGGCGCTGCGGCACCTGATCTGGCGGCCGGACGAGCTGGGGCTGGCCCGCGCCTATGTGTCCGGCGATCTGGAGATCGCCGAGGACAGCGACCTCTACGACGTGCTCGACGCGGTGGTGCGCCTGGTCGAGCAGACCAACGCGGCCAGCCTGCGCCCCAGCGCCCGCGAGATCTTCGGTCCGGAGGGCCGCCGGCTGCTCCGCACCGCGATCGGCGCCGGGGCGGTCGGCCTGCGCCCGCCGCTGCCGCCGGAGGAGGCGACCCGGGTCAAGGTCGCCGGCACCCGGCACTCGCTGATGCGCGACCGCAAGGCCATCAGCCACCACTACGACGTCGGCAACGACTTCTACCGGCTGGTCCTGGGCCCGTCCATGGTCTACAGCTGCGCCTACTGGCCGACCGGGACGCACACCCTGGAGGCCGCCCAGGAGGCCAAGCTCGACCTGATCTGCCGCAAGCTGGGCCTGCGCCCCGGGATGCGGCTGCTGGACGTCGGCTGCGGCTGGGGCTCGCTGCTGCTGCACGCCGCCGAGCACTACGGCGTCGAGGGCGTCGGGGTGACCCTCTCCACCGAGCAGGCCCGCGGCGCCCGGGAACGGATCGACGAGGCCGGCCTCTCCGACCGGCTGACGGTCCGCCTGCAGGACTACCGCGAGGTGGACGACGGGCCCTACGACGCCATCTCCAGCGTCGGCATGGCCGAGCACGTCGGCTCCGAGCAGTTCCGCCGCTACGGCACCCAGCTGTACGGGCTGCTGCGCCCCGGCGGGCGGCTGTTGAACCACCAGATCGCCAGGCGCCCCAACCTGCCCGGCGAGCGCTACCGGATCAGCCCCTTCATCGCGGCCTACGTCTTCCCCGACGGCGACCTCGCCCCGGTCGGGCAGACCGTCAGCCTGCTGGAGGAGTCCGGCTTCGAGATCCGCGACGTGGAGTCGCTGCGGGAGCACTACGCGCTGACGCTGCGGGCCTGGGTGACCAATCTGGAGGCCGACTGGGACCGGGCGGTCAAGCTCTCCACCCTGGGCCGGGCCCGGGTCTGGCGGCTGTACATGGCGGCCTCGGCGCTGGCGTTCGAGGAGAACCGGATCGGGGTCAACCAGATCCTCGCGGTGCGCACCGGGGCCGACGGGGACAGCGGCCTGCCGCCCAGCCGGGAGGAGTGGCTGGACCGGGTCGTGGCCCGGGAAACGGACGGCTCCTCAGACCCCGGAGCCGGCGGTCCGTCCGGCGGTCCGTCAGCCTGACGGACCATTCGGGCCACTGCCGAATAGCGCGGGGATCTTGCCACGGTAAACTGACGGCATGACAGGACAAGTTCGCACCGTCGACGGGCGTGTCGCCGGGCGACGCGGGCAGGCGACGCGGCAGAAGCTGCTCGAATGCCTTAGCGAGATGCTCAGCACATCGCCCTACCGGGACGTCAAGGTCATCGACGTCGCCCGGATGGCCGGTACCTCCCCCGCAACGTTCTACCAGTACTTCCCCGACGTCGAGGGCGCTGTCCTCGAGATCGCGGATGGAATGGCCCGGGAAGGCGCCGCCCTGAAGGACCTGGTCGCCGAGAAGTCGTGGGCCGGCAAGTCCGGCTACCAGACGGCTGAGGAGCTGGTGGAAGGCTTCCTCAACTTCTGGCGCGACAACGAGGCCATTCTCCGCGTGGTGACGCTGGGATCGGCGGAAGGGGACAAGCGGTTCTTCAAGATCCGCATGAAGATCCTCAACGCCGTGACCAACTCGCTCACGGACTCCCTCAAGGCCATGCAGGACACCGGGAAGGCGGACAAGTCGATCAGCGCACCGGCTGTCGCCGGCTCCCTGGTGGCCATGCTGGCCGCCGTCGCCGAGCACCAGAAGGGCTTCGACTCCTGGGGCGTCAAGGCCAAGGAGCTCAAGCCGAACCTGGCGCTCCTGGTCTACCTCGGCATGACCGGCAAGAAGCCGCCGAAGTAGCCGAAGCAGTGCAGTAGCAGCACCGTCCTGGGTCGCGGGCCCCGGCCGCCTGTCCGGTCGGGCCGAGCTGCCGGGCGTGCCTCGGGGGAGGTACTCCGGTTCGAGCCCCGCACCCATGCCCACCCGTCGCCCACCGCCACCCTTGTTTCGGGTCGCTTCGCGACACAACCCTTCAAGGGCGGTCGTCCCAGTCAAACGGGACGACCGCCCTTCGCTTGTCCTCAGCCGTGTTACTTCTCGACCGGCGTGAGCCGGAAGATCCGGATCTGCCGTTCGATCCGCGCCTGGTAGGTCGCGTACGGCGGCCACATCCGCAGCAGCGCCGCCCAGGCCTCGGCCCGTGCCTCGCCCTCCAGCAGTTCGGCGGTCGCCTCCACGGTCCGGCCCCGGTGCTCGACCAGCGCCGTGCCGTCCGCGATCAGGTTGCCGGTCCACGCCGGGTGGGCGGGGCGGCCGAAGTTGCTGCCGATCACCAGGAAGGTGCCGCCGGACTCCGGCAGGCAGGCCATCGGGGCCACCCTCGGCTGCCCGGTGCGGCGGCCGGTCGTCGTCAGGAACAGCGACGGCAGCATGTACTGGCTGATCATCACCTTGCCGCCGGTGACCCGGTGCACCATCTTGTCCATCGGCGGCAGCACCCGGGGGGCGATCCTGGCGAAGACCGGGCTGGAGGAGACCTTCTGGACCACCGCCTCCAGCCGCGAGCTCGGCGGACGCAGCTCCGGTGCCGGCGCGGGGGCGGGTGTCGATGGGGGTGTCGCCATGTCAGGCCTCCTGGCGGACAGGGGTGCGGACGGGGATGCGGGCAGGAACGGGCGTCGGGCCGAACAGGTTCGCGCGCTCGGCGGCGCGGGTACGCAGCAGGTGCGGCGGCCCGAACAGCAGTTCGTCGGCGGCGGCCCGCTTGAAGTAGAGCTGGGCGTCGTGCTCCCAGGTGATGGCGATCCCGCCGTGCAGCTGGACGGCGTCGGCCGCAGCCGTGCGCAGCGACTCCAGTGCGTGCGCAAGCGCGAGTGGTACGGCGGTGGCGGAGGCCCCCGCCTCGCCCTCGCCGTCCCCCTCGTTCTCGCTCTCGTCCCGCTCCAGCGTCCAGGCCGCGTAATGGACCGCCGAGCGGGCCGTCTGCACGGCGACGTACACATCGGCGAGGCGGTGCTGCACCGCCTGGAAGGAGCCGACCGCGCGGCCGAACTGCTTCCTGACCTGCACGTACTCCACCGTCCTGGTCAGGCACTGCTCGGCCGCGCCGACCGCCTCCGCCGCCACCGCGAGGGCGGCGTACCGCCCGGTGCGGGCGAGTGCGGGCCCCGCGTCGCGCTCCGGGTCGCCGAGTGGAACGGCCGGGGTGTCCCGCAGCTCGACCCGGGCCAGGGTCCGGGTGTCGTCCATCGCGGCCAGCCGGGTGCGGGTGAGGCCGGGTGAGCCGGCCTCCACCAGGAACAGCACGGTCCGGCTGCGCGGGAAGCCGCCGGTGTGGGCGGCGACCACCAGCAGGTCGGCGCGGGCGCCGTCCAGCACCTGGCCGGCCTCGCCGTAGAGCAGCCAGCCGTCGCCCTCGGGGGCGGGCCGCGCCTGGACGCCACCGGCCCGGCCGCCACCGGCCGTCGTACCGTCCGGCAGGCCGTCGCCGGCGCCGGCCGGGACCAGCCCGAGCGCGAGCGCCGGCGCCGCGGCGGTGACCAGGGCTCCGGTACGGGCGCCGCCGGCCAGCGCGGGCAGCAGGTCGGCGCGCTGCTGTTCGGTGCCGAGGGTGTGGACGGCGGTGGCCGCCAGCACCGAGGAGGCCAGCAGCGGCGACGGCAGCAGCACCCGTCCGCTCTCCTCGCAGGCCAGGGCCAGCTCGACCGGCCCCAGGCCGACCCCGCCGTACGCCACCGGGAGGGCGAGCCCGGGCAGGCCGAGCTGGTCGGCGAGCCGGTGCCACAGCTCGGCGTCGTAGCCCAGCGGTCCTGCGGCCGCCGCCCGCACCTCGTCGGGGCCGCAGTGCTTGGCCAGCAGCTCCCTGAGGGTGCGGCGGACGGCTTCCTGTTCCGGGGTCAGCGCGGGGTCCATGCCGCCTCCTCTTTCCGATCTGACGATCCGTCATACTAGAAGCGCGGATGCACAGGGCACAGGGGCGCGGCGGCATGAATCTGATGTACCGTCAGATCCTGTGCCCAAGCCCGAGGGAGCTGATCGCCCGTGCCCGAGCCGTCACTGCACTCCCCCGTCCCGGACAGCTCGCCACGCCGTCGCCGGGTCGCCGTGGTCGGCGCGGCGCTGGCCGACTGCGGCCGGGTGGACCGGGCCACCCCGTTCCAGCTGCACGCCCAGGCCGCGCGGCGGGCCCTCGCCGACTCCGGGCTGCCGCGCGGACTGGTCGACGGCGTCGCCTCGGCCGGGCTGGGCATCCTCGCCCCGGTGGAGGTCTCCGAGTACCTGGGACTGCGTCCGACCTGGACCGACTCGACCTCCGTCGGCGGCTCCACCTGGGAGGTTATGGCCGCCCACGCCGCCGACGCGATAGCCGCCGGCCACGCCGAAGCGATCCTGCTGGTCTACGGCTCCACCGCCCGCGCCGACCTCAAGGCCGGCCGCCGCACCGCCGGGATCGCCCTCGGCGCCCGCGGCCCCCAGCAGTTCGAGGCCCCGTACGGACACACCCTGATCTCCAAGTACGCGATGGCGGCCCGCCGCCACATGCACGAGTACGGGACCACCCTGGAACAGCTCGCCGGCGTCGCCGTCCAGGCCAGGGCGAACGCCGCCGACAACCCCGACGCCATGTACCGGACCCCGCTGACGGTGGACCAGGTGCTGGCCGGGCCGGAGATCGCCTCCCCCTTCACCAAGCTGCACTGCTGCATCCGCTCGGACGGCGGCTGCGCGGTGCTGCTCGCCGCCGAGGACTACGTACCCGACACGCTGCACGACCCGGTGTGGATCCTGGGCACCGGCGAGCACCTCAGCCACAACCTGATGTCCGAGTGGGAGGACTTCACCGTCTCCCCCGCCGCGGTCTCCGGCCGGCTTGCCTACCAGCGGGCGGGCGTCACAGCGGACGACATCGACCTGGCGGAGATCTACGACGCCTTCACCTACATGCCCCTGGTCGCCCTGGAGGACCTGGGCTTCTGCGCCAAGGGCGAGGGCGGCCCCTTCGTCGACGCCAAGGCCGGCCGCCTGCTCCGCGACGGCGAACTGCCGGTCAACACCGACGGCGGCGGGCTCTCCGCCTGCCACCCGGGGATGCGCGGGCTGTTCCTGATCGTGGAGGCGGTCCGCCAGCTCCGCGGCGACTACACAGGGACCGGGCGCCAGGTGCTGAAGCGCGGCGGCCTGCCGGAGCTGGCCCTGGTCAGCGGGACCGGCGGCTGGTTCTGCTCCTCGGCGACGATGGTGCTGGGCCGGGGCTGAGGGCGGCTAAGACGGCACCAGCGGCTACGCCGCCACCGCGTCCAGGAAGTCGTGGAGCTTGCCCCGGGTCCGTTCGACCTGCTGCTCCAGCGTCAGTGACTCGTGCAGGCGGGCGCCCACGCCCGTCGCGCTCTTGAGGCCGCGGAGGTAGAGGGAGCAGGCCAGGTCGGTGCAGAGGTAGATGCCGACCGAGTTGCCCTCGCGGCCGGCCGGGCCGGCCTTGCGGGCCACCATCAGCGAGACGCCGTCGCCCGAGTGCGTGGTGAGGCAGAGCGAGCACATGCTGCGGCGGACCAGGCCGCGCCGCTGGGAGGGGTAACGGAGGGTCAGGCCGACCAGCGCGCCGTCCCGCTCGGTGACCAGGTAGCTGCGGTCGGGGGCGGAGAGGTCGGTCCAGCCGAGGAAGTCCAGGTCGCCCCAGGGACGGTCGGCCAGGTCCCGGGGGACCGGAAGGCGCTTGGCCTCGCCCTTGGTGCAGTTGACGAACGACGCGCGGATGTCCTGCTCACTTGCTGCCTTCATTCCGCCGACGCTAACAACGCCCTGAGCAGGCGGGCAACCGAAAAACCCGGGGCCGCACCGACCTCGGGAGCGCAGCGGCGGCTCAGGGGCAGCGGACCACCTGGCCGGCGTAGGCGAGGCCGCCGCCGAAGCCGATCAGCAGGACCGGGGCGCCGGAGCGCAGCTCGCCGCGTTCGACCAGCTTGGAGAGCGCCAGCGGGATGGAGGCGGCCGAGGTGTTGCCGGAGTCGACCACGTCGCGGGCGACCACCGCGTCGGGGGCGCCGATCTTCGCGGCGATGGCGTCGATGATGCGCAGGTTGGCCTGGTGCGGGACGAAGCCCTCCAGGTCGGCCGGGGCGATCCCGGCCTTCTCGCAGGCCTGCAGCGCCAGCGGGGCGATCTGGGTGGTGGCCCAGCGGAACACGGCCTGGCCCTGCTGGCTGATGGTCGGGTCCCAGCCGTCGATGCGGACCGCGTCGCCCTTGGACGGGTCGGAGCCCCAGACCACCGGGCCGATGCCGGCCTCCTCGGAGGCCTCCACCACCGCGGCGCCGGCGCCGTCACCGAAGATCACGCAGGTGCTGCGGTCGGTCCAGTCCAGGACGTCGGTCATCTTCTCCGCACCGATGACCAGCGCGCGGGTGGCGGCGCCGGCCCGGATCGCGTGGTCGGCGGTGGCCAGGGCGTAGGAGAAGCCGGAGCAGACGGTGTTGATGTCGTAGGCCGCCGGGGCGGCGATGCCCAGCCGGGCGGCGACCTGCGCGGCCGTGTTGGGGCTGCGGTCGATGGCGGTACAGGTGGCGACGGTGACCAGGTCGATCGTGGAGGCGTCGAAGCCGCTGGTCGCCAGCGCCTTCTCGGCGGCACGGAAGGCCAGGTCGGCGACGCTCTCACCCTCGGCGATGTGCCGGGTGCGGATGCCGACGCGGCTGCGGATCCACTCGTCGTCGGTGTCCACCAGCTTGGCGAGGTCGTCGTTGGTGAGGACCTTCGGCGGCTGGTAGTGGCCGAGCGCGACGATGCGGGAACCAGTCATGTGTCCACTCAAGCCGGTTACCGGCGGGTCATCGGGCACTGCCTGGGACAGTATCCGAGGGGGGATGCTGTAGGGGCCGGACAACTTCCGTACGGCGACTGGCCTCGCCCCGGCGGGGTCACGCGGCGAGCGAGGCGGCGTCGCCCATCACGATCACCGGGTGCTTCGACGGGTCGAGGTCCTTGAGCAGTATCGCCATGTCCGCCTTGGCCAGGCTGACGCAGCCGTGCGTCGGGCCGCCGTGGTCCACGTGGACCCAGATGCCGCCGCCGCGGTTGGCGCCGAGCGGGCGCTCGGCGGAGAGCGGGCTGGTCCCGGCGACGTGGTTGTAGTTGATGGCGACCACGTAGTCGAAGGCGTCGGCCAGCGACTCGCCCTCGAAGCCGGTGCCCAGCGCCTTGAAGGCGGAGGAGTGGGTGTACGGGAGCTTGGTGCCCGGGTTGGCGTCCAGGCCGCCGGCGTCGGTCAGCGAGTAGACGCCGATCGGGCTGTGCAGGTCACCCTCCATGTGGTGGGTGGTCCAGCCGTCCAGGGCGTTGTGCGAGGGCCAGGCCGTCCCGGCCAGCCAGCTGCCGTCGGCGGTGCGGGTGTAGAGGGTGGCGGTGCCGGTGTTGGCGTTCTTGCCGGTGCCGGAGACCAGCAGGACCTGCTGGGTGTTGGCGGGGATCTGCTTGCGGAAGTCCGCGCCGAGGCCGGGGAGCTGGGTGAGCGCGGCCGCCGGGGTGGCCCGGTCGGTCGAGCGCGAGGTGTCGGCCGGGGTGGTGCGCTGGCCGGTGGCCACCGGTGCGCTGGTGCGGGCGGTGGCGGTGGTCGCGGTCTTGCCGGTGTTCGGGTGCACCAGCCCGGCCATGGCGATGACCGCCACGGCGGCGACGGAGCCGACGCCGAGGAAGCCGTTGCGGACCCGGCGCCTGCGGCGGGCCCGGGCCCGGGCGGCGGCGCGGGCCGCGACCCGGCTGCCGGAGCGGGGTCCGGTGGCGCGGGGGGCCTCGGCGCGGGGGGCGGCCGGGGCCGCGTAGTCGCCGTAGCCGGAGTCGACGAACCGCGGGTCGGTGTGGTCGGAGTCGTCGGCGTAGCCGGGGTCGGAGTAGCCGGAGCCCTGGTAGCCGGAGCCCTGGTAGCCGGCGTCGCTGTGGCCGGGACCGGGGTACGCACGTTCGGCGTAGTAGGGGTCCGTCCGGTAGGCCGGTTCGCTGTAGCCGGGGTCCGCGTAGCCGTTCTGCGCGTACCCGCCCTGTGCGTAGCCGTCCTGCTGCCCGTAGTAGCCGTCGTAGCTGACGCCGTATCCGCCGTCACTGTCCGTGCCTGGCGCGGTTCCGCCGGAACCGCGCCGGTTCGGGTCGGAGGCAGGGCGGGCGTAACTCGACATGGACGTTTGTTCCTCGCGGGATCGGGGGCGCATACGGGTGGGGGCCCTGAGGGGCGGCCTCGGCGGGTGGCTTCCGGTCACTCCTGGTGATGTCGTCGGCCGCACCGGTCTGCGCAGCCGTCTCCAGCGTCACGGTACCCCCATCGTGTGACGTGACACAGGAGCCACAGCGTCGTTGTCACGAGGCCCTCACACGTTCACCGGCAGTCCCACCCCCTGCCTTACGTCCCGCTGACGTTGAATCATCAATCCCGGAGCGGGCCGAAAACGGGGGCGGCGAGCGGCGCCGGATCGACCGCGTCCCCGGGCTCAGCTGTGGGCAAGCTCACATGCAGCGCCATGCCGACGCTCAGCTCGGCCGGGTCGCAGCCGACCACCGCAGTCATCATCCGGGGCCCCTCGGCGAGGTCCACCACGGCGGCGACATAGGGCAGCCGGTCCCGGAACGGCGGGAGGTCGTTCACCTGAACCAGTGACCAGGTGTAGAGGACGGCGTCACCCGAGGCCTGCTCCCAGACCACCTCCTCGCTCCAGCAGTACGGGCAGAACTCGCGGGGGTAGTGGTGCGCCCGCCCGCAGGAGGCGCAGCGGCGCAGCAGCAGCCGGCCCTGCGCGGCCGCCTCCCAGTAGGGGCGGGTGAAGGCGTCGGGCTCGGGGCGGTCTGCCGGGGTCACGGCCTCATCCCTCTCCTTGATTTCTGACGTGCCGTCAGTTCAACGCATGCGGTGAGCTGGGCGCAAGAGCCGCGGTGCCTGCCGACCCCTTCCAGCAAGCGTTTCCTGCCAGTAATCTGATGGAACGTCAGATATAGGGAACGGAGGCAACGCCATGCTGGACCCGGACGACGAGACCGATGTCGGCGGCCGCCCGGTGCGCTCGCGCCCGGTCGACCTCGACGCCTTCTTCCGCCCGTCGAGCGTGGCGGTGATCGGCGCCTCGGACACCCCGGGGCGGCCCAATACCGGCATCACCCGGCAGCTGGCCGCCTGGGCCGAACGGGTCGGGGCCCGGATGTACCCGGTCAACCCGGGCCGGACCGAGGTGGACGGCCGGCCCTGCTACCCGGACCTGGCCTCGGTCCCGGTCGCCGGCGGGGAGCCGGTCGACCTGGCCGTGATCCTGCTCGCCGACCCCGAGCCGGTGGTGCCCCAGCTGATCGAGGCCAAGGTGAAGTTCGCGGTGGCCTTCGCCTCCGGCTTCGCCGAGACCGGCGCCGAGGGCGCCGAGGCCCAGCGGCGGCTGGCCCGGCTGATCGCCGAGGCGCCGACCGGGCTGCGGCTGCTCGGCCCCAACACCAACCTCAACGCCTTCGAGCGGTTCCGCGAGGACCTGACCGGGCCGGCCATCGCGCTGATCACCCAGAGCGGCCACCAGGGCCGACCGCTGTTCTCTCTCCAGTCCCTCGGCATCCGGCTCAGCCACTGGGCCCCCACCGGCAACGAGGCCGACCTGGAGGTCGCCGACTTCGTCCGCTGGTTCGCCGACCAGCCCGAGGTCGGCGCCATCGCCGCCTACATCGAGGGGCTCAAGGACGGCCGGGCCTTCCTGCTCGCCGCCGACCACGCCGCCCGGCGCGGCGTCCCGGTGGTGGCCGTCAAGGTCGGCCGGACCCGGGAGGGCGCACGGATGGCCGCCTCCCACACCGGCAAGCTCACCGGCGCGGACGACGTGGTGGACGCGGCCTTCCGGCAGTTCGGGGTGATCCGGGTGGACGGCCTGGACGAACTCCAGGACACCGCCGCGCTGCTGGCCCGGGCCAGGCCGCCGCAGGCCGACGGGGTCGCCGTCTACTCCATCTCCGGCGGGACCGGCGCGCACCTGGCCGACCTGGCCTCGATGGCCGGGCTGACCATGCCCCGGCTCTCCGAGCAGAAGCAGGATGAGCTGCACCAGTGGATCCCCGAGTACCTCAGCGTCGCCAACCCGATCGACAACGGCGGCCACCCGGTCGGCGACTGGCGCGGCCGGAGGATCCTGGACGCGATCCTGGCCGACCCCTCGGTGGGCGTGCTGATCTGCCCGATCACCGGGCCGTTCCCACCGATGAGCGACAAGCTGGCGCAGGACCTGGTCGAGGTCGCCGAGACCACCGACAAGCTGGTCTGCGTGGTCTGGGGCTCGCCGGACGGCACCGAGGACGCGTACCGGCAGACCCTGCTCGGCTCCTCCCGGGTCGCCACCTTCCGCACCTTCGGCAACTGCGTGCGGGCGGTCGCCGCCTATCTGGAGCACCACCGCTTCGTGGCCGGCTACCGCAGCCCGTTCGAGCACGCGCCGCGGACGCCCTGCGCGGGCAAGGTCAAGGCGCAGCGGGTGCTGCGGCCCGGGCAGCAGCTCAGCGAGGTCGCCGCCAAGCAGCTGCTGCGCTCCTACGGCCTGCGGGTGCCGCGCGAGCAACTGGTCACCAGCGCCGCCGGGGCGGTGCGGGCGGCCGGGGTGGTGGGCTACCCGGTGGTGCTGAAGGGCTCCGCGCCCGAGGTCGCCCACAAGACCGAACTCGGTCTGGTGCACGTCGGGTTGACCTCGGCCAGCCAGGTGCGGGAGGCGTTCCGCGAGCTCACCGACAACGCCCGGGCCGCCGGAATCCCCCGGCTGGAGGGGGTGCTGGTGTGCCAGATGGTGGAGGCCGGGGTGGAGATGGTCATCGGCGTCACCCAGGACCCCAGCTTCGGGCCGACGGTCACCGTGGGCATGGGCGGGGTGCTGGTGGAGGTGCTGGCCGACACCGCCGTGATGGTGCCGCCGTTCGACTGCCTGGACGTCAGGGCCGCACTGGACCGGCTGCGCTGCCGGCCGCTGCTGGACGGGGTGCGCGGCGGCCCGCCGATGGATCTGGACGCCCTGGTGGAGGCCGTGCTGCGAGTGCAGCGGATGGCGGTCGAACTGGACGGCGAGCTGGCCGAGCTGGACATCAACCCGCTGATGGTGCTGGAGCGCGGCAAGGGCGTGGTCGCCCTGGACGCGCTGGCGGTGTGCCGGTGACCGGGCCGCTGCTGGTGGCCAGGGACGGCGGGGTGCTGCGGCTGACGCTGCACCGGCCGGAGACCCTGAACGCGATCACCGCCGAGCTGCGCGAACTGCTGATCACCGAACTGGCCGGCGCCTCGGCTGACCCGTCCGTCCGCGCGGTGCTGCTGACCGGCTCGGGCCGCGGCTTCTGCTCCGGCGCGGACCTGCGGTCCGGCGCCCCCGCCGCCGGGCCGCCGGTCCCCGGCGATGTCGAGCGGATGCTGCGGACCGGGGTGCAGCGCATGGTCGCCGCGGTGCTGGACTGCGAGAAGCCGGTGCTGGCCGCGGTGAACGGCACCGCCGCCGGGGTCGGCGTGCACCTGGCGCTGGCCTGCGACCTGGTGCTGGCGAGCGATCAGGCCAGCTTCGTGGCGGCGTTCGTACGACGCGGGCTGGTCCCGGACGGCGGCGGGGCGTATCTGCTGCCGCGGCTGGTCGGTCCGCAGCGGGCCAAGGAGCTGCTGTTCTTCGGTGACAAGCTGTCGGCCGCGGACGCGGAGCGGATGGGGCTGGTCAACCTGGTGGTCCCGGCCGAGGAGTTGGAGAAGACGGCGCGGGAGTGGACCGAGCGGCTGGCGGCCGGGCCGACCCGGGCCCTGGCCATGACCAAGCGGCTGGTCAACGCGTCGCTGGAGTCGGACCGGGCCGCGGCCTTCGCCGCGGAGGCGATCGCCCAGGAGGTCAATATGACGACGGAGGACGCCCCGGAGGGGGTGCGCGCCTTCGTCGAGCGGCGGCCGCCGCGGTTCCAGGGGCGCTGATGCGGGGGCCGGCGACGAGCGGACCCGTGACAAGCAGGCCGGCCACGAGCGGCGGGACCGGTCAGGCCTCCAGCACCTCGACGGCGCCGATGTAGCCGCCGGTCTCCTGCAGTACCAGTTCGGGCTCGCGGCGCAGATAGGACACCGCCGCGCCGGAGTGCAGCCGCGCCGCGTGCCCGGTCAGCTCCAGGTCGAGCAGCGTCGCCTGCCAGCCGTGGCCCAGGTCGGTGGGTGAGTCGACCTTCAGCACCACCTGCGACCGCCCGTCCGGGCCCGGCTCCCACAGCCCGGCGACGGACACCAGGCCCCCGCTGGTGACGGTGAACACCCCGTCCGGCTCGAACTGGAGCACACTGCCGCCGCCGTCCCAGACCCCGGGCACCGCGGCCGCGACCAGGCCGGTCCTCGGCTCCGGCCGCCGGCCCCAGAGCACCCAGGCCCCGGCGATCACCGGCACCGCGGCGCTCTGCAGATCATTGGTCAGGCCCCAGGCCAGCGCCGGTCCGCCCAGCGCCATGCCCTTGAACTCGACGAAGACGTCGACGTACGAGCCCAGCAGGAGCAGCAGGGCCGTCACCGCCGTCGCGAAGCGCCCGTGCAGCAGCCGGCGGCTCACCAGCCGTGCCAGCGCGAGCAGGCCCAGCAGCACGACCGTCTCCACGGCGGTGCGGACCGCCTGGTCCGCCACCAGGTTCCAGAGCACCACCTGGGACGACCCGTCCGGGCTGAACGCCGGCTGGGAGAAGGCACCGCTGGCGTAGAGGTTCTCGGCGCCGAGGAGCAGCTGCACCCCGAGCACCGCGCCCAGCGCCTGTATCCACCGCTTGGCCCGCCGGTCCATCGCCGTCCCCCTCGCCCGGTTCTCCCCAGAACCGCACGTCCACCCTACGCAGCGCCTGATCATCGGCGTCAAGGGGCAGAAACGCCCTTCTCATCTGACGATCCGTCAGGTTCAATGGTGTCCGGAACCCCTTCCGGGACCCTTCAGGGACGAGACCTCTGCGAGGCAGCAATGGGCCACGAGGGCATGGCGGTCGCCGCCATCCGGTACCTCCGCGCGTCCGCCGCGCCGCCCCAGGAGGCGGAGCCGGACGCGCCGGTGGTGTCGCCGCTGCGCGCCGTGGGGCCCGACGAGCGCCTGCCCGGGGCGGTCACCGACCCGCTGCTGATGCGCTCCGTGCTGGGCCACTTCTGCACCGGCGTCACCGTCATCAGCGCCCTGGACCAGGACGGGACGCCGGCCGGCTTCGCCTGCCAGTCCTTCTCCTCGCTGTCCCTGGACCCGCCGCTGGTGAGCTTCAACGTCGCCCGGACGTCGGCCTCCTGGCCCAGGATCGCCCACGCCGGACGGTTCTGCGTCAGCGTCCTCGCCGCCGACCAGGGCGACCTCTGCCGGACCTTCGCGGTGAGCAGCGCCTCCGGCGCGGACAAGTTCGCCGGCGTGGGCTGGAGCCCCTCCCCCGGCACCGGTTCGCCGCGCATCGCCGACGCGCTGGCCTGGATCGACTGCACCATCCACGCGGTGCACGTCGGCGGCGACCACCTGATCGTGCTCGGCCGGGTCTGCGAGCTGTCGGTGGGACGGACCGACGCCGGGCCGCTGCTCTTCTACCGCGGCGGCTTCGGCGAACTCACGCCGTGAGCGGGACGGTTGCCACCGGGGGGACGGTCGGCTTGGCCCGGAGCAGCAGGGCGCAGCTCGCCGCGATCACGCACAGCGCGCCGGCGCCGTACCAGGCGGCGTCGTAGCTGCCCAGCTGGTCGCGGACCATACCGGCGCCGAAGGCGACCAGGGCCGCACCGACCTGGTGGCCGCAGAACACCCAGCCGAAGACGATCGGCGCGTCCTCGCCGAACCACTCCCGGCACAGCGCGATGGTCGGCGGCACCGTGGCGACCCAGTCCAGTCCGTAGAAGACAATGAAGATCACCATGCTGGGGTGCACGGTCCGGGCGAACAGCGCCGGCAGGAACAGCAGCGAGGCGCCGCGCAGCAGGTAGTAGACGCCGAGCAGCTTGCGGGAGTCCCACCGGTCCGTCAGCCAGCCCGAGAAGACCGTGCCGACCACGTCGAACACCCCGACCAGGGCGAGCAGGCTCGCGGCGGTGGTCTCCACCATGCCGTGGTCGCCGGCCGCCGGGATGAAGTGCGTGCCGACCAGGCCGTTGGTGGTCGCCCCGCAGATCGCGAAGGATCCGGCCAGCAGCCAGAACGGCCTGGTCCCGGCGGCCTGGCGAAGCAGCCGCAGCGCCCGCAGGCCCTTGGGCTCGGCCGCCGCCTCCGTTGCCGGGTCGGCGGGCTGCTCCGGATCGGGCTCGGTCTGCCCGTACGGCAGCAGGCCCAGGTCGGCGGGACGCTCGCGGAGCAGCATCAGCACGATCGGGACCACCGCCAGCGAGCAGAGGCCGACGGTCAGCGAGGCGCTGCGCCAGCCGTAGGCGCTGATCAGCCAGGCCAGGATGGGCAGGAAGACCAGGTTCCCGGCGGCGCTGGCGGCGGTCAGCACGCCGGTGACCAGTCCGCGCCGGGCCAGGAACCAGCGGCCGGTGATGGTCGCGGTGAAGGCCAGCGCCATGGACCCGCTGCCGATGCCGACCAGGACGCCCCAGCACAGCATCATCTGCCAGGGCGCGTCCATGTAGACGGTGGCTCCGGCCCCGACGGCCATCATGGTCAGCGCGACGGCGGCGACCCTGCGGATGCCGAAGCGGTCCATCAGCGCGGCGGCGAAGGGCGCGGTCAGGCCGTTGAGCACCATGTTGACCGAGACCGCGGCCGAGATGACGCCGTGCGACCAGCCGAACTCGGTGTTCAGCGGCTCCATCAGCAGCGCCGGCGTGGACCGGAAGCCGGCCGCGCCGAGCAGGACGAGGAGGCAGACGCCCGCGACGATCCAGGCGTAGTGCAGGCGCGGCGTGCGCGGCACGGGCGCGGAGGCGGACGCGGGCCGGGTGGCGGCGGGGACTGTCTGCTGATCGGTCACACCAGGATTCTCGCCAGTGCCCCATCGCGGCTGCGAGTGGCCGGAAGGACAGCTTGCGCAAGGATCGGGCCACGGCGCAGGATGGACGCATGACCCGACCGCACCGCGTAGCCGTCCTCGCCCTCCCCGGGGTGATCGCCTTCGAGCTGGCGACGCCCTCCCGCATCCTGGAGTGCGCACATGCGGTCGGCGACCCGCCGCTGTACCGGGTGGCCACCTGCACGGTGGACGGGAAGCCGGTCCGGACCAGTACCGACTTCGGCATCACCGTCGAGCACGGACCGGAACTGCTGGCCACCGCCGACACCGTGGTCATCCCGGCCACCCACGGGTCGAACCTGGCCGAGACCGAGGGACGGCTGCCGCAGGAGGTCGCCGACGCGCTGGCACTGATCCGCCCCGGCACCCGGCTGGTCTCCATCTGCACCGGCGCCTTCGTCCTGGCGGCGGCCGGGCTGCTGGACGGCCGCCCGGCCACGACCCACTGGATGCACACCGACAACTTCCGCCGGCTGTTCCCCAAGGTGCAGCTCAACCCGGACGTGCTGTTCGTGGACGACGGCGACGTGCTCACCTCCGGCGGGGTCGCCGCCGGGGTCGACCTGTGCCTGCACCTGGTACGCCGCGACCACGGGTCGGCCGTCGCCAACCGGGTGGCCCGCCGCTGCATCGTTCCGCCGTGGCGGGAGGGCGGCCAGGCCCAGTACGTGGACCTGCCGGTCCCGGACGAGGGCAGCGAGGGGACGGCGGCGGCCCGGGCGTGGGCGCTGGAGCGGCTGGGCGAACCGCTGGCCCTGCGGGACCTGGCCGCGAAGTCGGGGATGAGCGTGCGGACCTTCACCCGCCGCTTCCGGGAGGAGACCGGGGTCAGCCCGGGGCAGTGGCTGATCCGTCAGCGGGCGCATCGAGCAAGGGAGTTGCTCGAAGGAAGCGAGATGACGGTGGACCGGATCGCGCGGGAGGTCGGGTTCGGCACAGCGGCGAGCATGCGGACGCACGTTCGGGAGTCGCTGGGGGTGGCGCCCAGTGCGTACCGGCGTACGTTCCGGACGGTGGGCGCGAGTTGACGGTGCAGGTGGTGCACGGTTGCTGTTCGCGAGTACCGCCCGGGCCACCCGCCCGCCGTGCGTGGCCTCTGCGGCGGCCTCGAACTCCTCCACAGGAAAGACCTCAGTGACGAGTTCGTCCAGCAGCAGCCGCCCCTCGGCGTACAGCGCAGCGTAGAGCGCGATGTCCACCTGGGGTCGGGACGACCCGTAGCGGCAGCCCAGGATGGACTTGTCCAGGAACATCTCGGCCGGCCGGAAGGCCGCCTCCGCGTCCGGACGGGTCATCCCCAGCAGCACCGCCTGGCCGTGACGGTTGAGCAGGTCCACGGCCTGGCGGACCAGAGCCACCGCTCCGACGCACTCGAAGGCGTGGTCCACCCCCTCCGGGAGCAGCGCCTTGACGGCCTCCACCGAGTCGGTGACCGCCCGCGCGTCCACGAAGTCCGTCGCCCCGAAGGTGCGGGCCGCCGCCTCCTTCGCGGCGACCGCGTCCACCGCGACGATCCGGGAGGCGCCGGCCAGCCTCGCCCCCTGGATGACGTTGAGGCCGATCCCGCCGCAGCCGATGACCGCGACGGTGTCGCCGATGCCGACCCTGGCCCGGTTGAGCACCGCGCCCACCCCGGTCAGCACCCCGCAGCCGATCAGCGCCGCGGAGGTGAACGGGATGGCCGGGTCGATCCGCACCGCCTGGACCGCTTTCACCACGGTGCGTTCGGCGAACACCGAGGTGGAGGCGAAGTTGTAGAGCGGGGTGCCGGGTTCGGAGCGGCGGGTGAAGGGCTTGCCGGGGAAGCCGATGGCCTTGCGGCACATCGTCGGCCGTCCCCGGCCGCACTCCACGCAGGTGCCGCAGTTGGCGAGGGTGGACAGGGCGACATGGTCGCCCGGCTGGACGTGGGTGACGCCGGGGCCCACCGCCTCCACCGTCCCGGCGCCCTCGTGGCCGAGCACCACCGGGACCGGGAACGGGATGGTGCCGTCGATCACGGACAGGTCGCTGTGGCAGAGCCCGGCGGCGGCGATCCGCACCAGCACCTCGCCGATGCCGGGGTCGCGGACCTCCAGGTCGTCCACCACCTGGGCCGCCTTGCCGTCGAAGATGATGCCCTTCATGTGAATACCCCTCAGATCATGTCTCACGACTGCCAGATGACGGCCTGGACCTCGCTGTAGGCCTGCAGCCCGTAGGAGCCGCCGTCGCGGCCGACACCGCTCTGCTTGAAGCCGCCGAAGGGGGCCTCCATGTTGCGCTGGGCGGTGTTGATGCCGACATGGCCGGTCCGCAGCCGGGCCGCGAGGGCGTAGGCGCGGGCGGTGTCGGCGGTGAAGACGTAGTCGTACAGGCCGAACTCGGTGGAGTTGGCGATGGCGACGGCCTCCTCCTCGTCCCGGAACGGGATCACCACCACGACCGGGCCGAAGACCTCCTCGCGGGCGATGGTCATGGTCGGGGTGACGTCGGCCAGCAGCGTCGGGGCGACGTAGAAGCCGGTGTCGGGGAGGACCGGGAAGCCGTCGGCGTGCTCCTTGCGGGTGCCGCCGCAGACCAGCCGGGCGCCCTCGGCCAGCGCCCCGGCGATGTAGCCCTCGACCCGGTCGCGGTGCTGTGCGGTGATGACCGGGCCGACGACCGTGTCCGGCGACAGCGGGTCGCCGACGGTGAGCGCGGCGGCGTAGGCGGCCAGGGCGGCCACGACCTCGTCGTGCCGGGACTCGTGCACCAGCACCCGGGTGGGCGCGGTGCAGATCTGCCCGGAGTGGAAGGACCAGGCCGAGCCGACGGCGGAGACCGCGGCGCGCAGGTCGGCGTCCTCCAGGACGATCCCCGCGCCCTTGCCGCCGAGTTCCAGCAGCAGCCGCTTCATGGTGAGCCCGCCGTCGGCGGCGATCCTGCGGCCGACCGCGGTCGAGCCGGTGAAGCTGATCATGTCGACGTCGGGCGAGGCGACCAGCGCCGCGCCGGTGGCCGCACCGGAGCCGGTGACCACGTTGAAGATCCCGGGCGGAGCTCCGGCCTCCTCGAAGACCTCGCCCAGCTTGAGGCAGCCCAGCGGGTCCTGCGGGGCCGGCTTGGCCACCACGGTGTTGCCGGCCGCCAGCGCCGGGGCGAGCTTGCCGGCCAGGTTGACGATGGGGAAGTTGTAGGAGGTGATGCAGCCGACCACGCCCACCGGACGCCGGGCCGCGACCGCACTGGTCAGCCCGCCGGCGGCCAGCGGGGTGGCGGCGACCGGCTGCGGGGCCAGCGCGCTGACGGCCGGTTCCAGCGCGCCGCGGGCGTAGCGGCGGAAGCGCTCGGCGGCCACCGGGACCTGCATCGCCGAGGCGACCCTGATGGTGGCCCCGGTCTCGGCCTGCAGCAGCGGGACGAAGTCGTCGTTGCGGGCCAGCAGCAGATCGGCGATCCGGTCCAGCACCGCGGCGCGCTGGGCGGGGCTGGTCCTGGACCAGCCCTCGAACGCCTCCCTGGCGGCGGCCACGGCGTCCGCCACATCGTCGGCCGAGGCCTCCGGGGCCCGGCCGACCGGCTGCTCGGTGGAGGGGTCGACGACCGGGTAGCTGCCGCCGCCGCCCTCGCGCCAGGCCCCGTTGACGAACAGTCGGGCGGTCGGCACTTCGGCCACGGCGGTCGGTGCTTCGGAGGTGGCGGTCATGACGGACTCCTGCTTTCTCGGGGCAGGCCGAGGACGCGCTCGGCGATGAGGTTGCGCTGGATCTGGTCGCTGCCGCCGTAGATGGTGTCGGCGCGGGAGAAGAGCATCCGGTGCTGACTCTGCGTCAACCGGAGGGTCCCGGCGTCGTGCGGTCCGCGGCCCAGGGCCGCGGCTGCTCCCTGCACCTGCAGCGACAGTTCGCCGAGCCGCTGGTGCCAGCCGCCCCAGACCAGCTTGGCCACGGCGGCGGTGCCCGGCTCGGCGGTGCCCAGGGTGCGCAGCGCGTTGCAGCGCATGACGTGCAGCTCGGCCCACTGACGGGTGAGCCGCTCCCGTAGCACCGGGTCGTGCACCGCGCCCGAGGCCCGGGCCAGCGCGATCACCCCGTCCAGTTCCCGGGCGTAGCCGATCTGCCGGGCCAGCATGCCGACGCCGCGCTCGAAGGACAGCAGGTCCATGGCGACCCGCCAGCCGTCGCCGACCTCGCCGAGGACGTGTTCGGCCGCGGCCTCGGCGAGGTCGAAGAAGACCTCGCTGAACTCGGAGTCGCCGTCGAGCTGCCGGATCGGGCGCACCTCGATCCGTCCGGGCTGGTCCATGGGGAGCAGCAGCAGGCTGAGACCGTGGTGCCGGAGCGACCCCGGCCCGGTGCGGGCCAGCACGAAGCACCAGTCGGCCCACTGGGACAGCGAGGTCCAGGTCTTCTGGCCGGTGACCCGCCAACTCCCGTCCGGGGAACGGGTTCCGGTGGTGCGGACGGCGGCCAGGTCGGAGCCGGCGCCGGGTTCGCTGTAGCCCTGGCACCAGATCTCCTCGCCGCTCGCGATCGGCGGCAGGAAGCGGCTGCGCTGGTCGTCGGTGCCGTGCCGGATCAGGGTGGGGGCGAGCAACTGCTCGCCGACGATGCCCAGCGGGGCCGGTCCTGCGGCGCGGGCGTACTCCTCGGACCAGACGACCTGACGGGAGAGCGGGGTCACCTCGGGCTCGGACCCGGGCTCCGACGCGGCCTCGGCCTCGGGCTCGGACCCGGCCGACGCGGGTTCGGCGGGCCAGCCGAGGCCGATCCAGCCGCCGCTGCCAAGTTCCCGCTCCCAGGCGCGGCGGCGGTCCGGGTCGAAGCCCTGGGCGGTGCGCAGATCGGCGAAGGGGCCGCCGTCGTCGAGGCGTTCGGCGAGCCAGCCGCGGGCCCGGGCCCGGAAGGCCTCGTCGGCGGCGCTGAAGGAGAAGTCCATGGGTGGCTGCGCGCCTCTCAGGCGTTGGGGCGCTGGTTCGCGGCCGCGGCCCTGGCCATGGCCTCCAGCTGGGCCAGCATCGGCATCGGGTCGGTGCCGACCGCGCCGGGGAGCACATCGGCGATGCGCCGCGGGGTCCAGGAGATCCCGTCGGCCCCGGCTCCCTCCGCGTGCACGGAGCGCAGTTCGCGCGGCTGCGCCCAGACCGCGATCTTGGGTCCGGCGACGGTGTAGACCTGCCCGGTGATGTCGGCGGCCTGGTCGGAGAGCAGGTAGACGACCAGCGCGGCGACGTCCTCGGGCTCCCCGATCTCCTTGAGCTCCATCGGGACGTTGGCGGACATCCGGGTCCTGGCCACCGGCGCCACGCAGTTGGCGGTGACCCCGTACTTGTGCAGGCCGAGCGCGGCGCTGCGGACCAGCGAGATGATGCCGCCCTTGGCGGCGCTGTAGTTGGCCTGGCTGACGCTGCCGGTGTGGTTGCCGCTGGTGAACCCGACGAGCCTGCCGCCGCCCTGACGTCGCATCAGTGCGGAGGCGGCCCGGAACACGGTGAAGGTGCCCTTGAGGTGGGTGGCCAGCACCGGGTCCCACTCCTCCTCGGACATGTTGAAGAGCATCCGTTCGCGCAGGATCCCGGCGACGCACACCGCCCCGTCCAGCCGGCCCCAGGTGTCCACGGCGACCCGGACCACCCGCTCGCCGCCGGCCATGGTGGACACGTCGTCGGCGACCGCCACGGCCTCTCCGCCGGCCGCCTGGATCTCCTTCACCACGCCATCGGCGACCTCGCTGGTCGGGTCGCCGCCCTCGATGCCGACCCCGTAGTCGTTCACCACGACCCTGGCGCCCTCCGCCGCGCAGGCCAGGGCGACCGCACGTCCGATGCCGCGCCCGGCGCCGGTCACCGCCACCACCTTGCCGTGCAGGAACTCGCCCACGTCGCAGCCCTCCTCAAGAATCTGACGGACCGTTAGATTCTAGGTACCGGATCGCGCCGCGCAACAGTCCTGACAGGTCGTCAGAATTGGCAGCAGCAGAATCACACGGCAAGGGGAGGCCGCACATGCCCGCACTCACCGACTTCGACGAGTTCCGCGACATCGCCAAGCGCGTCAACAACTGGGGCCGCTGGGGCGCCGCCGACGAGATCGGCACGCTCAACCTGATCACCCCGGAGACGGTCCGGGCGGCCGCGGCCACGGTACGCAGCGGACACCGGGTCCCGCTCGCCCTGCCGTTGCAGCAGTACGGCGTGCAGACCGGCATGATCCAGGGCCGGGTCAACCCGCTGCACACCATGGTCGCGCTCAACTGGGAGATGTTCGAGCCGGGCGCCATCGCCACCAGCGACGACGTGGTGACCATGGGCCTGCAGGCCGGCACCCACTGGGACGGCCTGGGCCATGTCAGCCACGGCGGCCGGATCTACAACAACCGCGCCGCGAGCACCATCACGGCCCAGGAGGGCGCCGAGTACAGCGGCGTGGAGAAGGCCCCGCCGATGGTCGGCCGCGGTGTGCTGCTGGACGTCGCCCGCGCCCGGGGCGTGGACCGGCTGGCCGGCGGCCACGCGGTCACCCCCGAGGACCTGGAGGCCGCCGAGGAGCTGGCCAGGACCACCGTGCGGGCGGGGGACATCGTCCTGGTCCGCACCGGGCAGATCCAGCTCTACCTGGGCGGCGACCGCGACTCCTACGCCTTCCCCTCCCCCGGCCTCTCGCTGCGCACCCCCGAGTGGTTCCACGCGAGGGACGTCGCCGCGGTCGCCAACGACACCCTCACCTTCGAGATCTTCCCGCCCGAGGTGGACGGCCTCTATCTCCCGGTGCACGCGCTGGACCTGGTGGAGATGGGGATGATGCAGGGTCAGAACTGGAACCTGGAGCAGTTGGCGCAGGAGTGCGCCGACGACGGGAGGTACGAGTTCCTGCTCGCGGCACCGCCGGAGCCGTTCACGGGCGCGGTGGGAGCGCCGGTCGCCCCGGTGGCCATTCGGTAACTCGGTTGGCAGCTCATCGGTTCAACCGACAAGCGGCTCAGGTGACACCCGGAGCCGGGCGGTCCAGACCGCCGCCGGATCCGCGGAGCGCCGGGCGAACGAATGGGTGGCGAGACGCCGTACTCGCCTCGAGCACGATACGGAGTCTCGCCACCCAGCCTCGACGCATTGGCCCTGACCAGCGCCGACACAATTCGCACTCGCCAAGGACAGCCGGATGCGACTGCTGTCACCGGTGCCCTCGACGTCCCCTCGCAACGAATTGCTCAACCCAAGAGTGATCAGGTGAATACGTCACGTCAATGGGTTGTCCGCAATTCGGATTGGTTGCGTACGCTTTCGGACGACTGATCGACTGGCCGTTTCGGCACTTCACTCCCCCTGCACGCCCCCGGCGCGCGACCCGCACACCCGCGTCCGCATGCCTCAGCGGGCGCCTTCGAGCGCCGCATAGCGCTCCCCCATCAGCCCCTGGGAGCGCACATCCGGATGGAGTCCGTCCGAAAGACCGCCCACCGCGGCGTCCTCCCCGCTGAACAGTTCTCGGCCATCCATCCAGGTCAGAGCCCTGTCACCGCGCCTTTTCAGGACCTCCACGGTGTCTTCGAAAATCCGCCTCATCTGGCACAGTGTCAGATCCCCCGCCACCTCCATGCCGCTTCCGTCCGCGTTCCGGCGACAGGCGACCACCGAGTCCTCACGCTCCCCACCGTGCACCGGGCCGAGGACGGTGACCGGAACCCGGGGCTGGTGCGACCGGATTGTGGCCAGGAATCCATGGAGCGACGGAGCCAGGGTGCGCTCGCGTAGACCGGCGGTGTTGTGGATGTTTATCCCGATTTCCAGGGTGATGTGCTCAGTTGTCCGCTCGCCGATCATCCGGGCCACCAGCGGATCGAGCAGACAGGCCCCGCCGAAGCCCAGATTGGTGACGTTCCGCCCGAGCAGCCGTCCGGCGACGGCCGGCCAGGTGCTCGCCGGCGAGGCGGGCGGAAGGGCGAAGCCGTGGGTGATGCTGCTGCCGTAGACCGTCCACCGGGGCCGGCGGTCCGGCCCGGCCGGGAGCAGCGGCAGGCCGTCCAGGGCCCGCAGCCCGCGTACCCGGACCGGGGCCAGACTCGGCAGCCAGAGCTCCAGCAGTTTGTCCCCGGGCGGCAGGTCCGCGAACACCGCGCCGTGCTCGCCGAGATCGGCCCGCCGCCACCGGTCGCCGCCGGGGGCCGGGGCGGTGTCGGCACCGAGGGAGGTCCCGATCAGCAGGTCGCAGACGCCGGGCAGGTCCGGGCCACCGTCCAGCCGCACCGTCTCGGCGTCCAGCCGAAGTGCGCGGGCCGCCGTGCGCACCCTGATCCTGCCTCCGCAGGCGCTCATCGCGGGCAGCACCAGCGCGGGGTGGTGCAGTTCCAGGTCCGCCACCGGCAGCCGCCACGGCATGAACCACGATCCGTCCGGACCGTGCTCCAGGTCGATGACGCCCTCCAGGGCCGCGGCCACCCGAGGTGCCGCCCAGAAGGACCGGGCCGCCCCCGCCGTGTCGGATCCCACCGCCGACTGTCCCCCGATCCTCAGGTCGGTCAGCCGACCAGCAGTTGTTGCAGCGTCAGCAGGGTCTCGGCGTCCAGCGCCGGCGGCCCGCACTCCCGGGGCTCGCGCTCGATCTCGCACCACACCCGCTTGCCCCCGCCGTCCGGGAACCAACCCCAACGGTCGCAGAGGTTCTCCACCAGTTCCAGGCCGCGGCCGTTGGTCGCCTCACCCGGGGCGTGCCGGGGACGGGGCGGACGCTCGCTGGCGTCGGCGACCTCGACCCGGACCGGGCGCCGGTCGGCCTCGTCCCCGCCGACCGGGAACTGGAGGCACAGCACGGCCGGATTCCCGGTGTGCACCACGGCGTTGGTGACCAGCTCGGACACCACCAGTACCAGCGCCTCCGCCAGCGCCGCGTCCGGGTCGAAGCCGCATCCGGTCAGCCGTGATCTGGTCCACCTGCGAGCCCGTCCGACCTCGGCCGGATCCGCCTCGACGGCGATCTGCACCTGAAGCACCTGCACCGCTCACACCACCCGTACTAGCGGGATCAGTCGCGCCCCTGGAACCGTCCGGCTCCCCGGGCGGCGCACCGATGCGCATCTGATCCAGGATGATTTGCCTGCACCGATTCCAGCAAGCGCTTCGGGCATATTCCAACATTGGGACCGTCCAGCGGTGCATACTGCCCCTGCTGGTCCCCAACCCTGGATGTTCAGGACGTTCTGGACGCGGCATGGCCGCTCAGCAGGCCCAGCACATCGATCCGTCCGCACACTCCGGAGCGTAACCGAAACGCGCCGAATTCCTGGGAGACCGGCGGACGTTCCCGGAGACACCACCCTTCCTACAAGTGTCCGACGCCATGGCCGGCACCATGACCGAGACCTGCCACGGACAGGCCCTCGGCCAGCAGTTCCGCGCTCTCCGGCGTCCCGGCGAAGGATCCCTCGTACACCCAGGCCCGCTTCAGCAGCAGATGGACGTCCGCCTCCCAGGTGAAGCCCATACCTCCGTGCACTTGCAGGCAGTCACGGGCGCCGCGCACCGCCGCCTGGTCCGCGAGCAGCTTCGCCCCCGCGATCTCGACGGACAGCTCCGCCGTCGGCACCCCGGCGTCCGCGCCCACGGCGGCCGCCCGCACCGCCGCCCTGGCCGGCTCGGTCCGCGCCAGCATGTCCGCGCAGAGGTGCTGGACCGCCTGGAACGCCCCGATCGGTTGGCCGAACTGCTCACGCTGCTTCGCGTAGCCGACGGCCGTGGCGACCGCCCGGCCCGCCAGACCCACCTGGAGTGCCGCGGTCAGCAACGTCCCCTCCGCCCAGAGCCGTCCGGCGTCGACGCCCGGCAGCAGTTCCCCGTCCGGCAGCGGCCCTTGGACCTCCCACAGCGGCGTCAACGGATCCACCCCGCGCCTGCCACGGGCCCGGAGAGCGGAGGGGCTCAGCGAACGCACCTCGCCGGTGAGAGTGTCCGGCAGCAGCAGCACGGCCAGCGCGGGCAGCCGCTCCACCAGCAGCGGGCCGCGTCCGGCGGGCTGCCTCCGGCACAGGCCCGCGGCCCGGTGCGGCGGCAGCGAGGCGTGCACGGTGGCGAGCTCGGTCGCCACCAACGGGCCGGGCACCAGGGCCCGTCCGACCTCCTCGAACGCCAGCACCGCCTCGGCGAGGCCCAGACCGAGGCCGCCTTCCCGCTGTCCCGATCGCTCCGGCTTCCGCAGCGAGAACAGCCCGGCGTCGGAGAGCTCGGACCACAGCGGGAGCCCGTCGTCATCCGCCCCGCTCCCCGCCCCGGCCACGGCGGCACGCAACCGCTCAGGCCCGAACCTGCCCTCCAGCAGCTCGCGGAGCCCGGTCTGCAGGGCGATCTGGTCGTCCGTCAGCCGAAAGTCCATCAGGCCCTCCCGGGTTTGGGCAGCCCGAGCACCCGTTGGGCCACGATGTTCCGCTGGATCTGCGAGGTCCCCGCGGCGATGGTGTAGGAGAGGCCCTGCAGCCGCTGAGCCGTCCAGTCGTCGCCCGCTCCGTCCGCTCCGTCCGCTCCGTCCGCCAGCACCAGCGCTCCGGAGCCGAGGACCGCCGCCGCGAGGTCGTACAACTCCTGCCGCGCCTCCGAGAAGCACAGCTTGAAGACGGACGCCCCGGGCCCGGGCACCCCGCCGCCCTGCGCCTCGGACACGTTCCACTGCACCAGCCGCCACAGCGCGCCGAACCGCGCCGACAGGACGCCGAGCGAGCGCCGCAGGCCGGAGTCCTCCCAGGCGCCGTTCCGCCGGGCCAGCCCGGCCAGTTCCGCCAGCGCCCTGCGGCAGGCCACCACCTCGCCGGCGAAGGCGGTGCCCCGTTCGAACGACAGCGTCACCATGGTCACCCGCCAGCCGTCGTTCTCCGCGCCGACCCGGTTCGCCACCGGCACCCGCACCTCGTCCAGGAACAGCTCGGCGAACTCCGTGGTCCCGATCAGGGTCCGCAGCGGACGGACGGTCACCCCCGGGGCGTCCATCGGCAGCACCAGCCAGCTGATGCCCCGGTGCCTGGGCGCGGTGGTGTCCGTACGGACCAGCAGTTCGCACCAGTCCGCCACTTCGGCGTGCGAGGTCCACAGTTTGCTGCCGGTCACCACGTAGTCGTCGCCGTCGCGGACCGCCCTGGTCCGCAGGGCCGCCAGGTCGGATCCCGCGCCCGGCTCGCTGAAGCCCTGGCACCACACCTCGGCGCCGCTGAGGATCCCCGGCAGCCAGCGACGGCGCTGCTCGGGCGTCCCCTCGGCGGCGATGGTCGGCCCGGCGTGCAGCAGCCCGACGAAGTTCGCCCCCACGTACGGGGCCCCGGCCCGCTCGGTCTCCTCCAGGAAGATCAGGTACTCGGCCGGGGTCGCACCCTGGCCCCCCGCCTCCCGGGGCCAGTGCACCCCCGCGTACCCGGCGTCGTACAACCGCCGCTGCCAGGCCGTGTCGTGGACCCGCCGGGCCGGCCAGTCCAGCGGATCGGGCGGTGACGGGACATCAGGCAGCACCTTCCCGAGCCAGTCCCGGAGCCCGCGGCGGAACTCCGCCTCGGCGGGGGTGTCCTGGAGGTCCATCAGGCCACCCCGCCCGCCCCGTCCAGCCCCAGCCCCAGCATCCGGATCGCGTTCCCCCGCATGATCTTGTAGACCACGTCCTTCGGCAGTCCGCGCACATGGTCCAGGGCGACCGCCGCGGTGTCGGGCCAGGTCGAGTCGACGTGGGGGTAGTCGGTCTCGAAGGTCACGTTGTCGACGCCCACCGTGTCCAGCGAGGCGATCCCGTGCTTGTCGCGGAAGAAGCAGGCGTAGATCTGGCGGTAGTAGTACGTCGAGGGCGGCTCCGGGATCAGGTCGCGCACGCCGCCCCAGGCCCGGTGCTCGCGCCAGACGTCGTCGGCGCGCTCCAGGGCGTAGGGGATCCAGCCCATCTGGCCCTCGCTGTAGGCGAGCTTCAGCGCCGGGAAGCGGACCAGGACGCCGGAGAAGAGGTAGTCCGTCATCGAGGCCATGGCGTTGTTGAAGCTCAGCGTGGCCTGGACGGCCGGCGGGGCGTCCGGGGAGGCTGCGGGCATCTGCGAGGAGGAGCCGATGTGCATGCAGACGACCGTCCCGGTCGCCTCGCACTCGGCGAAGAAGGGGTCCCAGTAGCCGGAGTGGATCGAGGGCAGGCCCAGGTAGGTGGGGATCTCGCTGAAGCAGACGGCCCGTACGCCGCGCGCGGCGTTGCGGCGGATCTCGGCGACGGCCAGCTGCACGTCCCAGAGCGGGATCAGGCAGAGCGGGATCAGCCGGCCGCCGCTGTCACCGCACCACTCGTCCACCATCCAGTCGTTGTAGGCGCGGACGCAGGCCAGCGCCACCTCCTTGTCGTGGGCCTCGGCGAAGGTCTGGCCGCAGAAGCGCGGGAAGGTGGGGAAGCAGAGCGAGGCCTCGACATGGTTGTTCTCCATGTCGTCGATCCGGGCCTTGGGGTCCCAGCAGCCCCGGCGCATCTCCTCGCGGGTGATGCCCTCCAGGGTCATCTCGTCGCGGTCGAAGCCGACGGCGGCGATGTTCCGCTTGTACGGGAACTGCAGGTCCTCGTAGATCCACCAGTCGGTGGGCGGGCCGTCCGGGTCCATGCTGATCCGGTACTTGCCACCCACGTAGGCGAGCTCGCCGATCCCCGCCCGCAGCGGTTTGGGGCCGCGGTCGCGGTACTTGGCGGGCAGCCAGGTCTCGAAGAGGTGCGCGGGTTCGATCACATGGTCGTCGACGCTGACCACCATCGGCACGTCGGCCACGGTCGTCACCACGTCAAGGCCCGGCTGCGACTCGGGGTGGTCCATGGGGGTCTCCCTCCGAGGTCCGGCTGCCCGGACCCTTTACCTGACGCTCCGTCAGATTCAGACTAGTGAGCCAGGGTTCGGGCGGCAAGCGCCCGACGGAGTGAGAGGCGGGGCGGGCATGGCGGATGCCAGGGAGCGCTTGGAGCGTCTGCTGGACCCGACCCGGACCGCGCTGGTGACCTGCGAATGCCAGAACGGGGTACTGGGGGACCAGGCCGTCTTCCCCGAGCTCGCGGCGGCCGCCGAGAAGGGCGGGCTGGTCGGACAGGTCCGGTCACTGGTCGGGGCCGCGCACGCGGCCGGGGTCCCGGTGCTGCACTGCACGGCGGTGCGCCGGCCGGACGGGCTGGGCGCCAATGCCAATGCGCGGCTGTTCGCGGCCGCGGCGCGGGTCGCCACGGCGCAGCCTGGCGCGGCGCTCACCCCCGGCAGCGAGGCGGCCGGACTGCACCCCGGCATCGGCGCTGATCCGGAGCGGGACCTGGTGCTCCCCCGGCTGCACGGCCTCGGCCCGTTCCAGGACACCGGGCTGGCCTCGGTGCTGCGCAACCTGGGCGCGCGGACCCTGGTCTGCGTCGGGGTCTCGGTCAATGTCGCACTGCTGGAGCTGGCGTTCGGCGCGGTGGACGCGGGCTTCCAGGTGGTGCTCGTCCGCGACGCCGTGGCGGGCACTCCGCCCGAGTACGCCGAGGCGGTGCTGACGCACACCCTGGCACTGGTGGCGAGCCTGACCGACACGGACACGGTCGTCGCCCGCTGGTCGCCCGACTCCCCGATCGCCCCTCAGGTCCTCTCTGGACCTAGGGCTTGAGGGGCCGCGCCGCCGCGGTTAGCCTCGTCACACATCTGACGGTCAGTCAGTTGGGTGGTCCGCTCGTCAGGTAGTCGGTCAGTCCAACGGGAGGTCCCCATGCCCAGCACCGCCACGCCCGGCAGCGTCGCCGAGGCCAGGACCCTCTGGGACCTGCTGGAGCGGCGGGTCGCCGCGACGCCGGACGCCCCGATGCTGATCCAGGAGGTCGACGCGCAGGCCGGGACCGACCGGGTGCTCAGCTTCCGCGAGGTCCGCGACCGGGCGCTGCGGGTCGCCGCCGGGCTGCACGCCGAGTACGGCGTCGGCGAGGGCACACCCGTCGCCTGGCAGCTGCCCACCCGCGTCGAGACGGTGCTGGTCTCGCTGGCGCTGGCCCGGCTCGGCGCCGTGCAGACGCCGATCATCGCCATCTACCGGGGCGCCGAGGTGGCGCAGATCCTCCAGGAGGCCCGCCCCGAGCTGTACCTGACCCCCGGCAGCTGGCGCGGCTTCGACTACACCGCCTTCGCCGAGAAGACCGGCAGCGCGCTGCCGCAACCGCCGCGCGTGGTCACCGCCTACGCCGAGTCCGACCTCCCGCTCGGCGATCCGGCCGCACTGCCGGCCGCGCCCCGGACCGACCTCTCCGACGAGCGGTCCCCGATCCGCTGGATCTACTACACCTCCGGCATCACCTCGGCCCCCAAGGGCGCCAAGCACACCGACCGCACCCTGATCGCGGGCGGCTCCGGACTCGCCGACGCGCTCGGCATGAGCCCCGCCGACGTCGGTTCGATCGCCTTCCCCTACGCCCACATCGGCGGCCCCGACTACCTGGTCACCATGCTGGTGCACGGATTCCCCGCGCTGCTGGTGGAGGTCTTCGCGCTGCCCGAGGCGCTCCCCGCCTACCGGCGCAACCACGTCACCATGGCCGGCGGCAGCACCGCGTTCTACGCCGCCTTCCTCGCCGAGCAGCGCAGACTGCCGCCCGGCGAACGGCTGCTGGCCGACCTGCGGATCATCTCCGGCGGCGGCGCGCCGCGCCCGCCGGAGATGTACCGGGAGGTGCTGGAGGAGATGGGCTGCGTGCTGGCGCACGGCTACGGGATGACCGAGGTCCCGGCGATCTGCATGGGCTCCCCCACCGACACCCCGGAGCAGCTCGCCAACACCGAGGGCCACCCGGTCACCGGCTGCGAGGTGCGGGTGGTCCGCAGGGACGGCGACGAGGCCGCGCTCGGCGAGGAGGGGGAGGTGTGGCTGCGCGGGCCGATGGTCTGCCGCGGCTACACCGATCCGGCCCTCACCGAGGAGAGCTTCGCCGTGGTCGACTCCGCCGGCCCCTGGCTCCGCACCGGCGACCTGGGCCGTGTCCGGGACGACGGGCATGTGGTGCTCACCGGACGGCTCAAGGACATCATCATCCGCAAGGGTGAAAACATCTCGGCCAAGGAGATCGAGGACCTGCTCTACCAGGACCCGCGGGTGGGCGCCGTCGCGGTGATCGGACTGCCCGACCCGGTGCGCGGCGAGCGGGTCTGCGCGGTGGTCGAGCGCCGGCCCGGGGTGCGGCCGCCGACGCTGGCGGAGGTCGCCGAACGGCTGCGCTCGGCCGGGCTGATGGCCCAGAAGATCCCGGAACAGCTGGAGGTCGTGGACGCGCTCCCGCGCAACGAGACGCTGCGGAAGGTGCTCAAGCACCAACTGCGCGACCTGTTCTCGGCGCTCCCCTGGCAGGACCCGCAGGGCTGATCCTGCGCCTGTCCATCCGGGACTTCCCGGAGGACGTACTCCCCGCTACCCCGCCGGATGTCCGGGACGAAGGTCATCCGACGGTATGAGGCTCACAGCGGGCATCCAGGTAGGCTCAAGGCAAGCTCGCGTCCCGGAATCGCCATGTGGCTGCGAAGAAGACCCCTGCAAGCAACCTGATGGCCTTGCCGTGCGTCTTCACCTGCGGATTCCGTCCAGCGGGGCCCCTCGGCCCCTGCCGACGACGGCGGGAGAATCCGGAAAGGTCAGCGATGAGTCTCACAGGTACGCCGTTCTTCGTCGTCACCATCCTCCTGGTCGTACTGACCGTGGTGGTCCTGGTGCTGGTCTGGAACCGGATACCGGGGCCGGCCCCGGTGAAGACCACCGCGAGGGTCGGCCTGATCGTCTTCAGCCAGTTCACCGCCGTGCTCATGGTCCTGGTCTTCGTGAACAACCGGATGGGACCGTTCTACGACACCTGGGGCTCGCTGTTCGGCCAGGACGCCAGCGTGCAGCTGACGGCCTCCGGTGGGAGCGGCGACGGCAGGGGCGCGTCCGGGGCGAGCGACGTCTCGGCGCAGAAGCTCAGTTTCGGCAAGTACAACAGCGATGTGCTCTCGGCGGACGCGGTCGGCCCCGAGTCACGGATCAAGGGCGACATCTACGTGTGGCTGCCCCCGCAGTACAACGAGCCGGCGTACGCGCACACCGACTTCCCGGTGCTGGAACTGCTGCCGGGCACTCCCGGCACACCCAAGGCCTGGTTCGGCAGCATGCACGCGGACTCGGCGATGCGGACGCTGATGAGCGAGGGCAAGGTCAAGCCGATGATCCTGGTCTCGGCGAAGATCAACATGTTCGGCGGCAGCAGGGACTCCGGCTGCGCCAACCTGCCCGGGAGCTACCAGACCGCGACCTGGCTGGCCAAGGACGTCCCGGCGCTGATGAAGCACAACTTCCGGGTGTCCGGGAACCCGAAGAACTGGGGCATCGCCGGCTACTCGGCCGGCGGCTACTGCGCGGCCAACCTCACGGTGAAGTACCCGCAGGTCTTCCACGCCGGGGTGAGCATGTCCGGCTACAACGCCCCGGACGCCGCCGTGGTGCTCAAGGACCCGGCGCTGGCCGCCGCCAACAACCCGCTGCTGCTGCTGGAGAAGGCCAAGCAGCAGCCCGACATCGTGCTGATGGCCCAGGGGGTGCGGACCGACGGCACGACCGTCGAGGACGCCAGGGCGCTGATCAGGGCCCTGCACAAGCCGGGGACCAGCCAGGTGCTGACGCTCTCCAGCGGTGACCACGACACCAGGACCTTCATCAAGGAGATGACTCCGATGCTGACCTGGATGTCGAAACAGATCACCGGACGCTGACCGGAGAACTGACCGTCCGTCAGTCCTGGGCCCCCGGGGCGACCGGCAGTACCGCACGGACCACGCGTTCGGCGGCGCCGCCGTCGTCCCAGGGGCAGAAGCGCTCCCGGAACGCCGCGCGCAGCTTGGCCGCACCGGCGCCGGCGAAGCCGCTCGCCGAGCGGTCGGCCAGGACCGCGGTCAGTTCCTCCTGGGTGGTGGTGACCAGGCCGGGCGGCTGCTCCATCAGGTCGAAGTACACCCCGCGGATGCACTGGTAGTCGTCCCAGTCCGGGGCGAAGACCACCATCGGGCGGTCCAGCACCGCGTAGTCGAACATCACCGAGGAGTAGTCGGTGACCAGGACGTCGGCGGCCAGGTAGAGGTCCTCCACCGAGGAGTGCCCGGACACGTCCAGGATCCCGGCCCGCCCGGCCCCGCTCCCGTCCGCGCCGCCGGCCGGGTCGGCGCCGTCCGGCCGGGCGTAGAAGTAGTGGGTGCGCACCAGCAGCGTGTGACCGGGTCCGAGCGCGGTCGCCAGCGCCTCCAGGTCCAGCGCCGAGACGTACTCCGAGTGCTGCTCCCGGTGGGTGGGCGCGTAGAGCACCGCGGTGCTGCCGGCCGGGATGCCGAGGCCGTCCCGGATCGCGGCGACCTCCTCGGGGGTGGCCCCGACCAGCCGGTCGTTGCGCGGGTAGCCGGTCTCCAGCACCTGGTAGCCGCCCGGGTAGGCGCGCCCGAAGGCGTCGGTGGAGTGCGGGTTGGGCGAGACCAGGTAGTCCCAGCGGGCCACGTGCTCCAGCAGCCGGTCGAAGTCCATCCCGGCGGCGGCCTCCGGGCGGTCCCGCAGGTCCAGGCCGAGGTACTTCAGCGGGGTGCCGTGCTGGGTCTGGATGTGCACCGAACCGGGCCGCTTGGCCTGGGTGTGCGGGAAGTTGACATTGTTGACCAGGTACTTCGCGGTGGCCATCAGCTTGAGGTAGGCCGGGGTGTTCTCCAGCACCCAGGGCACGTCCGGGGGCATCGCCGCGCCCTGCGCCCGGGTCTGCACCACCCACACCCCGCGTACGTCGGGGGCGAGTTCGCGAGCCTTCTGGTAGATCGCGGCCGGGTTGCAGGCGTAGCCGCGGTACCAGTAGGCGGCGTAGACGGCCAGGTTCTCGTCCAGCGGGAGCCGGCGGTAGGCCGTGGCCAGGGTGCGCCTGGCGGTGCTGCGCACGGCCCGGCGGGCCATCGGCAGTCCCCGGCGGGCCGTGCGGCGCACGCCCCGGCGGACGGTGCGCGGAAGCGTCTGCAGCGGGCGCAGCCGCTGGTACGCGCCCCAGGCGTCGCGGTCGACCAGCCGGTACTGGACCCCGCGCAGCCCGCCGGGGTAGCCGTAGCCCTCAGGGCGGTACCGGCGGAAGTGCGCCGAGGCGCGGTGGAAGAACTCCGCCCGCAGTCCGTCCGGGACCAGGCCCGGGGTGTCCAGCAGGGTCACCGCCTGCTTCACGGTGCGGTCGAAGACCAGCCGGCGCAGCCCGGCGGGGATCTCCGGGTGGCGGTCCAGGAACGCGAAGACCGCGTCGTACTGGGCGAACACCTCGGCGTGCCGCGGCGAGGCGGTGTTGGTGATCGCGCCCTCGCGCTCGCGCCGGTAGAAGTAGAGCTCCTGCGGGAGCAGGCTGATCCGCTCGGCGGCCAGCAGCAGCGGGTAGGTCACCGAGAGGTCCTCGTAGAAGCCGTCGCCGAAGCGGACGTCCAGGCCGCGCAGGAAGTCGCGGCGGACCACCTTGTTCCAGGCCGAGAGGATCATGTTCAGCAGCGCCGGGCGCTCGGCCAGGGTGAGCGTGGCCGGGGCGTCCGCCATCGCCCCGCGCCAGGTGTCGGGCTCCACGCCGCCGTCGGCGTAGACCCGGGCGAAGCCGGTGACCAGGACGTCGGGGCGGTCCGCGGCCAGCCGCTCGACGACCGCCTGCACCGCGCCCTCGGCCAGCCAGTCGTCGCTGTCCACGAACCAGACGTAGTCGCCGGTCGCCTGCTCCAGGCCGGCCTCGCGGGCGCCGCCGAGGCCGCGGTTGGCGTCCAGGTGCAGCACGGTGAGCCGGGGGTCGCGGGCGGCGTACTCGTCCAGGATCGCGCCGCTGCGGTCGGGCGAGCAGTCGTCGACCGCGACGACCTGCAGCCCGGGGAGGTCGGCGGCGAGCACGGAGTCCAGGCAGCGCGGCAGGTAGTCGGCGACCCGGTACACCGGCAGCACGACGGAGAGGGAGACAGCGGTGGCGGGCGCGTTCACGTGTTGGTTCTCACTCCAGGTCCGGTCCGGGGTCGAGCCCTCCGAGACTACTCGGCGACCCTGGAAGAAACCTCGGACCGGCCCCCGCTCCCGACCGGACAACTGGCCGGACCGCTGGCGGAGACCAGGTCGGGGTGGATGTCGAAGAGCCGGCGGATCCCCAGGGCGTTGAACACCCGGTGCACCTCACTGTTGTAGGAGTTACTGCTCCCGCGGTTGTCCCGGGCGGCCGGCAGCACCAGCCGCAGCTCCCCGGAGCAGGAGCGCAGCAGCCGGCGGGCGGCGATCAGCACGCCGACGCCGGTGGAGTCGCAGAAGCGGACCTCGCTGAGGTCCAGCAGGATCCGGCGCTGCCCGGCGGCGACGGCGTCGTGCACCTGGTCGCGCACCACCGCCCCGGTGGCCAGGTCGATCTCTCCGGCCACGCGCAGCAGGGTCCAGTTGTCGAGTGCCTCGGCTGTCACTGTCAGTGTGCTCACGCTGTGCCGCGATTCTCGGGTCGTTGGGGCGGTGGATGGGACGGAGGTGGCGACAGGGGACAAAAGTCCGGGAAAAACGGTCACCGAGTGTCCTTGACGAAGCATCAGGCTATCGGGAGCCGACGGCGGACGACAGTCCGGATCACAGTCCGTACAGGGTTACGATCCGAAACGGTCCGATCCGAAACGGTCGGCGGCGCGGCACTTTCCACGAAGCAGCCTGCCACCGTGGTCGGCAGCGCTAGGTTCGAAGCAGGGACATTCCGAGCAGGGGCACTCCGAACTCCCCGGGGCCCGAGGAAGGGTGGTGCCCATGGCGACATCGGCCCCCATCCGGTGGGACCGCCAGATCCAGCGGCGCCTCGCCAGGGGCGAGGAGTCCGCGCTGGGTGAGCTCTACGACCAGTTCGCCCCGCTGGTGCTCGGACTGGCCAACCGCGTCCTGGACGACTCCGAGGCCGCCGAGCAGGTGGTCCGGGACGTCTTCGCCCATGTCTGGGAGCATCCTGCGGACTTCGACCCGGCCCAGGGCTCGATGCGGTCCTGGATCGGCACCTTCACCCACCGCCGCGCCGTCGAGCGGCTGCGCCGGGACCAGGCGCCGGCGGCCGGCCCGGGGAACGGCAAGGAGGATCCGGCGGCCCCGCCGGAGTCCTCCAGCATGGAGGAGCAGGTCCTCGCCGAGGCGACGGCGGCCCGGGTCCAGCACGTGGTGACCTCGCTCCCGCAGGCGCTCAGGGAGACCCTGGTGCTCACCTACTTCGGCGGCCGCACCTACCAGCAGGCCGCGCGCGAGCTCGGCATCAGCGCGGCCACCGCCAAGCACCGGATGCGGCTCGGCCTCCAGCTCCTGGCCACCGCCCTCTCCACGGAGCACACCTCATGAGCGCCCCGATACGTCCGGGCGGGCCGCCCGACCACGACACCCTGCGCGGACTGCTCGGCGCCTGGGCGCTGGACGCCTGCCCGGCCGAGGAGGCCGCCCAGGTCCAGCAGCACCTGGCCGGCTGCCCAGGCTGCACCGAGGAGGCCGGACGGCTGCGGGACGCCGCGGGCTGGCTCTCCGCCGACGAACCGCTGGATCCGGCGCCCAGCCTGCGCACCCAGGTGCTGTCCCGGGCGCTGGCCCGGCGCCCGGCGGAGGTCGGGGTCCCCGACTACGCGGGCGCCTTCGTCGCCGAGACCGCCCGGTTGGACGCGCTGCTGCGCGACCTCGGCGAACTCGACTGGCTGGAGCGCGCGGAGCTGCCCTGGCACGGCGGTACCGAGCAGAGGCGTCCGGCCGAGGTGCTCTGCCACCTCGCCGCCGTGGACGGCGTGGTCTCCCGGGCCCTGGGCCTGACCGACCCGGTGCCCTCCCCCGACGGCGGCATCGACCTGGTGGAGCGCACCGAACGGCTGACCGCGCTGCAGCGGCGCCGCGGCCCCGAGTCCGTCCGGGCCTTCTGGCGCGAGCAGACCCGGGCCCTGGTGGAGACCGCCGCGCTGGCCGAGGCGGCCGGACGGGCCACGCCGGCCGGGGACCTGCTGGTGGACTACGGCGCGTTCCGGCTCCCGCTGCGGGACGCCTTCGTGGACCGCGCCTTCGAGTGCTGGGTCCACGCCGAGGACATCGCCGAGGCGGTGGGCTGGCCGTACGGACCGCCGCGCGGGGTGCACATCCGGGCCATGGTCGGGCTGGCGACCCGGCTGCTGCCGCATGCCCTGGCCGCGCTGCGCGCGACCGGTGCGGCGGCCACGCCGGCCGGCCGGCAGGACTCGTCCTACGGCGATCCGCGGGGTGCCCGGGCGGTGAAGCTGATCATCGAGGGCCGCGGCGAGAGCGAGTGGCTGGTACCGCTGGACGTCCCGCCTCCGGACGCCCCGCCGCTGCCGGCCGACACCGAACCGGTGGCCACCGTCGCCATCGACGGCGTCGAGTTCTGCTTCCTGTGCGCGGCGCACCGCGACCCGGACCGGACACCCCACGGCATCACCGGCGACCGCAGCGCGGCGCGCGACCTGCTGCACGCCGCTCCGCTGCTCTCCCGGCCCTGAGGCCCGCCCTGGGCGTCAGGCGAAGACGACGGTGCGGCTGCCGTTGAGCAGGACGCGGTGCTCGGCGTGCCACTTCACCGCGCGGGCCAGCGCCTGGCACTCGGCGTCGCGGCCCAGCGCGACCAGCTGCTCGGGGGTGACGTCATGGCTGACCCGGACCACCTCCTGCTCGATGATCGGGCCCTCGTCCAGCTCGGCCGTCACATAGTGCGCGGTGGCGCCGATCAGCTTCACGCCCCGGGCGTGCGCCTGGTGGTAGGGCTTGGCGCCCTTGAAGCTCGGCAGGAACGAGTGGTGGATGTTGATCGCCCGCCCGGTCAGGGCCTTGCAGAGGTCGTCCGAGAGCACCTGCATGTAGCGGGCCAGCACCACCAGGTCCACCTGCTCGGCGTCGACCAGCGCCAGCAGCGCCGCCTCGGCCTCGGACTTGGTCGCGGCGGTCACCGGGATGTGGTGGAACGGGACCCCGTAGGAGGCGGCCAGGTCCTGGAAGTCGGTGTGGTTGGACACCACCCCGACCACGTCCACCGGAAGCGCCCCGGTGCTCGCCCGGAACAGCAGGTCGTTGAGGCAGTGGCCGAACTTGCTGACCAGCAGCAGCACCCGGGCGCGCTCGGCGGAGGGGTGGATCTGCCAGTCCATCCGGAAGGCGTCGCCGGTGGCGGCGAAGCTGGCCCGCAGTTTCTCCAGGGTCACCGGGGCCTCGGCGGAGAAGTGCACCCGCATGAAGAACAGCCCGCTGGTGCCGTCGCCGAACTGCTGACTGTCCACGATGTTGCAGCCGGTGAGGAAGAGGTAGCTGGATACCGCGTGCACGATGCCCTGCTTGTCCGGGCAGGAGAGGGTCAGTACGTACTGGCCCGTGCCGGGCTGCTGCTGGGACACCGGAGACTGCCTTTCGTGCGGACTGCTGAGCAGACAGCGTGCCACAGACCGCCCGGCGCCCGGCGACCCGTCTCACCCGACGGCCCTCAGGCGACGACCCTCAGGCGACGACGCGGGTCAGGATGGACAGCACCTCCAGCGAGCGGGGCGGGAGGTTCGGGTCCTCGCCGTCGTTCAGGGTCAGCCGGACGTGGGCGTCGTGGCACGCGCGGACCGCCTCGGGCCAGCCGTGGTGCGCCAGGTACGCGGCGGAGGGGGCGTCCGGGCCGACCTGGTGCATGATCCGCAGCACCCGCAGCACGGCGGTGTCGACCAGGGCGGCCTCGGCCGAGTCCCGGACGATCGTCCCGACGTACTTCTCCGCGGACCAGCGGTCCAGCCAGGTGTCCTCGACCAGGCGGTACACGGCGTCGGTGACGTCGCCGTAGCCCTCCCGGCCGGTGGCCCAGCATTCCTGCTGGAACGCTGGGTCTCCGAGCATGTGCAGGGCTGAACGGACCCGGGCCCGCCAGCGCCACCAGGGGATGTCAGTGAGCGGCATGGCGCCCATGCTCCCCGAGCGAGGGGTCGTTCGAGAAGGCTTTTCGGAACTGCGCTGCGAACCCTGCATGAGAATCGATCCTACGTTCCCATTGCCACGGCTGTTCCCACGGCGTTGGCCCGGCGTTCCCCGGAGCGCCGCACCACTGTCCCCAGCCGCCCCGAGGCTTTCCCCCGAGCTACGTGGCGGGCCGACCGGAGCCCGCCCCCCAGGGAGGGAACGGCGTGCCATGAGGTCCACCGCACGATCGAGCCGCACCGTCGCAGCGGTCGCGGGCACGGCCCTGCTCCTGGGTGGCCTGGCGGGCTGCGGCGGCAACGCCGACGCCTCCGAGCACGACACGGTCACGGTGATGACCTGGGCCCCCGAGGAGGGCACCGTGGGCAGCCAGGCCGGGATGCCGGCACTGGCCACCGCGATAGCCAAGGACTTCAACGCCACCGGCGGGATCGGCGGGCGCAAGCTCAAGGTGCTGACCTGCGACGAGCACAACACCAGCGCCGGCGCCGTGGCCTGCGCCAACCAGGCGGTCGCCGAGGGGGCGGTGGCGGTGGTCGGCTCCTACAGCCAGTTCGGCGGCGACTTCATGCCGCTGCTGGAGGCGGCCGACATCCCCTACCTCGGCGGGTTCGGGCTGTCCGCCGAGGAGTTCAGCGCGATCTACTCCTACCCCGTCAACGGCGGCTACCGGACCCTGCTGGCCGGGAACGGCGAGCAGTTGGTCAGGGCCGGCTGCCACCGGGTCGCCGTGGTCCGCCCGCAGAGCCAGCTCGGGGACACCATGCTGGGCTCCCTCAGGGCCGGACTCTCCACCGGCCAGGTGACCACCGTGGACGTCCCGGTCGACTCCGGGCTCAGCGGCTACGCCAAGGCGGCGGTGCAGGCCATCGGCGACGACCAGCCGGGCAACTGCGTCACCACCGCCCTGGACCCCGCCTCCACGGCGACCTTCTTCGACGACTACCGGCTGCAGGCCCCCCGGCACACCCAGCTCTCCTCGGTCATCGGCAGCGTCCAGCAGTCCCTGGTGGACTCCACCGGCGGTGCCGGCGGCCCGCTGCAGTCCCTGCTCGCCACCGGCTGGTACCCGCCGGACAGCAGCCCGGTCTGGAACTCGCTGCACACCCTGGTCAAGGCCTACGCCTTCACCGACAACCGGATCAACACGGCCGACCCGGGGGAGGAGACCACCTGGATCGCCTACGAGGTGCTGCGCAAGGTGGTCTCCGGGATGACCGGACCGGTGGACGCCAAGTCGGTGCGGATCGCCCTGGACTCCAGCGGGCCGATCGACACCGGCGGCCAGACCCCGCCGCTGTCCTGGGGAATGGGCGACCAGCTTCCGCTGGCCGCCGCACCCCGGCTGGTGAACACCAAGGTGACCTTCCTGAGCGTGCAGAAGGGCCAGCTCGCCGAGAGCACGTCGGGGCTGCAGGACGTGCGGACGCTGCTGCTGAAGCAGTAGCGCGGCGGGTGGCCGGCTCGGAGCGGGCGGGCTCCGGGCCGGCTCAGAGCTGGGTCGCCGACAGCTTCGGCAGTCCGGTGTCCGCGGCGATGGCGTTCCACAGTCGGGACGCCTTCGCCTTGGCCGCGCTCGCCGTGCCGCTGGCGGCGTCGGCCGCGTTGCGGCCGCCGTTCCTGGGCTTGTTGTCCTTGGCACAGCTGCCCTTGGACTCGGCGGCCCAGGAGGCGTAGTGGCTGTCGGCGCTCTCCGAGGCCTTCCAGCCCTGCTGCAGCGCTGCGACCAGCGCGGCTCCGTCCTTCAGCTGGTCCGTCTGCATGCTGCCCAGCTGGTCGACGAGCTGCTTGCGCAGCCCCGCCGCGGTGGTGAGGTTCTCCTTGGCCTGGTCCAGGTTCTGGCAGTGGGTGATGTCGTTCACCGCGCTGATCACCGCCGCACGGCTGTGCGAGGCGGTGGCCAGCAGGTCGGACATGGCCTTGGCCTGGGTCATCGCCGCCGACGCGGAGGTGCTGCCGCTCGCCGCGGAACTGGCGGCCGTGGAGGCGGTGCTGCCGGCCGCGGTCGCGCCCTTGGGCGAGCCGCCGCCGGCCAACGCGGCGGCCACCACGATGCCCACGACCGCGCAGCCGGCCACCACGGCGATGCCGATGGTGCGGGTGCTGAAGCGGCGGGCCGGACGGTCGTCGTAGCCGCCGCCCTGGCCGTAGCCCTGGGCCTGCGGGTGGGCCTGGGTCGCGTAGCCGCCCTGGTCGTACCCCTGGGCCGGCGGGTAGCCCTGCTGCTGGGCGGGCTGCTGGTAGCCGTTGCCGTAGGAGGGCTGCTGCGGCTGCGGAGCCGGCGGGAACGGCGGCAGGAACTGCGTCGACGCCTCCTGCCCTGGAGCGGCCTGCTGCGCCGCGGGACCGTAGCCGGGCTCACCGCCGTAGCCGGGCTCCCCGTAGCCGACCTCGCCGTAGCCGGGCTCCCCGTACGCCTGCTCGCCGTAGTACTCCGGGTGCCCCTCCGGCTGTGCCTGGGTCGGGGCGTTCCACGGCAGGCCGTCCGGCGAGGACCGGATGATCTCGCCCGGCATGGGTGCCCCCGGCTGCCGGCCACCCGCCGGGCCGCCGGCCGGTTCGGGCCTGAACAGGTCCTCGGGGGTCAGCTCGTCGTTGCTGGGGCGACGGAGATTCAACGCGCTTCCTCACTTCGCCCGGTGCGCGGGCTGCTCTGCCCCCGGCACCGGGGCGGGACCACTGGCCGACTCAGGACACCTCTGCTGCTACGACGGCGCCATGAACAGCCCCACGCTACCGGTTCGCCCGGAAGAGTGGCTATGAACCCTCCTGTATTGACGGCACCCCGGCTTCGCACCAGCCGCTCAGGCCGCGGCCTCCGCCAACGACCGCGCCTGGAACTCCCGTACCACGCGCTGCTCGCGGAAGGGTTCCAGCCTGCGCCGGAAGTCGTCGAGGTACTCGGCGCCGCGCGCCGAACGCAGCCCGGAGAGCAAGTCCACGGCGCGCGCGCCGGTTTCGCACGCCTGCTCCACGTCCTTCAGCTGCAACTGCGCCGTGGCCAGCAGCACCAGGTCCACCGCGCGGCGGCGCACCCGCGTCTCCGGATGGCCGCGCAGCGCCTCCTCGGCCTTCCGGGCGGACTGCCGGGGCTGCTCCAGGTCCCGGTGGCAGTGCGCGAGTTCGTCGGCCAGGTAGGCGCCGTCGAAGTGGCCGATCCAGGCCGGGTCCTCCTCCGGGCGGCTGTGCTCCATCGCCTCGGCCGCGCGCGCGGCCACCGCCTCGCAGGAGCGGGCGTCGCCGAGCAGCGCGTGCCCACGGGCCTCGGCGACGTAGAACATCGCCATCGCGGTGGGCGTGGCCGCGCCGCGCGCGCCCTCCTGTGCGGCGCGGGCGAGTTGGGAGATCTCCCGGGGGTTGCCCAGGGTGGCCGCGAGATGGCTCATCGAGGCCGCCAGGACGTAGCCCCCGTAGGCGCGGTCCCCGGCCGCCTGGGCCAGCCGCAGCGCCTGGATGTAGTACCGCTGGGCCAGGCCGGGCTGCCCGGTGTCGATGGCCATGTAGCCGGCCAGCTCGGTGAGTCGGGCCACCGCGGCGAACAGCGCCCGCCCGGTCTCCTCCCGGTAGGAGCCGGAGAGCAGGCCGGAGACCACGCTGTTGAGGTAGTGCACCACCACCGGGCGGACGTGCCCGCTGCCGAACCGGTGGTCCAGTTCCACCAGCATCTCGGTGGTCGCCCGCACCGCCTCGACGTCCGCCAGGCCCACCCGGGGGCCGCCGTTGCGGGCCACCTGCTCGTCGGGGCGGGTGATCAGCCAGTCCCGGCTGGGCTCCACCAGGGCCGAGGCGGCGACCGAGGTCCCGATCAGGAAGTCGCGGCGGCCGACGTCGCTGCGCCACAGCTCGCAGACCTGTTCGACGGCTCCGGACAGGGTGGCCGAGAAGTGCAGCCCGATGCTGGAGGAGAGGTTGCGGCCGTCCGCCATCCCGATCTCCTCGACCGTGACGGACCGTCCGAGCTTGCGGCCGATGGCCTCGGCGATCACCGCGGGAGCCTGCCCGCGCGGCTGCTGGCCGCGCAGCCAACGGGCCACCGAGGTCTTGTCGTAGCGGAGGTCGAGCGCGTGTTCGGCACCGCAGAGGTTCACCCTCCGGGCCAGCCCGGCGTTCGAGCAGCCCGCCTCCTGGATCAACGCCTGGAGGCGTTCGTTGGGCTGTCGTGCGACCAGTGGTCTGGCGGCCATGGACGTGCCTCCCCCTCGAGCGTGATGGTCACCCCGACAGGTCATCAGCATTCCCCGCAAAGGGGCATGTGAAGCCTGTCCGGGCGTCAATCCCCTGCATTGACGGCACGACGCCGTCAGAAGCTCGCCGCAGCACGGCAATTGAGACATTCCGTCCAGGGTAGCCAGAGGTCTCCCCGAGGGGATACCCGTTGGCGGCCCCGGGGCCCCCTGTGCGCCCCGTCCGTGCACCGACGCGCCCCCGCCCGCCGGAGGACGCAGATCCACTTTCGTGGCAACGCCCGTAACCCGCTCCGTCCTCGCAAGTTGTGCACGGCGTGGAAGACACCCTGGGAGCCACTCGGCCGAACTCCATCGATCACGACGTCGTCCGTCACGACGCCGCCGTCCATCAGGACCGCACACCCCGTCAGGACACCGGCCGTGACCCGCTGATCGAGGCAGCCGTCCGCTACGCGGAGGAGCGGCACTGGGAGGTCGCCGCCGGGAGCTGGCTGATCGAGGACGACGGCCCGCTGCGCTGCTCCTGCGGCGACCCCGGCTGTCCCGCCCCCGGCGCGCACCCGACCACCCGCGACTGGGCCCGCAAGGCCAGCGCCGGCCCCGGCGTGGTCCGGCGCTGGTGGACGGACAACCCGCTGGCCTCGGTGCTGCTGCCGACCGGCCGCGCCTTCGACGCCATCGACGTGCCCGAGATCGCCGGCTGCCTGGCACTGGCCCGGATGGAGCGGATGGGCCTGCAGCTGGGCCCGGTCCTGGCCGTCCCCGGCGGCGGGGCGGGGACCGCGGGCCGCGGCCGGCGGCTGGTCTTCCTGGTGCTGCCTGGCTCCCTGCCCAAGCTCCCGGAGCTGCTGCGCAGGCTCGGCTGGGGGCCGGGACGGCTGGACCTGATGGGGCACGGCGAGGGCGACTGGATCGTGGCCCCGCCGACCCGGGTGGGCACCTTCGGCTTCGCCCAGTGGGCCAGGGAGCCCACCACCCTGAACCGCTGGCTGCCCGAGGCCACCGAGCTGATCAACCCCATCGCCTACGCATGCGGCCGAGAGGCGCCGCTGTCGTCGCCGGTCTCCTGATCCTGAGCGACCGTCAGCCGCAGCCCGGCATCCCCCTGTGCCCCCGACCGGCCCGACACCTCCGGGCCGCGGGGGCACAGCTCTGCGCCCGTTCGCTCCGGGTTCCCGACAGTTTCTGACGGAATGTCATCCCTACCCATGCATGCGGGTGAAAAAGCCCCACTTTCGAGTGACAGCGCTCAAGGATTGCGGATTGCTGCCGAGGGGAGGAATGGGGTCGTAAGGATCAACCGTCCGGAAGGAGCCGCCGCAGGAGAGGCCGCGAGTGCGGGGGCACGAGGGGGAGCCCGGAGGGGAAGCCGGGCGGGGGGAAACGGCGGGGGAGACGGGGGGAACGGAAGGACCCGGCGCTCGGGGAAAGAGCCGGGTCCTTCCGTCCTGTACAGGCGGTGTCCGGTGCCTCAGGCGCGGACCACGAACACGTGGGCGGCGATCTCCTTGTCCAGCTCGGCGGCCTCGCCGCCACTGCTGACCAGCACCCCGCCGGGCGCGTCGGTCACGCTGACCACCGCTCCCGGCTGCACCCCGGCCCGGCGCAGGGTGTACATCAGCTGCGCGTCGGTCTGGATCGGCTCGCCGATCCGGCGGACCACCACGCTCTTGCCCTCGGACCCCGGGGCCAGCAGGTCCAGGGTGACCAGCGTCTCCAGTGCCGACTCGTCCGCCGGGACCTCGCCCAGCTCCTCCAGGCCCGGGATCGGGTTGCCGTACGGCGACTGGGTGGGGTGCCGCAGCAGTTCCAGCACCCGGCGCTCCACCGCCTCGCTCATCACGTGCTCCCAGCGGCAGGCCTCGGCGTGGACCTGCTCCCACTCCAGCCCGATGACGTCCACCAGCAGGCACTCGGCGATGCGGTGCTTGCGCATCACCCGCGTCGCCAGCTGCCGGCCGCCCTCGGTCAGCTCCAGATGGCGGTCGTCGGCGACCTCCAGCAGGCCGTCCCGCTCCATCCGCGCCACCGTCTGGCTCACGGTGGGGCCGCTCTGCTCCAGGCGCTCCGCGATCCGGGCGCGCATGGGGACGACGCCCTCCTCCTCGAGTTCGAAGATGGTGCGCAGGTACATCTCAGTCGTATCGATCAGGTGACCGCTCATCGCCGCGGGCTCCGTTCCTCGTCGTCCAGCGTCGTCGCAGACCAATTCTGACGCATCCCACCGACAAACCCGTTGTGCGTCCGTCCGGTGGCTGTTGACAGGGCACCGGCGGAGGCGTCAACGTGCCAGCGGATGACCCCCACGAAAGGGAGCACAGACCCGATGAGCGATCTTGCCGGGCAGTACTTCGACGCCGCCGTCTCCCTGCTGCAGCGGGTCAGGGACGAGGAGGCGGCGGGCATCGAGAGAGCCGCGCAGGTGCTGGCCGACACGGTGCGGGACGGCGGCCGGATCTTCACCTTCGGCGCCGGGCACTCCTCGCTCGCGGCGCAGGACGTGGTCTACCGGGCCGGTGGCCTGGTGCTGATGAACCTGCTGGACGTACCCGGCGTCACCGGCGTGAACGTGGTGCCGGCGCATCTGGGCAGCTCGCTGGAGCGGGTGGCCGGGCTGGCCACCACCACCCTGGACGCCGGCCCGGCCCGGCCCGGCGACCTGCTGTTCGTGATCTCGCTGTCCGGGCGGCAGGTGATGCCGGTGGAGCTGGCCGCGCACGCCCGGGAGCGCGGGCTGACTGTGATCGGAGTCACATCACTGGCCTATCCGCAGGCGGTCTCCTCGCGGCACCCCTCGGGCCACTACCTCAAGGACGAGTGCGACATCGTCCTGGACAACAAGATCGCGGTGGGTGACGGCGAGCTCACCGCCGAAGGGGCCGACACCACCTTCGGGCCGGTCTCCAGCATCACCACCATCGCGCTGATGCAGGCCGTGGTGGCGGTGGCGGTGGGCAAGCTGGCCGCCCAGGGCCTGACCCCGCCGCTGTTCCGCTCGGGCAACGTCGACGGCGGGATGGACTGGAACGCCAAGCTGATGGCGGAGCACCGGGACCGGGTCTTCTACACCTTCTGAGCCCGCTACACCTTCTGCGGCGTCCCGGCCAGGTCCACCGCCGCGGCGACCCTGGCCGCGATGTCCTCGGCGTAGGCGGTGTCGGCGCGGTCGAAGCGCTGGCGCCCGGAGCCGCGCAGGAAGGTGATCACGCCGACGGTGCGGCCGCGGCTGCGCAGCGCCGTGCACAGGCCGTGCACGGTGCCGGCCGGCCAGCGCCGCAGCAGGGCCCAGTCCAGCACCGGACCGGGCCCCTGGGACGGGGTGGTGGGCACGGTGGGCGCGCCGGAGTCGGAGACGATCACCGTTCCGGCCCGCTCCAGCGCCCGGACCGCCGGGTGGACCTCGCCGTAGCGGGCCGGGATGCCGGTCGGCTCCAGGGCGGCCGCCTGGGCCGGCGCGCCGACCGGGGAGACCGCGGCGCGCACCAGGTCCCCGCCGGGGGCGGAGTCGGCCGTGCCGCCCGCACCGGTGGCAGCGGTGTCCGCCGGCGCCAGCACGTCCAGCAGCGCGTAGTCGGCGAACCCGGCCAGGACGAAGTCCAGGTAGCCGACGGCGCCCTCCATCGGGTCCTCGCACTCCGCCGCCGCCTGCCCGGCCCGGCGCAGCTGGGTGGCCCGGAACCGCAGCACCGTCCCCTCCTGCTCGGCCTGCTCGTGCAGGGTGACGTCCTCGAAGAACCAGGCCACGCCCAGCGGCACCGGCTCCTCCCCGAGCGGGGAGCCGAGCCGGACGAACTCGCTGCGCCAGCAGCGGCGCCGGGACGGGTCGGTGCGCAGCGCGGCCCACAGCTTGACGCCGCTGAGCGGCTTCCCGGTGGCGAGGACGTGCTGCAGCGCGGCCTCCAACTCCTGGACGCCGTCGCCCAGCACCTCGCCGAGCGGGTGGCCGAGCAGCGCGTTGCGGTCGCAGTCCAGCCAGCGGGCCGCGGACTCGCCCACCGCGGCGGGGCGCAGATCGGCGTCGACCAGGACCACCCCGGTCGGTGCCTCGTCCATCATCGCCTCGGCCAGCGCCAGCGAGCGCTCCAGCTCGACCTGGGTGCCGGCCTCGGAGAAGGCGAAGTACAGGCCGAGCGGGCGGCTGTCCGGGGCGGTGACCCGGTGCGCCTGGGCGCGGACCAGCACCCGGCGGCCGTCCCGGGTGAGCAGCGCGAACTCGTGCACCCGGGGCGTTCCGGCCACGCCGAGCAGCTGCGCGCGGACGGCGTCGGAGTCCCCCGGGCGCAGCGCCCAGCCCTCCAGGCCGACCCGGCCGACGGCCTCCTGGGCGGTCCAGCCGAGCAGCCTGGCGGCCTCGCGGTTCCAGTGCGTCAGCACGCCGTCGCGGTCCATCGCGGCGAGGCCGACCTCCATGCCGTCCAGCAGGGCCGACAGCAGCCTGGCATCGGCGTCCAGCGGCGGGGCCGCCGGGCCTTGGGCGGGAATGTTCATGATGAGAGGCGCCTCCCCCACCGGGCTTCGATCGATCCGTTGGGCGAAGCCATTCAACTCGCCTGTCCCGCCGTGTACACAGGTTTCCGCCAAATGTCCCCCGACCGGGAGGATTCGCGCTATTGGGGGCCGGCGGCGCGGCGCCGGTGCAGGGACCGCCGAATAATGCCGTTGCCGCCGCTGCGGGAGCGTGCCTACAGTGTCGGCACACTGAAAGGAGGTGATCCGAAAGTATGAGTACTTCCGGGACTCGTGAGGTGGCTGCTTCCTAGCAGCCCTTACCCGCTGTGCGCGTAAGGGCGGCGGGGCAATCCAGAGCAGTCACCCGGCCCCTGGGCCCGCCGGCCGTCCTCCGGCGCCTGTCACCTCCTCGAGGGGACAGGAGCAGGCCCAGGGGCCGTTCCCATGCCCGCACGATGGGCTTGAATGGCAGGTATGGACAAGCACGCCCGACGCACCGCCCTGCTGGAGCTCCTCGGCCGCTCCGAGCAACTCTCGGTGGAGCAGGCCGCACAGCACCTCGACGTCTCCCCGGCGACCATCCGCCGCGACTTCGACGAGCTGGACCAGCAGCAGCTGCTGGTGCGCACCCGGGGCGGGGCCAAGGTCAGCGGGATCACCTACGAGCTGCCGCTGCGCTACAAGGCGGCCAGCCACGCCGAGGAGAAGCTGCGGATCGCCGTCGCGGCCGCCGCCCTGGTGGAGCTCGGCACCATGGTCGGGATCAACGGCGGCACCACCACCACCGAGACGGCCAGGGCCATCGCGCTGCGGCTGGTCCCGCTGGCGCTGCCGGCCGACACCGAGGCGGTGACCCTGGTGACCAACGCCCTGAACATCGCGCACGAGCTGACCATCAGGCCGGAGGTGAAGGTCGTCCTCACCGGCGGCGTGGCCAGGGCCCGCTCCTACGAACTGGTCGGCCCGCTGGCCACCCCGGTGCTGGCCGGACTGACGCTGGACCTGACCGTCCTGGGCGTCAACGGCATCGACGCCCAGGACGGCGCCAGCGCCCGGAACGAGGCCGAGGCCGGCGTCAACAAGCTGCTGGTGGAGCGGGCCCGGCGGGTGGTGGTGGTCGCCGACAGCAGCAAGGTGGGCCGCCGCGCCTTCGCCCGGATCTGCGGGATCGACGCCGTGGACGTCCTGGTCACCGACTCCGGCGCGAGCGACGAGCAGATCAAGCCGTTCCAGCAGGCCGGTGTGCAGGTCATCCGGGCCTGACCGTCGGTCAACTCCCGCCAGGCGTATCGAAACTTCGGCGGATACGTGTGCTGTGCCGCACCCCTGGGCACCGTCACACTGGCGAGGACGGTCGAGACAAGGGGGATGTCGATGGTCCACAAGGATCCACCTGGCCACCGGGAGCGGCAACTGCTCCCCGAGCCCTTCTGGACGGCCGACCAGGCGTCGCTGCAGGGCCAGGAACGCTCCATCCGCTGGTACCGGGGCCAGATACTCATGCTGGTGCTGGCCGCGCTGGCCGGGATCACCGATGTCCGGCACAACCACCTCAACTGGTTCCAGGCCGTCTCCGCCGCCTTCTTCGCCGGGGCCGGCTACTTCTGGTGGCGGCTGGGCCACGAGAAGCCGCAGTCGCTCTGGTACGAGGGCCGCGCCGCCGCCGAGTCGGTGAAGACCCTGGTCTGGAAGTACGTGGTGCGGGCCTGGCCGTTCGCCGGCGAGGGCGAGTCGCTGGACTCCGACAACGCCTACCTGGAGCAGATGAGCGAGGTCTTCGCGGCGTTCCAGAAGAGCCCGGTGATCCCGCCCGGCGCCAAACCGATGATCACCGACGAGATGCACCGGCTGCGGCAGACCCCGCTGAGCGTGCGCCGCGACCTCTACCTCCAGGAGCGGATCAGGGCCCAGCGGGTCTGGTACCTGTCCCGGGCCGAACGCTGCGAGAACGCCACCACCACCTGGCAGTTGGTCTCCACCGGCACCATCATCCTGGCCGTGGTGGTGGCGCTGACCCAGTTCCTGGGCATCCTCGACCTGCACCTGCTCGGGGTGTGCACCACCATCGCCGCCGCGGTCACCGCCTGGATCCAGCTCAAGCAGTTCCGCCCGCTGGCCGCCGCCTACCGCCTGGCGGCCAGTGAACTCGACCTCATCGAAGCCCAGTTGAGCCGGCTCGACCTCACCGCCCAGCACGCCGAGGCGGTCTGGGCCCGGCTCTCCAGCGACGCCGAGGACGCGGTCTCCCGGGAGCACACCATCTGGCGGGCCAGGCGCGACCGCAGAGTCTGAAGCACATGTTCGCGTTCTGTACGGCAGCGGGTCCACTGGGCAGACTGATGGAAAGCCTAGGGGGACATGGATGCCGAATCAGGACCCACCGCGCAACCGTGAGGCGGAACTGCTTCCGGACCCGTTCTGGGCTGCCGACCTGGCCTCGCTCCGGGGCCAGGACTTCGCCCTGCACTGGTACCGCTGGCAGTTGGGACTGACCATCCTGGCCGCCCTCTTCGGGGCGCTGCCCGAGCACCGGATCAACGGCATCAACGTCGTGCCGCTGATCTCGATCGCCTGCTTCGCCGGCGCCGCGGGCACCGCACTGCGGCTGCACCGCCGGGCCCCGCAGGAGCAGTGGTACGAGGGCCGTTCGGCGGCCGAGTCGGTCAAGGCGCTGACCTGGAAGTTCGTGGTCCGCGCCCAGCCCTTCGACGGCCCCGCCGAGGACGCGGACGCGATCAAGCGGTTCGACGCGATGGTCAGGGACATCCCCTTCACCTTCGGCGACGGCCCGGCGCCGGGCCCCGACTCGCAGATCAACGCCGAGATGCGGTTCCACCGCGGCGAATCGCTGCGCCGGCGCCGCGAGCTCTACCTCTCGGAGCGGGTACGGGCCCAGCGGGTCTGGTACCTGGCCCGCGCCGACGACTGCGACCAGAAGGTCCAGCTCTGGGGCGTGGGGATGGCCGCGGTCTTCGCCGCCGGCATGCTCATCGCCGCCCTGGAGGCCACCGCCCTGCCCCAACTGCGGGCCCTGGGCATGGTCTCCGCCTGCGCCGCGGCCACGACGGCCTGGATCCAGCTGAAGCAGTACCGCCCGCTGGGCGCCTCCTACCGCCTCGCCGCCAGGGAGCTGGACGGCATCGACATCCGCCTGAGCCGCCTCGACCCGGACAGCCCGGGCGCCGAGGCCGAGTGGTCCCTCCTGGCCAGGGAGGCCGAGGACGCCATCTCCCGCGAGCACATCGTCTGGCGGGCGCGCAGCCAGCACCGGGTGTGAGGCCGCCCTGACGAGGACCCGTGAACGGGGCTACACCGGTTGGAGCTCCAGGTCGCGCCCGTTCCGCTTCCAGCCCCTGACGTTGCGGGTCGCCGGGTGCTCCTCCCCCACTTGCCGGATCAATTCCTCGACCACCTGGCCACGCAGTTCCACGGCCTCGGCCCGACGGCCGGAGTCACGCAGGGTGACGGCCAGGTTGCCCTCGCACACCACCACGTCGGGGTGCTGTGGTCCGTAGCGCTCGACCAGTCCACGCAGAGCCGTCCGCCCCAGGTACTCGGCCCGTTCCAGGTCTCCGCCGTCGCCGTAGCAGTTGGCGAGGTTCACCATCACCGAGAGAGTGAAGGGATGCTCGGGCCCGAGGGCCCGCTGCATGGAGGCGAGAGTGGACTCGCCCAGCGCCGTAGCTTCGGTGAGCTGCCCGCTGTCCCGAAGATACATGCCCACGTTGTTGGCGCAGGCCAGGGTGTAGGGGTGCTCGTTGCCCAGCAACTGTCGATAGCCCTCGTACACCTCGGCGGCGAAATCCCTGGCGGCCTCCTTGTCCCCGGCCGCCGAGTAGTCCGCCGCCAGGTTGAGCGCGCATGCCAGGGTGTCGGGAGCGTTGGCGCCATAGCGCTCCAGATAGCGGTCGTAGGTGTCCTTGGTGAGCTGCCTGGCCTCGCCCTGGCGGCCGACCCTGCGCAGCGCCACCGCATAGCTCTTGGCGTAGCGCAGCTTGGGCAGGTCGGTGACCGGCACCTCCCGGTAGGCCTCCTGGAACTCCTCCAGCAGCTGCACCGAACCCTCGTAGTCGCCGAGTGCCCGCAGGTCCTCGGCCAGCGCCGCCTTGCTCGCCAGGGTGTCCTGGTGGTTGGAACCGAGCACCGCGTCGCGCTTGTCGTAGGTCTCCTGGTCCAGCTGGCGGGCGGCCTCGTAGTCGCCGGTGAAGCGGGAATCCAGGGCGAGGTTGTTCGCTATCAAGAGGGTTCTGACATTCAGTTCGCCATAGGTATCCCTGAGCTTGCCGTAGATCTCCAAGTCCAGCTCCAGGGCCTCCTTGAAGCGGCCCAGGGCGCGCAGGTCACTCGCCAGGCTGCCGGCCGTCATCAGTGTGTGCAGGTGGTCGGGGCCGAGCAGGGTTCGCTGCCGGTCCCAGGTGCTCTGGTCCAGCTCCAGCGCCTCCTCGAAACGGCCCTGCGAGCGGACCACGTTGGCCAGCTGGAACCGCAGCAGCAGGGTCTGCCGGTCGTCGGGGCCGAGCTTGGCGGTCCAGGCGTCCTCCAGCCGGTGGCCCAGCTCCTGGGCCGCCTCCAGCTCGCCGCGCTTCCACAGGTAGCGGACGCGGTCGATGAGCAGCTGGCGGACCTCCGACTCGTCGCAGTCCTGGGCCAGCGAGGGGCCGAGGTGCGGCCAGATCCGTTCGAAGTCCGGCCAGCTCGCCCAGTCGTCGACGTCCAGCGAACCGGGGCGGGCACCGGCCAGGATCTGGTGCACCTCGTGCATGGCCGTCTCCTGCTGACTGCTGGTCAGCTCGGAGCGGATCACCGCCTGAACCATCCGGTGCACCTGGAACGTGCGGCTGTTGGAGTCGACCTTGGCCAGCCCGTACCGGGTGATCGCCTGGACCACCTTGCCGAGCATCACACTCTCCTGCAGCTCCGGGTCCAGCGACACCAGCGAGCGCATCATCTGGTCGTTGTAGATCAGGCTGATCGCGATGGGGTCGGCGGAGAAGTAGGCGCACAGCTGGAGCAGCCGGTTGGCGGCCGGGGACTGGTCCCGCAGCCTGGCGATGGAGACGTTCCAGGTGGCGCTGAACCGCCTGGGGTAGTCCGGGATCTCCTGCTGGGTGGTGGTCAGCGCCTTGACCGCTTCGTCCTGGAGCTCGGCGATGTAGGAGCTGACCGGCGTCCCGGTGGTCTCCAGCCAGGCTGCGGCGATCTCCACGGCCAACGGGAGGTCGCCGACGGCCTCGGCGACCCGGTCCGCGTCGGCCCGGGACATCCCGGTGTTGCGTCGGCGCAGGTGCTCGACGCTCTCCTGGCGGGTGAACACGTCCACCGGCAGCGGTTCGGCCTGGCCGGTCCAGGCCTGGTTGCGGGAGGTGATCAGGACGTGCCCGGGGCCGCCCGGAAGGAATCTGGCGATCTCCGAAGGACGGTCGGCGTTGTCGAAGATCAGCAGCCAACGGTCCACCCTGCTGCCCTGCCGCAGTGCCTCCCTGGCCGCCTCGGCCGCCTCGGCCGCGTTGTCGCCGGGACGCAGGTCGAGTTTGACGGCGAGTTCGGCCAGGGACAGCATCACCTGGTCGGGCTGCTCCGCGTCGACCCACCAGACCAGGTCGTAGTCGGCCATGAAGCGGTGCGCGTACTCCAGCGCCACCTGGGTCTTCCCGACGCCGCCGAGGCCGTAGAGCGTGGTCGGTGTCGGCAGCACCACGGCGGGGTTGCCGCCGCGCAGCTGGTCCCGCAGCCTGTCCAGGATCGCCGACCGGCCGGTGAAGGCCGGGTTGCGCGGCTTGACGTTCCAGATCGCCGGACGGGTGCCGGGGAACCTGGGCCCGCCGGTGACCAGCAGCTTGTGCACGTCCTGCTCGCCTCGGCGCAGGGCACGCAACAGCTCCGACGCCGCCTGGGCCTCGTCCAGGCGCAGCACGTCCACTTGGTTGCGGTTGTTGAACGGAGCGGTGAGGCGGACGTCGCCGACCCGCACCGGGATCAGCTCGCGCCGGACGCCCGCCGGGTCGGCATCGGTCACCGAGTTCCACACCGCATGAGCCTGCGGCGAGCGCACGTACGCCGGGGACAGCACCACCAGGGTGCGGGCCGCGGCGTCCATCCCGCGCTCGGCCTCGGCCCTGGGGTCGGCGCCCACCTCCCTGGGCAGCACCCGCAGCCCGGCGCGGGTCAGCAGCGCCTCGATCCAGTCCGCCCACATCCGGTCCTCGGGCGCGTAGGACAGGAAGATGTCCTCCCTTATCGCCGGACGGCGCCGGGTGAAGGAGTCGGCGTAGCGCAGCCGTACGTCCTCCGGCATCGGCGGCAGGCCCACCACCTGGTCCCGGGTCAGCGCCGCCGTCAGCCGCTCGCAGGCGGAGAGCATCGAAGTCGGCGAGCCCGGCTGATCCCCGAAGCCGGCCAGGATCTCCTCGTAGGCGTAGAAGGGCCGGTACGGGATCTCCACCGCGCCCCAGTACTGGGCGAGCTGGGCCTCGTTCATGTCCTCGGGCAGTCCGCCGAAGCGCTGCCGGGCCAGCGCCCGGCCGGCGTCCGCCTTGCCCCTCTCGAAGTCGTCCACCCGCATCGGTACCGGCAGGATGCGGATGCCCTTGGTCCGGTAGCGGTCGTTGATGGTGCGGGCGATGGTCGAGGCGCCCTCGATGCTCTGGTCGCTGAGCGTGAAGCAGACCACCAGGTCGTCGGGCATCTCCACGGTGCAGATGTCGGCGATGTCGGAAAGGCCGGTCCGGCTGTCGATCAGGACGTAGTCGTAGTGGGCGCGCATGTCGGCGCGCATCGCCTCGAAGAACTGGCTGCCGTCCAACTCGGCGTAGAAGTGGTCCCAGTTGATGGCAGCGACGGTGGCCGCGTAGTCGCTGCGGACCTGACCCGCCGACAGCAGGTCCAGCCGGCCGCCCTCCTCGAACATGGACCAGTTCAGCGAGAGGGCGTGCCGCCGGACCTTGGCGAACTCCCGGTGCCAGCCGTCCTCGTGGAATTGCTCCCGAAGGGCCTCATCCCGGTAGTCCATGATCAGGTCGATCACTCCCGTGGTGGCCGCGAGATCGTCCTGGTCCAGGAAGGGCCGGAAGAAGTGCGCCAGTCCCGGCGCCTCCAGGTCCCAGTCCACCGTCAGCACCCGATACCCGTTGGCAGCCAGGATCCAGGCGGTGTTGGCCAGCGCCATGGTGCGCCCGGTTCCGCCCTTGTCGGAGTAGAAGGTGATGATGCGGCCGCCCCGATCCTCCACCTGGTACTCGCTGGCCATGGGTTCCCTCCGCCGGATCCGGTTCGCTGCTGTCAGAAGCGCGTTGCTGTCGGTGCAGTGGCCCTGGGTCAGTCGTCGTCGGTCAGTGGTCGCGCTCGGTGAAGCCGAAGATGGCACGCTGGTGGCCTACGGCAGCTCAGCCTCGAAGGCGCCCAGGGTCGGCAGTGCGCCAGGGCCTCGCCGATCCGCTCGGCCCACCCCACCCGCCGCGGACACTCAACGGGCACCCCCACTCAACAGAGCCTGACGTGTCGTCATGAACTCCTTCAGGGAAAGGGTACGCAACTCCCCGCTGTCGCGCTCCACGGTGGTGAAAGTGCATGATTCGGACCAGAGTTCGGGCGGCATGCAGCAGGTGTGGAGCCTGCGGATGATGCCGTAGGCGGGGGGCGTCATCCGGTCGGCGAGGTAGCGCTCCATGATCCAGCGGCGGGCCGCGTCCACCGCTGGGACCAGCGGAACCAACAGGCTGTCGGCCGCACCGACCTGCCCCTCCCCGAAAGGGACCTCTCTGCGGATCCGCTCCCCCATCTCCGGGAAGTGCCCGTCGTCCAGGTCGACGGCGTTGAAGAGCTTCCAGCAGCGCAGGCGGTGCTCGGTGCTGACCAGTGCGGCGTGCACCCGCACCGGCGGGTTCGGCGGGTAGTACTCGGCGAGGTGGTACGGGGTGAACGTCCGGTCGGTCACCCCGAGCAGCAGTCCCTGGGCCTGCATCTCGTAGAGCCGGCCCACGGGGGAGTCCTCACCGAGGTGGCAGTCCAGCCGGTGGTCGGCCACGATCTCCGCGGCCCTGGGCCCCATGGCCGCGAAGGAGGTCTGCGGGTGCGCGCTGCGCAGTGCGCCCGGGGTGGTCCGGACGGCCTCCGAGACGATGCCGACCGTCCTCCGCGAGCTGGGGGTGCGGTCGATGTCGAAGGGCTCCATGGCGCGCCGATAGGCGATCTTCTGGCTTCTCAGGACCATTCCCGCGGTGTCCGCCAGGTACGCCGGAGAGCTCAGCGAGTTCTCCGGGGTGGCTGTGTAGACCACCAGCGTGCCCATCGGGCCGACGGCCTCCAGCAGCGCGTCCACGACGGTGCGGACACCGCCGCGGACCTGGCCGATGCTGCGGAGCGAGGCCTGCACGAAGAGCACTCCGCCCGGACGGACACCGATGCGGCCCAGGTCGTCGACAAGCTGCCGTCGGCCTATCACCTTACGTGGGAGGCAACCGGCCGGGCGCTGTCGCCGTCATCGCTGTCGAGTTCGTCCAGCCAAGGCCGCAGGGTGGCTTCCATGCCGGCGACGAAGCGACCGCCGAGCCCGGTCAGCGACCCCGATGCGGACAGGGACCCGAGTGCCTGGGCGGTGTCGGCCAGACAACGTGCGAACTCGTCCCGGGCACGGTCGGCCGCCGTGCCGAAACCGTTCCGGCCCCGCAGGTCCTGCCAGCGGGCGCGCCAGTACTCCGTCACCGCGACGTGGGCGTAGGTCCCCTGGAGCAGACCCTCCAACGGACGCGGGTCCTCCCGCCACGGTGCGTGGAACGCCCGGGCGTCGTTCCCGTCGATGAGGTCGTCGAGGTCCAGCACCGCACCGAGCTTCACATGCTGGAACTCATGGACCAGCAGCAGTGCCAGGGTGTCCGCAGTCGCAGGCCGGGCGATGCCGACCGCCCCGAAGGCGCTTCGCGCGGACGAGCTGATGTCACGGCGCCCGGAGGGCCGCTGCAACGGGGTGATCACCGAGAGGCCGGCGGCGATGCCCTCGGCGTATCCCGGCAGTATGCGCTTGATGAGCGCCCAGGCGCTGGTCAGGTCGCGTTCCCAGGCGGCGAACTCCTCCGGACCGAGGCGCGCGGACACCGGATGTCCGTGGGCGTCCCGACAGGGGTCGGTGTCCTCCAGACGGACGGTCCAGTCGGCGTCGGCAGCCACCGTGCGCGTCGGCTGCCAGCGCGGGTCCTGCTGTGCCCAGACGATGCGGACCGTCGCCCCGGAGTCGGTCGTGGCCGTGAACCCGTCCTCGCGCGACCGCACCGATACGAAGGCGGCGTCCCCGTCGACCAGCAACCGTCCGAGGCCCGGAAGCCTCAGTACGCCGCCACGCAGCGGCACCCGCACCTCCGCCTCGGACCCGGCGCGCAGGGCGACCGCTGCGGCCGACTCCGCCAGCCCGTCGCCGCTGTCACCGCCGTCGCCGCGCTGCCACCGCCCCGTCGCCCAGGTGCGGTTGTACGGGTGGGACATGACCTGGTCGCATGCGTCGGGCACCTGGACGTCGAACTCCGTCAGCAGCCGCCACGAGGCCGAGGTCGAGGCCGAGGGTGCGGAGGCCGAGGTCGCGACGTGGGCCAGCAGGGTGCGGTCGATCTCCAACTGCTGGCCGACCAGGACCCGCACGGCCTCGGTGCCGCCGTGCCCGGCCGCCAGTTCGTCCCACTGCCGGTCCGTCAGTCCGGTGCCGGCGGTCGGCTCCGTCCGCGCGGGATCCGTCCCCTCCCCACGTGCCGCGACCATGGTGATGAACTCCTTGAGGTCTCCGCAGAAGACCGAGGGATTCTCGAAGCCGTTCTCCTCCCGGTACCGGTGCGCGTAGAGGCCGCCTCCGCAGGAGCTGACCACCGGGCAGGACCGGCAGGTGGCGCAGAGGCCGGCCAGGCCCAGCTGACGGTCGATCATGCCCGGGTGCCGTGCCGCCCGGTCGAGGTCGTGGTCGAAGACGTTGAACCCGGTCCCCGCCGCCCCGTCGAAGGCGGTGCGCAGCGAGTCCGCCTGCTCCAGGGTGCCGTCCGTCTCGATCACCACGAGGTCGGCGGGTTCCAGCCCGAGGTTCTCGGTCAGGCTGCTCAGTCCGTGCAGGGTCCTCAGGACCGAATCGAAGGTGCGCACCGGCACCGGCCGTCCCTCGGCCTCCCAGCGCTCGTAGATCGCGCCGAGCCAGGCGGCGTAGGGAGTGCTCTCCGGGCCGTCGGGCCGCAGCGGGGGGTGCACCCAGGTCGCATGGGGGAGCAGGAAGTCGATCCCCGGGGGGTCGAGTGCCGTCAGCGCCTCGTACACCGCCAGAGGGTCGTTGCGTACGTCGATGGTGCACAGGATGCCGGCGAAGAGTCGTCGGTACCCGGGCTCCTGCAGCAGCGCGACAGCGCTGAGGACCTTGCTGTGGCTGCTGCGCCCGTCGGCGTAGCGCCGGTGCAGGTCGTTCGCCGCCCTGTCCCCGTCGAGGGAGATGCCGACCCTGATGTCGTGTTCCAGGAAGAGGTCGCAGAAGCGCCGGTCGAGCAGCACCCCGTTGGTGTGGATGCGCAGGTCGAGCCCGCACGAATCGGGCAGCGCGGCCCTGAGCTGTTCCGCCGCGAATCCGATCGTCTCCGGACCGGCGAGTAATGGTTCACCGCCGTGCAGCACGACCCGGACGCTCGACAGCCGGTGCGCGGCAGCGTGCTCGGCGATCCTCACGGCGGTCTGCTCCAGTACCCGCCTGGGCGAGGCCATGGGTCGGCCCCGCCACTGCGTGTCCTCGTGCTCGTAGACGTAGCAGTGGTCGCAGGCGAGGTCACATCGGCTGTGGAGCTTGAGGACGAACTGCCGGAAGGGCACCAACTCGACATCCCTGGTGTGGCGGAGATGGAGCACCCGTCAGGTCTGCGGTGACCTGTTCGATCGGGTCTGCACACCCATGATTGGGGATCCGGTCCGAACCCGCCAGAGGGTGTACCGGAAGAGGGCGCTACTTCGGCCAAAGAAGGCGAAACTCGTCCAAGCAGGTTTCGCGGCCCCGTCAACCGTGGCCATACTGAAAGCCCCACTGTCGCCAGGGAGGGCTCGGTAGGTAATTATGTGCCAGAACCCTTTCTCTGGGGCTCATGTGACGTATTATCACGTCCACGTCGCTAGTGCGACCCAGGGGGCTGGGGGCCGGCATGACACGCTGTCGCATCGCACGAGAGTGCCCTCCTTGATCCAATCGTGTGAAAACGGAGGGGTGAGCTCGTGTTTCGTGGGTTAGTGCTGAAGGCTGACGGCATGACGGGTGACTTCATGCGCCACAGGCACAGCCCGGGACGCGAGCTCGGCTGGGAGGTCGGCGACTGATGCCGCAGCATCTCGCGGAGAAGCCGGCAGCGCTCTCCACCCCGCTCTCCCCTCCCCCTGACGCCCGCATGGTGAGTGCCAAGAACGGTCGACAGCTGTGCGTGAAGGAGTGGGGCAAGAAGAACGGCACCGCCGTCTTCGTGCTGCACGGCACCCCCGGCAGCAGGATCGGCGTGGCCCCCCGCGACGGCGTGCTCTACCGCCAGGGAATCAGGCTGATCGCCTACGACCGGCCCGGGTACGGCTGGTCCGACCGGCACCTGGGGCGTCGTGTCGTCGACGCGGCCGAAGATGTGGAAGCCATCGCCAACCAACTGGACGTGGATCGCTTCGCCGTCGTCGGACGCTCCGGCGGCGGCCCCCACGCTCTTGCCTGCGCCGCCAAGCTCGGAGACCGGGTGATCGGTACCGCGGCCCTGGTCAGTCTGGCCCCCCGGATCGGCGACGACGGCATGCGTGACTCCTGGTTCGAGGGCATGGGCCCGGGGAACCGGGAGGAGTACGGCCGAGCGATGGAGGGTCTGGAGGCCCTCACCGAGAGCCTCCGGAAGCGCGCCAGGGCCATCCACAAGGCTCCCGAGGAACTGATCACGCAACTCCTGGCCGAGGTGCGGGCAGCCGATCTCCAGGTGATCGCCGACGCCGGCATCCGCCGGATACTCAAGGACAGCTACCGGGAGGCCCTGCGCCAGGACGGCGACGGGTGGATCGACGACGCGCTCGCCTTCGTCGACGACTGGGGCTTCCGGCTCTCCGAGATCACCTCCAGGGTCCTGCTGTGGCACGGCACCGACGACGTCTTCTCGCCGGTCAGCCACTCCTCGTGGCTGCACGAGCACCTCCCCGGCTCCGAACTGGGAATGGAGCCGGGGGCGGCCCACTTCGACGCCATCGCGCGCCTGCCCGACGTGTTGAGCCTGCTCACCAAGCCTGGAGCTCCAGGATGTGATTGATCCGTTCCCACCCCTCGGCACTGACCGTGTCGGGGTGGGTCTCACCGAAGTTGCGGTCGTGGTTGAACGCCTCGACCGCTTCGTCGTGCAGGCGCTGTGCCTCCGCGGTGCGGCCCAGGGCCTTGAGGGTCACCGCCAGGTTGGACCGGCAGGCGAGGGTGTCCGGGTGGTCCTCACCCAGGTGGAGGGCGAGCCGGGACAGGCAGGACCGTTCGCTGGCCTCCGCCGCCGCCAGCTCCTCCAGCTCGGCCCGGGCATTGGCCCAGTTCACCTCAGCGCACAGGGTGAAGGGATGGCTCGCGCCCAGCAACTCCGTCAGCCGGGTGGTGGCGGTCTCCCCCAGACCGGCGGCACGTCGGCGGTCCTGGCGGCTGGCTCCCGGCGTCCGGAGGTAGACGGACACATTGTCACTGCAGGCCAGCGAATTGGGGTGGTCGTCGCCGAGAAGGCGGCGGTAGCGCTGCCAGACGTCCTGCGCCCGGCGCAGCGCGTCCCCCGGACGGCCGAGGCTCCAGTCGTCCGCCGCCTTGTTCAGGGCGCACTGAAGAGTGTCGGGGCCGTCCTCGCCGTAGCGCTCCACGAACCGTGCCAGGGTGTCATCGGTGAGGGCCGCGGCCCGCTCGTACTGACCCAGCACGCGCAGGGACACGGCGAGGCTCTTGGCGGCGCGCAGGGTGTCGGGTGAGTCGTCGCCCTGGAGCCGACGGAACGCCTCGTGGAGCCGTTCCAGGTCCGCTGCCGCGTCCCTCAGCTCGCCGCCGTCCCGCTTGTCCCGGGCCAGGTAGAGCTGGGATGCCAGGGTCCGGGCGTGGTCCGGTCCCAGCCCCTGCCGGCGCAGGCGCTCGGTGCGCTCGTCGTACTGCTGGGCGCTCTTGGCGTCACCGAGGAGCCGGTAGTCGATGGCCAGGTTGTGAGTGAGGTTCAGAACCTGGCGGTCCTCCTCCAGGAACTGCTCGACCAGGCTGGCGTGGGTGAGCAGGTCGCGGTCCAGCGCCTCCTGGTAGCGGCCCAGCGCCCGCAGGCCGCCGGCCAGGCCGCGGGCGGTGGCCAGGGTGCTCAGGTCGTCCTCGCCCAGCAGGGTGGACTGCTGCTCCCAGGTCCGCTGGTCCAGTTCCAGGGACTCCCGGTAACGCCCCTGGTCGCGCAGGACGTTGGCCCTGATGGTGCGCAGGGCGAGGGTCTGCGGATGCTCCGGGCCCAGGGTGGAGCACCACAACGCGTCCAGCCGCTCCCCCTCGCTCTTGGCGAGGGTGTAGTCGCCGTTGCGCCAGTGCAGCCGGACCAGATCGATCATCAGCTGCCGCACCTCGGAGATCTCCGACTCCTCAGCCCCGCAGGCCGCGAGGTGGGGTCGGATGAGTTCGAAGTCCGGCCGGTTCTCCGGGTCCTCCACCTCGCCGTCCAGTGGCCTGCACTCGGCGAGCACCAGCTGCACCTCGCGCTGGATCTGCTCGCGCTCGTCCTCGGTCATCTGGGCCCGGAGCAGCGCCTGGAGCACCCGGTGCACCTGGATGGTGCCGCGCCTGCCGTCCACCTTGGCCAGCGAGAGGCTTCGGATCGCCCGGCTGATCCCGCCGAGCACCGACGCCCCGCCCTTGCGTACCCGCGGGTCCTGCACCGCGAGGGCGGTCAGCATCGCCGGATTGCGGTGCAGCAACTTCTGCGAGAACGGCTCGGGCCCCAGGAAGACGGACATCTGCATCAGCCGGCGGGCGGACGGCCACTCCTTCTCCAGGGTGTTCAGGGACACCGCGAAGGTGGTCCTGATCGGGACGGGGTAGTCCGCCGCGAGCGGAGCCTGGTCGAAGATGTCCGCCGGGTGCTGCTTGAGCAGGTCCATGTAGGTCTCCACGGGCATGCCGCTCAACCGCAGGAAGGCTGCCGCCTGCTCGACCGCGAGCGGCAGGTCCCCCAGCTCCTCGGCCAGCTGGGCCGCCTCCGTGTCGGACATCTCCGGGACACGGCGCTCCAGGTGGGAGACGCTCTCCTGCCGGGTGAAGACGTCCACCTCCAGCTCGGACGCCTCCTGGCTCCACACCTGTTTCCGGGAGGTGATGATGACATGGCCGTCCCCGCCAGGCAGGAACTCGGTGAGGGTCTCCGGGTCCTCGGCGTTGTCGAAGATCAGCAGCCATCTGCCGATGCGCGTTCCGGCGGCCAGGGTGTCCTTGACCAGGATCGCGGCGTCGGCCTCACCGAGGGTTCCGCGGATGCCGAGACGGTCGGCGATCGCCGCCAGCTCGGTCGTGATGGAGGAGGTCTGCTCGGACGGCACCCACCAGACCAGGTCGTAGTCCGACATGAAGCGGTAGGCGTACTCACGGGCGAGCTGGGACTTGCCCACCCCGCCGAGGCCGTGCAGTGCCTGGGTCCCACTGGTCGGCTCCTGGGCGGACCGCCCGGTGAGGGTCCGCCGCAGCTCGGCCAGCTCCTTGGCACGGCCGGTGAAGTCGCTGTTGCGGCTCTGGAGGGCGACGAACTCGGGACGGATGCCCGGGTAGCGCGGGGCGTCCGGCGCGTCGAGGGCGGTCCTGGCCGCCTGGACGGCGGCCTCGTCGCCGCCGAAGTACTTGATCAGCTGTTCTGCCGCCACGACCGGAGTCAGCGCCGGGGAGGTCAGGTCGAGCGGGAAGCTGTGACCGCTCGGCGCGCCCGGCGGGACCGAACCCAGGCGCAGGCCGAGCGTCCGCGGCCGGGTCAGGGCCAGGCTGCTGCTGGAGACCGGGCCCCAGAACTCACTGGCCCTGGCCGCCTGGAGAAAGCGCACCGTGAGCAGCGGCACGGTCACCAGGGGGTCCGGCGAACCGCCGTTGGCCGCCCCCTTCGCCTCGTCGGGCGCGTCGGAGTCGATGCGGGAGGCGGCGAAGCGGTAGCCGGCTGCCTCCAGCAGGTAGCTCGTCCAGTCGAGCCACATCTGGTCCTCCACCGCGTACCAGAGGTGGAACCGGGTGTCCTCCCCGCCGCCGATCGGCTTGCGGTCGAACTTGGCGACGGTGGCCAGCCGCAGCGGCTCCGCCATGGGCGGCAGGGCGGAGACCTCACCCCTGGTCAGTTCGCGGGTCAGCCGCTCGCACGCGCCGAGCACGGTGTTGGGGATACCGGTCTGGTCGCCGAAGACCGCCAGGATCTCCTCGTAGGCGTAGTAGGGCTTGTAGGGGATCTCGATGGAGCCCCAGTACTGGTCGTCCTTGACGGTGTAGAGCGCCTTGGGCAGACCTTCGAACTTGCTGCGCGCCTCCGCCCGACCGCGCTCGGCACGGTCCTTCTCGCCCTCGTCGATGCGCATGGGCACCGGAAGGATTCTGATCGGATCCGTGCTGTGGCCGATGACGCCCCGGGTCTGGATGTGCCGGGCGACCAGGGCGGCCCCCCTGATGCTCTGGTCGCTGAGGGTGAAGCACACCACCACGTCGTCCGGGAGCTGCTGGGTGCAGATGCTGGAGGTGTCGCTGAGCCCGGTACGGCTGTCGATGAAGGCGTAGTCGTAGCTCCTGACCATCTCCTCGCGCAGCGCGTCGAGGAACACCCCGCCGTAGTAGCGCTCGTAGAACTGGTCCCAGTTGAGGCCGTCGAGAATGGACCCGTAGTCGTTGTTCTGCTTGCCCGCGGAGATGAAGTCGATCCTGCCCCCGTCGGGGAAGTTCCAGTTCAGCTTGATCGCCTGCTGCTGCACCGCGGCGTGGCCGCTCAACCGGGCGGCTGCGTCCGAGGGGTTGTCCAGGGACCGCTCCAGGTAGTCGTTCACCATGTTGACGACACCGCCCGTGGTGGCGAGGGCCTCCTCGTTGAGGAACGGGTGGAAGAACCGGGACAGGCCCGGGGCCTCCAGGTCCCAGTCCACGGTGAGTACCTTCTTGCCGTTGGCGGCCAGGATCCACGCGACATTGGCCATGGTCATGGTCCGGCCGGTGCCGCCCTTGTAGGAGTAGAAGGTGACGACCCGCCCCTGGCGGTCCTCCGGAGCACTCCTCGGACTGACGGCGTTCATTGCGGACCCTTCTGGGATGTGGACGAACGGAGGGCATGGAGCTGGATGAAGGCATTGCGTGCCTGGCGCAGGGCGACCGGCACCAGTGCGGCGAACGTGGCCGCGTCGGGGATGCCGCCGCGCAGGTGCTCGTAGCCCGGCGTGGGCTGCCCCAGTGCGACGTTGAGGGTGTCCCAGGTCAGCAGCCTGAGCTGCTCGATCTCCTGTTTGGACCGGCGGGGAATGCTGTCGGACCTGGGCACCCAGGGGACCATCACCGCCACCGGACGCCGGCGCTGCTGGTTGTACCCCAGCAGATGCCGCAGCATGGTGTCGTTCTGCAGCGCCCAGCGGTCCAGCAGCAGCAGTTGCGGGACGAGTTCGACGTCCTCGACGGTGCCGGCGGCCCTCCGGCTGGCCCGCTCGAAGTCCTCGACCGAGCGCACGTGCACATTGCTGTCCCTGGCCACCGCGGCGGCGAGCTCGGCCAACGGCCTTGCGCCCTCCTCACGGTAGGGCTGCCACAGCTCGGGGAGCTCGCTGTAGTCCGCGGGGTCGCAGCCGGGCGGCAGGCTCTCGCCGGTGGTCCTGGCCAGCACCAGGATGCGCAGGCTCCGCACCGCCGGATGGTCGGGCCAGGGCTGGGGTTCGCGCGACAGGCCCGTTTCCGCGCCCGGAGCCAGGTCGATCTTCTCCACCGCGTGCACTATGGCCTCGGCCACGCTCCGCACTCCGACCAGGTACTGGGCCCGACGCTGCGCCAACTGGTGCCGCAGTCCGTTCTCGCCGAACTGTAAGCGCAGGTCCTGCTCGTCGAGGGCGACCCCGTCGGGTGCACTGCTCCAGAGCCGCTCCCACAGCACGGTGATCACAGCGGCGTCCGAACTCCCGTCCGGGGAAAGCCGCTTGTGGAAGGCGAGCCACTCGTTGTGGCACTCGGCGTCCTGGAAGTACTCCGGGGAGCAGAGGACGACCAGGGCCTTGCTCCGGGCCAGCGCCTCACTGCGCCGGGCCCGCCGCAGCTGGTCGTTCTCCCCGGGTCCGTCCAGGTATCCGGTGACCTTGCCCGCCGGCCGGGAAGGACGCTCGGCCAGGGCCCGGTTGAGGTCGGCGTGGAACTCCGCCACCCAGGGATCGCCCTGGAAGGAGCCCCGCGGATGCGCGTAACTCAGGAAGTACTTCGGATACTCCCACTCCCTCGCAGACCCGCTCATCCCACCGTCCTTCCCTCCGTCAGAGCTAGCCCGCCGCTTTGGACTGCAAGAAGGTGACACCGTCCCAGTTGGGCTTGGACTGGTGGAAGGCGCTGGGGGCGGTCTCCACATCCACCATTCTGCCGGGTTCCACCGTTGTGTACATCAGAAGGTCGCTGACACGCCGCGCCAGCTGGTTCACCACCTGGTGGTACGAATCCCGTTTCCCCGCCTGCCTGCTGAGCGCCAGCAGGCCGTCCCGCGCGTAACTCCCGGGCATCCGCTCATTGGTGTACTGGAGCCGCTGGACCACAGCGTGCCGCCGGTCCTGCGGCACCGGCACCCAGACCACCGGGAGTATCGCCGACGTCTCCGGCGACAGCGGCGGTCGAGCGTGGACGGCGCGCCGGCTGAAGACGGCCCACTCCTTGCCGCACCAGTCGCTGTCCAGGTAGGGCGTGGACACGAGGGCGATCAGGACGTGGGCCTCGGCGAGCATGTGGGAGATGAAGCGGCGCCAGTTGTCACCGATGGGTATCTCACGGTCGGACACTCCGGGCCGGACCTGGCGGGTGCCCTGCCGGACGTGCTGGCCGATCTCGAAGTTCAGGTCCTGGACCAGTTCGCCTATCGGCGAAGGGTCGTCCCTCGATGGTGAGCCCGGGGGCCGGGCATAGCTGACGAAGAAGGACGGCCCGTCGCCCCGCGGCTCCGATGCCCCGCCCGTCGTACGTTCGGTCACCGCTGTCCTCCCGGGCACGCCACTGTCCGACGCCCCATCAGGAGCGTTTCAGGACAACGGTATCGCGCAAAGCAGACAGCAAGCGCTCACTCGACGGAAAGAGCTTGGCGTATACGGGCAGACATGACCGGGCGAGCGGCAGTCGCTCGCCCGGAATCAGGAATTCCGCGGTCCGGAGACCTCAGGACCAGGTCTCAGATCGAGGAACCGAATGCCGCGACCTCGACCTGCTTCCTGTGGTCCTCTCCGAGTACCCGCCGGAGGACGGTGGAGGTGGACGGCCGGGTGTCTGCAAGCTCTGCCAGGGAGCGACGTGCAGGGCCGCCGGCGGGCCCATGGGGTGGGATCGTTGCGTCGGAGGTGGTGGGAGCAGTCATATTCACAAGGACCAGCCTTCGAGTTGTTGAATCACGACTCCAGTGACGCCCCCGTCGTACCCCTTGTCAGTGACTCCCCTCCGTGGCCGTTCCAGCACGAAGCTCGACAGGGCGCATAGATTCTGAATTAGCGTCACCCATACCAGCCGCCGGGGCAAGACCGCATGAATCGATGGTCCGGTATGCAGCGGCGTTCTGGCCGAGATGTGCCGCTCAGGGCTGGAGCCGCTCGACGCGCCACCCTGTGGCGTCCGCCGCCGCGTAGCGCAGCCGGTCGTGCAGCCGGTTCTCGCGGCCCTGCCAGAACTCGACGGTCAACGGGGCGATCCGGTAGCCGCCCCAGAACGGGGGCACCGGGACGCCCTCGCCCTCCGGGTAGCGGGCGGCCAGGTCGGCGTAGCGCTGCTCCAGCTCCGCCCGGGAGGCGACCGGGCGGGACTGCTCGCTGGCCCAGGCGCCGAGTTGGGAGCCGTGCGGACGGCTGCGGAAGTAGGCCGCCGTCTCGTCCCGGCCGACCCGCTCGGCCAGGCCGGTGACGATCACCTGGCGGCCCAGCGGGTGCCACGGGAAGAGCAGCGCGACCCTGGGGTTGGCGTCCATCTCGGTGCCCTTGCGGGAGCCGTGGTTGGTGTAGAAGACGAAGCCGCGCCGGTCGTACCCCTTGAGCAGGACGGTCCGCACGCTCGGCTGCCCGTCCGTCCCCGCGGTGGTGACGACCATGGCGTTGGGCTCGTCGACCCCCGACTTCACCGCGTCCGCGAACCAGCGGTCGAACTGGTCCATGGGCTCCCCGGCCAGCTCCGACTCGTCGAGGCCGGCGGCTAGGTACTGGCGGCGCATCGCCGCGACATCCTGAGGCTGCACGCCGCCATCATCCCCCACGTGCGCACCGGCACTCCTTTCACCAGTACAAAATCTCGACGTCGAGAGATAGGGTGTCCGGGCGCCGGATCGTCCGGATGCTGGAATTCCGTTCGACCCGGGTGTGATTCGGACCCCCCTGGGGGGCATTACCGTCGTGGGCTCTGGCGCAATGCACCCAGTGCCTGCCACCCTGACACTGCGTGCCACATGCCCGCACCCGTACTGCCGCGCAACCGCGCGGAAGCACAGTCACCACAGCCGACGACTTGGCCACACCACAGTCACCGACGTCGATCAAGAGGAGCCGCCTGATGTCCGATTTCGTACCCGGACTCGAGGGAGTCATCGCGTTCGAGACGGAGATCGCCGAACCCGACAAGGAGGGCGGCTCGCTCCGCTACCGCGGGGTCGACATCGAGGAGCTGGTCGGCCACGTGTCCTTCGGGAACACCTGGGGCCTGCTCGTCGACGGCAAGTTCAACCCCGGACTGCCGGCCGCCGAACCGTTCCCGCTGCCGATCCACTCCGGCGACATCCGCGTCGACGTCCAGTCCGCCCTGGCCATGCTGGCCCCGGCCTGGGGCCTCAAGCCGCTGCTGGACATCAGCCCCGAGCAGGCCCGCGACGACCTCGCCCGGGCGGCCGTGATGGCCCTCTCCTACGTGGCGCAGTCCGCCCGCGGCCAGGGCCTGCCGATGGTCCCGCAGAGCGAGATCGACAAGGCCGAGACCATCGTCGAGCGCTTCATGATCCGCTGGCGCGGGGAGCCCGACCCCAAGCACGTCAAGGCCATCGACGCCTACTGGACCTCCGCCGCCGAGCACGGCATGAACGCCTCCACCTTCACCGCCCGGGTCATCGCCTCCACCGGCGCGGACGTCGCCGCGGCGCTGTCCGGTGCGGTCGGCGCGATGTCCGGGCCGCTGCACGGCGGCGCGCCGTCGCGCGTCCTCGGCATGATCGAGGAGATCGAGCGCACCGGGGACGCCACCGCGTGGGTCAAGAACGCCCTCGACAAGGGCGAGCGGCTGATGGGCTTCGGCCACCGCGTCTACCGCGCGGAGGACCCGCGCGCCCGCGTGCTGCGGCGCACCGCGATGGAGCTCTCCGCTCCCCGCTACGAGGTCGCCGCGGCGCTGGAGAAGGCCGCGCTGGAGGAGCTGCACGCCCGCCGCCCCGACCGCGTGCTCGCCACCAACGTGGAGTTCTGGGCCGCGATCATCCTGGACTTCGCCGAGGTCCCGGCGCACATGTTCACCTCCATGTTCACCTGTGCCCGCACGGCGGGCTGGAGCGCCCACATCCTGGAGCAGAAGCGCACCGGCCGCCTGGTGCGGCCCGCGGCGCGCTACATCGGCCCGGCTTCGCGCAGCCCGCACGAGGTCGACGGGTTCGACGACATCGCCCGCTGAACGCCCGCTTTCCGGGGCGCGGGGAACTGCGCTGCCAGCCCTCCACGGAGGCGCATGGTTGGCAGCGCAGTTCCCCGCGCCCCTGGGTAGTGCATGGTCACCCGATGGTGTCTCATCTCGCGGACCCGCCATTGGACGAACAAGAACAGCCGGTAGCATGCGGCTGTGGCTGAGATCCAGATCCCCGCTGACATCAGGCCCGCTGACGGCCGTTTCGGCGCAGGTCCGTCCAAGGTTCGCCCCGAGGCGCTGAGTGCCCTCGCCGCGACCGGTAGTTCGCTGCTCGGCACCTCCCACCGCCAGGCCCCGGTGAAGAACCTGGTCCGGCGCGTCCGCGAGGGCGTGAGCAGCCTCTTCCAGCTCCCCGAGGGCTACCAGGTGGTGCTCGGCAACGGCGGCTCCACCGCCTTCTGGGACATCGCCGCCTTCGGCCTGGTGCGGGAGAAGTCCCAGCACCTGAGCTTCGGTGAGTTCTCCTCCAAGTTCGCCGCCTCCACCAAGGCCGCGCCCTGGCTCGCCGACCCGTCCGTGGTGAAGTCCGACCCGGGCACCCACCCGCTCCCGGTCGCCGAGGCCGGCGTGGACGTCTACGCGCTGACGCACAACGAGACCTCCACCGGTGTCGCCATGCCGATCAAGCGGGTGGCCGGCGCCGACGAGGGCTCGCTGGTCCTGGTGGACGCCACCTCCGGTGCCGGCGGCCTGCCCGTCGACATCGCCGAGACGGACGTCTACTACTTCGCCCCGCAGAAGTGCTTCGCCTCCGACGGCGGCCTCTGGATCGGCCTGTTCTCCCCCGCCGCGCTGGCCCGCGCGGCCGAGATCGCCGGCTCGGGACGCTACATCCCGCCGTTCTTCGACCTGCCGACGGCCATCGACAACTCGTCGAAGGACCAGACCTACAACACCCCCGCGCTGTCCACCCTCTTCCTGCTGAACGAGCAACTGGAGTGGCTGAACGGCAACGGCGGCCTGGACTGGTCGGTGGCCCGCACCGCGGACTCCTCCTCCCGGCTCTACACCTGGGCCGAGAAGTCCTCCTACGCCAACCCGTTCGTCGCCGAGCCGGCCGAGCGCTCGCAGGTGATCGGCACCATCGACTTCGACGAGTCGATCGACGCCGCGGCCGTCGCCAAGGTGCTGCGGGCCAACGGCATCGTGGACACCGAGCCCTACCGCAAGCTGGGCCGCAACCAGCTGCGGGTGGCGATGTTCCCGGCCGTCGACCCGGCCGACGTCGAGGCGCTGACGGTGTGCATCGACTACGTCATCGAGAAGCTCTGACCTGAGCGGACGAACGACGGAGGGCTGTCCCGCTGAGCGGGACAGCCCTCCGTCGTGTGCGCGTCCGGCTCAGCGCGCGATGGCGCCGATCACGACGGCCAACAGCAGCAGCACCAGCGCGCCGCTCACGATCCTGCTACGAGTCTTGGGGTCCACCCTCTGAGCCTACCTGCCGCCTCTCGACGGCTGTCGTCGAGCCCCGCAGCAGCAGCGTGGTCTGCAGCGGCGCCGGCCCCGGCGGCCGGCCGCCGTTGATCAGCTCGGCCAGCAGGTCCAGGCCGGCGCTGCCCAGCCGCTCGCCTGGCAGGTCCACCGTGGTGAGCCCCGGCGACAGCAGTTGGGCGGCCAGGATGTTGTCGATGCCGACCACCGACAGGTCGTCAGGGACCCGCAGCCCCAGCTCCGCGGCCACGTGGTAGGCGGCGGCCGCCACCACGTCGTCGTCGCAGACCAGGGCGTGCGGGCGGTCGGCCCGGCCGAGCAGGGTGCGGGCGGCCGCCCGCCCCGCCTCCAGGCCGCCGTTGATGGACACCCCGGCCTCCACCACCTCGACGCCCAGCGCCGCCCGCTCGAACCCGGCCTGCCGGGAGCGGAAGGTGTAGGCGGAGTCGGTGGAGCGCAGGTGCCCGATCCGGCTGTGTCCGAGCTCACGCAGATGCCGCACCGCGGCGGCCATGCCCCCGGCGACGTCCAGCTCCAGCGCCCGGCGCAGCGGCGAGTCGGCGACCCCGGCCGGGTCGGCGTCCAGGAACACCACCGGGAGCGAGGCCGGCAGCTCGCCCAGCTGGCTGTCGTCCGGTGAGCACAGCAGCAGGCCGTCGAACTGCCCGGTGCCGCAGGCGCGGGCCAGGGTGTCGCCGTCCCAGCCGGAGCTGACCACCACGGCGAGGCCGTGCGCGGTCGCCGCGCCCTGGGCGCCGTCGAGGACCCGGGCGAAGAAGGGGCCGAGCATATTGGGCACGGCGAGGTGGACCAGCCCGGTGCGGCCCAGGCGCAGCTGCCGTCCGGCGGCCTGGGGCTGGTAGCCGAGCTGGGCCGCGGCCGCCCTGACCCGGTCCCGGGTGGCGGCGGAGACCCTGGCCCGGGCGGTCTCGCCGGTCGAGAAGACCAGCGAGACGGTCGCCTGGGAGACCCCCGCGAGGCGTGCCACATCGCGCCCGGTCGGGCGGTGGGGCAGGTCGGCGGGGGTGTTCAGCGGGGTGTCCCTCGGTCCCTCAGGAGCTGCTGCTACTGGGCGTCCGCGCGGACGGCGTCGTCGAGGGCGTCCTCGGCGGCGGTCTGCGCGGCGATGCGCTGCTTCAGCCCGGCGCCGCGCTTGCGGCGTCCCTCGATGGTCTCGGTGATCTGCGCGGACACCTCGTCCCGCTGACGGCTCAGCAGCACATAGCTGAGCAGCCCCGACACCAGCAGGGAGATGATCAGCAGCAGCAGGACGCCGGAGGCTCCGGCCATCACCGGCATCAGCTTGAAGTGGGCCAGCACCAGGACGACCACGAAGACGGCGCCGAACATGCTGAACCGCATGGAGGTGTAGCGGAGGGTGGCGTGTGACTTGCTGCTCACGGCGCTGGGTTCTCTCTTCCGAGCGATTCCGGACGACCTGTCCAGTACAGCACGCGGTCGGGGCGGATCTTCAACGCCCCCCTGAAGAGGCCGCCGTCACTCCGCTTCACCTGAGGTCGAGCCACATCAGGACGTCGTCGTACTCCTCGCCCGGCGCGACCCGGATGGCGCCGGGCACCCGGCCGACCTCCTTGTAGCCGCTGCGGCCGTAGAAGGTCTCCAGGCCGCGGCCCCCGCGCAGGGTCAGCTTCAGCCCGGACAGGCCCCAGCCCCTGGCGATCCGCTCGGCCTCGGCCAGCAGCTCGGCGCCGTAGCCGGAGCCCTGGAACCGGGGGTGCACCATGACCCGCTTGAGCAGCTGCCAGTGCGTCATCAGCTCGAAGCGCTGGTCCTCGAAGAACAGGCAGGCGGCGAGCTCGCCGGTGTCCGCCTCACGGGCGATCAGCAGCCGGTCCGGACCGTCCGCGACTCCCGCGAACTGCTTCTCCGCGGTGGGCCGGACCCGCTCGGTGCTGACCGGCGCGACGAAGCCGACGGCCCCGCCGGCGTTGCTGACGTCGGTCCAGAGGTCGATGATCCCGGCCCGGAGCCGCGGGGTCAGCTCCGGGTCGAGGGTGAAGACAAGTGCCATGGTGCGGGAGGTTCCTGGGTGACTAGAAGCGCATCGGCTGCGGGGTCTCGCGGCGGTCGGCGACCGGGCCGTCGTACTCGCGGATGATCTCGTAGCGGGTGTTGCGCTCCACCGGGCGGAAGCCGGCGTCGCGGATCAGGTCGAGCAGGTTGTCGCGGCTGAGCTTGTTGGGCGTGCCGAAGCCGTCCGCGTCGTGGGTGATCTTGTACTCGACCACCGAGCCGTCCATGTCGTCCGCGCCGTGGTTGAGCATCAGCTGCGCGCCGTCCAGGCCGTGCATCACCCAGAACACCTTGACGTGCGGGACGTTGTCGAACAGCAGCCGCGACACCGCGAAGGTCTTGATCATGTCCGCGCCGGTGGCCATGGTGGTCCGGGCCTGCAGCCGGTTGCGGACGATGCCGTCCTTGGAGTCGTGGAAGTCGTGCTGGTAGCGCAGCGGGATGAAGACCTGGAAGCCGCCGGTCTCGTCCTGCAGCTCGCGCAGCCGCAGCACGTGGTCCACCCGGTGCCTGGGCTCCTCGATGTGCCCGTAGAGCATGGTGCACGGGGTCTTCAGGCCCTTGGCGTGCGCCAGGCGGTGGATCCGCGACCAGTCCTCCCAGTGGGTGTCGTGGTCGACGATGTGCTGGCGCACCTCCCAGTCGAAGATCTCGGCGCCGCCGCCGGTCAGCGACTCCAGGCCGGCGTCGATCAGCTCGTCCAGGATCTCGCTGGCGGACAGCCCGGAGATCTTCTCGAAGTGGTGGATCTCGGTGGCGGTGAAGCACTTCAGCGCCACGTCCGGCAGCGCCGCCTTGAGCTCGCGCAGCGACCTCGGGTAGTAGCGCCAGGGCAGCGTCGGGTGCAGGCCGTTGACGATGTGCAGCTCGGTGAGCTGGTCGTTCTCCATCGCCTTGGCCAGCCGCACGGCCTCCTCGATGCGCATGGTGTACGCGTCCTTCTCACCCGGCTTGCGCTGGAACGAGCAGTAGGCGCACGAGGCCGTGCAGACATTGGTCATGTTGAGGTGGCGGTTGACGTTGAAGTGGACGACGTCGCCGTTCTTCTGCGTCCGCACATGGTGGGCGAGGCCGCCCAGCCAGGCCAGGTCGTCGGTCTCGTAGAGGGCGATGCCGTCCTCGCGGGACAGCCGCTCCCCGGCGTAGACCTTCGCCTCGAGCTCCCGCTTCAGTCCTGCGTCCATCCGGCCCTCAGCCCTTTCGCAACCTGCATAACTGCGCCACGTACGACCTGCACGAGCCTACGCCAGCAAATCCGCCAGCAGGGACGGGTCCACGTTCCCCCCGCTCACCACCGCCGCGATGCTCCGCCCCTGCGGCAGCTGATCCGCGTGGTGCAGGTACGCCGCCGTGCTGACCGCTCCCGAGGGTTCGGCGACCAGCCGCCCGCGCCGGGCCAGCACCGCGACGGTCGAGCGGATCTCGTCCTCGGTCACCGTGATGATGTCGTCCACATAGGCCTGGACGTGCTCCCAGGGCAGCAGCCCCAGCGAGTTGGTGCGCAGGCCGTCGGCGATGGTGCGGTGGGTCTGCTCGAACGGCCAGACCTTGCGCTCGCCGGTGCGGAAGCTCTCGGCGGCGTCCCCCGCCAGTTCGGGCTCGACGCCGACGATCCGCACCCCGGGCATGGTCAGCTTCAGCGCGGCCGCGGTCCCGCCGATCAGCCCGCCGCCGCTGACCGGCACCAGCACCGTGCGCAGGTCCAGGTCCAGCGCGGTCGCGTCCTCCGCGATCTCCAGGCCGACCGTGCCCTGACCGGCGATGATGAACGGGTCGTCGTACGGCGGCACCCACACGTAGCCGTGCTCGGCGACCAGCTCGGCCGGGGTGGTGTCGCGCTCGCTCATGTGGACCAGGACCACCTCGGCGCCGAACGACAGGGTGCTCTCGACCTTCACCGCCGGCGCGGTGTCCGGCATCACGATGACGGCCTTGATCCCCAGCTCCCGCGCCGCGTAGGCGACCGCCTGCGCGTGGTTGCCGCTGGACTGCGCGACCACGCCGCGGGCCCGCTCCTCCGCGGTCAGCGCGGCGAGCCGGTTGTAGGCGCCCCGGATCTTGAAGGCACCGGTCGGCTGCAGCCCCTCCGGCTTGAGGTGCAGCGTGTGCGTGTCGGTCTGCGCCCACGGACAGGGCATCAGCGGGGTGCGCACCGCCACGCCGGCGATCCGCTTCTGCGCGTCGCGGAGGTCGTCCAGGGTCACCAGGGCCATCTGCGGCTCACGCCTTCCGGTCGGTCAGGGCATCGGTGTCGGGCAGTTCGGTCGCCCGGTTCTCCCACTTGGTGGACAGCACCACCGTGGTCCGGGTCCTGGCGACGCCCTTGGTCCCGGAGAGCCGCTTCACGATGGACTCCAGCCCGTCCACGTCCGGCATCCGCACCTTGAGCATGTAGGAGTCGTCGCCGGCGATGAACCAGCAGTCCTCGACCTCGGAGAGGTCGCGCAGCCGGTGCGCCACGTCCTCGTGGTCGGCGGCGTCCGACAACTGAAGGCCGATCAGCGCGGTCACGCCCAGCCCCAGCGAGGCTGGGTTCACCGTCGCCCGGTAGCCGGTGATGATGCCCGCCTGCTCCAGGCGGTTGATGCGGTCGGTGACGCTGGGGCCGGAAAGGCCGACCAGCCGCCCCAGCTCGGCGTAGGACGCCCGGCCGTTCTCGCGCAGCGCCTGGATGAGCTGTCTGTCCACCGCGTCCATGCTGGAATCCCGCGCCTTCCGATCGTTGGGCAACCAGCCGACATTATCCGGAATCGAAGACTCCCGAGCTGTCGACCCTGACATCCCAACGACAATACCCCGGGAACGTGAGCTGCCTCACTCAGGCATCGGCCCGCCTGGCCGTACCCAGCTCGCCGACCCAGCGCCGGTAGAGGTCGTGCGGCACTCCGGCCGCGTCCAGCACCCGCCCCGCGACGAAGTCCACCAGCTGCTGGGCGCTCCGCGTCCCGGCGTAGAACCCGGGCGAGGCGGGCAGCACCACGGCCCCGGCGTCGTCCAGCGCCACCAGTTGACGCAGCGTCTGGCCGCTCAGCGGCGTCTCCCGGACGCACACCACCAACCGCCGCCGCTCCTTGAGCGTGACGCTCGCGGCGCGCTGCAGCAGGTCCTTCGACAGCCCCAGCGCGATCCCGGCCACCGAGGCCGTGCTGCACGGCACCACCAGCATCCCCCGGGCCGGGTAGGACCCGCTGGAGGGCCCGGCCGCCAGATCGCCGGCGGCCCAGTAGCGCACCCCGTCCAGGCTCCCCAGCTGCGGCTTCCCGGCGTCGAGCGGCTGCTCCAGCCACTCCCGGAGGTCCTCCTGCCAGTGCCCGTCCCGGAACGCGATCCCGGTCTCGTCCAGCACCGTCAGCCGCGCCGCCCGGCTCACCACCAGGTCCACGGCCTCCCCCGCCGCCAGCAGCCCACGCACCACCGCCGCGGCGTACGCCGTCCCGGACGCCCCGGAAACCCCGACCACCCACGGCTCTCGCTGTCGTTCCACCTGTCCGACCCTACCCGGGGGCACGGGTGCTGCTGCTGCGCTCAGGCGCCGAGGCCGCGGAGTACCAGGTCCAGCAGGGCGAAGGCGAAGAGCGAGATCCCGACGAAGCCGTTGACCTGGAAGAAGGCCCGGTTGAGCCGGGACAGGTCGCCGGGCTTGACGATGGAGTGCTCGTAGACGAAGGCGCAGCAGACCACGACCAGGCCCAGCCAGAAGGCCCACCCTGCGTCGGTGAGCACCGCGAACCAGCCCAGCAGCAGCACCGTCACCAGGTGCGCCCCGCGCGCACCCCGGAGCGCGGCGTCCACGCCGAAGCGGGCCGGGACCGAGCGCACGCCGTCCGCGCGGTCGGCGGCGACGTCCTGGCAGCCGAAGATCAGGTCGAAGCCGCCGATCCAGACTCCCACCGCCAGGCCGAGGACCAATGCGTCCCAGGACCAGGCCCCGGTGACGGCCAACCAGGCCCCGATCGGGCCCATGGCCTGGGCCAGGCCCAGGATGGCGTGCGGGAAGTCGGTGAACCGCTTGCCGTAGGGGTAGACCACCATCGGGATGACCGCGATCGGGGCCAGCGCCAGGCAGAGCGGGTTGAGCAGCGCGGCGGCGCCCAGGAAGACCACCAGCGCCACCGCGGAGCCCGCGTAGGCGGTGCGCAGCGACACCGCGCCGGTGACCAGTTCGCGCCCGGCGGTGCGCGGATTGCGGGCGTCGATCTCGCGGTCGATGATTCGGTTCGCGGCCATCGCGAAGGTGCGCAGCCCGACCATGGCCAGGGTCACCAGCAGCAGTTGCAGCCAGTGCACCGTCCCGTTGTCCAGGAACATGGCGGTGAGGGCGGCGATGTAGGCGAAGGGCAGGGCGAAGACCGAGTGCTCGATCATCACCAGCCGCAGAAAGGCCTTGGTCCTGCCCGGTGTCTCGACGACCGGGACGGCGGCGGTGGCGCTCACAGCCCGTACTCCTTCCAGCGACGGGAGACCGTCGCGGCCGTTTCAGGGTCCGAGGCGACCATCTCCGGCCAGCCCCCGTCCCTGGTGTACCCCTCCTCGGGGAGCTTACGGGTTGCGTCGATCCCGGCCTTGCCACCCCAGAACTGCTGGTACGAGGCGTGGTCCAGATGGTCCACCGGACCCTCGACCACGCTCAGGTCGCGGCTGTAGTCGACGTTGCCCAGGGCCCGCCAGGCCACCTCCTGGTAGTCGTGGACGTCGCAGTCCGCGTCCACCACCACGATCAGCTTGGTGAGCGACATCATGTGCGCCCCCCAGATGGCGTGCATCACCTTCTGGGCGTGCTTCGGGTACTTCTTGTCGATCGAGACGATCACGCAGTTGTGGAAGCCGCCGGCCTCGGGCAGGTCGTAGTCGACGATGTCCGGGACGATGATCTTCAGCAGCGGCAGGAAGAAGCGCTCGGTGAACTTCCCCAGCGGGCCGTCCTCGGTCGGCGGCCGGCCGACCACGATCGACTGCAGCAGCGGTCGGGACCGCATCGTCACGCAGTCGATGGTCAGCGCCGGGAACGGCTCCTGCGGGGTGTAGAAGCCGGTGTGGTCGCCGAACGGGCCCTCCGGCAGCGTCACCCCGGGCTCCAGCCAGCCTTCGAGCACCACCTCGGCGTCGGCCGGGACCTGCAGCGGAACGGTCCTGCAGTCCACCATCCGCACCCGCTCGCCCGCGACGAAGCCGGCGAACAGGTACTCGTCGATGTCACCGGGCAGCGGCGCGGTGGCCGCGTAGGTCACCGCCGGCGGGCAGCCGAAGGCGATCGCGACCGGCAGCCGCTCGCCGCGCCTGGCCGCGACGGCGGCGTGGTTGCGGCTGTCCTTGTGGATCTGCCAGTGCATGCCGATGGTGCGCCGGTCGTGGCGCTGCAGCCGGTAGAGGCCCAGATTGCGGATGCCGCTGTCCGGGTCCTTGGTGTGGGTGAGGCCCAGGTTGAAGAAGGAGCCGCCGTCGCCGGGCCAGGTGAACAGCGCCGGCAGCGCGTCCAGGTCCACCTGGTCGCCGGTCAGCACCACCTGCTGCACCGGCGCGTCGCCCTGCTTCACCTTCCTCGGCGGGACGTGGGTCATCCCGGCCAGCTTGCCGAAGGCGTCCCGCACCCCGGTGAAGCCGTGCGGCAGTTCCGGCTTCAGCAGGCCGGCGATCTTCTCCGAGATGTCCTCCGCCGACTTCAGGCCCAGCGCCTTGGCCAGCCGCCGCTCGGTCCCGAAGACGTTCATCGCCAGCGGCATCGCCGCGCCCTTGACGTTCTCGAAGAGCAGCGCGGGGCCCTTGGCCTTCTGCACCCGGTCGACGATCTCCCCGATCTCCAGGTACGGGTCGACCTCCACCTTGATCCGCCGGAGGTCGCCCTCCCGTTCCAGCGCCCGAAGAAAGGACCGAAGATCGTCGTATGCCATACGTGCCAGTATCGTCCACGGGCTAGGCTGCCCCGCACGGACACCGCCGGTAACGCACGGGCCGACGTACAGAACGTACGCAGTAACCCCGCGTAGACCCGTCGTTCCGACCGTTTACGGGTTCCTTACGGGCGCCGACACTGACCCTATGACCGCCGCCCCCACAGAGATATCCGAGTACGGCGACCACGTACTCGCCGTCGAACCCACCGGTGCAGAGCCCGTGCCCGAGGCCGCCAGACACGGCCGACCGCTCGGACTGCTCTGGACCTGGACCTCCCCCAACATGGAGTTCGCCACCGTCTTCGTCGGCGTCCTGGCCGTCGGCGTCTTCGGTCTCGGCTTCTGGCAGGCCGTGCTGGCGATCGTGCTGGGCACCGGCCTGGGCGCCGTCGCCCACGGCTTCCTCGGCCTCAGCGGCCCGCGCCACGGTGTGCCGCAGATGGTCGCGGGCCGCAGCGCCTTCGGCTACTGGGGCAACGCCCTGCCGGCCGGCCTCAACGCCCTCACCGCGGGCATCGGCTGGTTCGCCGTCAACAGCGTCAGCGCGGCGTACGCGCTGAACACGCTGCTCGGCTGGCCCGCGCTGCTGTGCCTGTTCATCGTGGTGGTGCTGCAGGTCGGCATCGCCTACTTCGGCCACAACTTCATCCAGAGCGCCGAGAAGTACACCTTCCCGCTGCTGGCCGTGGTCTTCCTGATCGCCGCCGGGGTCATCCTCAGCAAGTCGGACGTCTCCGCGGCGACCGGTGCGCACGCCTTCCCCGGCGCGTTCCTGCTGACCGCCGGCGCGACCTTCGGCTACGCCGCCGGGTGGACGCCGTACGGCTCCGACTACACCCGCTACCTGCCCAAGTCCGCACCCAAGTGGGCGGTCGGGCTGTGGCCGGCGTTGGGCGTCTTCCTCTCCTGCGTGCTGCTGGAGATCGTCGGCGCGGCATCGGCGACGATCGCCGCACCCACCGACCTCTCCCCCACCGCCGCCTTCACCCACGCCCTGCCGACCTGGCTCGCGGACCTCACCCTGCTGGCCATCGCGGTCGGCGGCATCGCCGCCAACGCCCTCAACATCTACTCGGGCTCGCTCTCCTTCGTCGCCATGGGCATCAAGCTCCCGGCGGCGGTACGCCGTGCGACGGTGGCGCTGGTCTTCGGCGTGGCCGGCACCCTGGTCGCCTGGTCCGGCCTGCACGACTCGGGCACGAAGTACGAGAACTTCCTGCTGGTCATCACCTACTGGATCGGCCCCTGGCTGGCCATCGTCTTCACCGACCGGGTGCTGCGGCGCGGGCAGTCCGACGAGGAGATCGCCTCGGTCCTGGGCAACAAGGCCTTCAGCAACTGGGCTGCGCCGATCGCGATGGCGGCCGGCACCGGGCTCGGCGTCTGGCTCTTCTCCAACCAGACCGACTACACCGGCGTCCTCCCCAAGCACGTCCCCGCACTCGGCGACATCGCCTTCGCCGGCGGGTTCGTCATCGCCGGCGCGCTGTACCTGCTCCTCCGCCTGGTCCCGGGCCTCGGCCCGGTCACCGGCTCCACCAAGGACATCCCGGCGTCGGCGCCGGAGCCGGCGGAAGCCTGACCGTCAGCGACGGTTCCTGTCCGCGCAGTTCCCCGCGCCCCTAGCAAGTGCAACTGGCCCCGGTTGCAACCCCTCCGTCGCGGGTGGTTACCGTTCGCGCAGTTCCCCGCGCCCCTGAGGTGTTGCAACTGGCTCGGTTGCAGACCCCTAGGGGCGCGGGGAACTGCGCTGCCAACCATGCACCCACCCGCACGGTCAATCCCCCGCCCGCAGCAACCTCTGCGCGCAGCAGGCCAGCAGCAGCTCCGCATGGGCGTCGGCCTCGCCGACGGGAAGTCCCAGCAGGGACTCGATCCGCTCCAACCGCTGGTACAGCGACTGCCGCCCCACATGCAGAATCGCTGCCGTACGGGTCGGACTGCAGCCGTTCCGCAGGTGCACCTCCAGGGTGCGGACCAGGTCGCTGGGGTGCGCCGCCTCCCATTCCAGCAGTGGCCCCAGCGCCCGGCTGACCAGCTGGGCGAGCCGGTCCCGTGAGGCCGGGGTGAGCCCGTCGCCGACGAGCTGCCGCTCCAGAGCCAGCGCCCTGGACGAGGTCACCAGCGCGCCGTCGCAGCACTGCGGCTCCGCGGCCGGAACGCTCAGCGCCAGCGTCAGTGCGGTGCGCGCCTCGCGCAGCGACTCGCCCCAGCGGCTCCACGCCGCCTCCCCCGGCGCCGCAGGCCCCAACGCGACCGTCAGCGCCGCCCCCGCAGGAGCCTCCCCCGCCGCCGCGACGACCGCGCCCTGCACCGCGCGGACCGCGTCGCCGCTGCCGCTCACCCGCGCCGGAACGCTCACCAGCGCGGCGACCACACCGTCCGCCCCCGCGGCCCGCAGCAGCCGTCCGCCGAGCAGTTCGGCGGCACGGTCCAGCACCGCGACCGCCGCCGCGCCGGGCCCAGTCGCCGCCGCGCCGACCAGACGGTGCGTCCGGTCCACGGCGAAGTCCAGGGCCCTGGCCCGGGCCAGTACGTCCGACTGGCTCAGCGCCGTGCCCTCGGCGAGTTCCACCAGCAGGGCGGAGACCCGTCCGTCCCGGTCGTGGGCGGGGTGCGGACGGTCCGTCAGCGACTGGGTGACGATGGCCGTGTTGGCGGCCTCAGCGATGCGGATGAAGGGCACCACCGCCCGCAGCGCGACCAGCGGCAGACCGCGCCTGCGGCTCTCGTCCACCAGCTCGTACGGCATCTCGGTGAGGGTGCGCCCGAGTTCGACGGCGATGCCGGCGACCCCGCGCTCGGCCAGCTCGCGGACGTAGTGGCGACGCGCGCCGGCGTCCGCCCCGGCCAGGCCGAGGCCGGTGGTGAGCAGCAGTTCGCCGCCGGACAGCAGCGGGCCGATCTCGTAGATCTCGCTGGAGTGCACCCAGCGCACCGGCCGGTCCAGGCCCTTGCCGCCGCACAGGATCTCGGGGGCGGCATCGCCGAGGACGTCGAAGGAGAGGATCTCGCGGAGTGTGAGTGCGGCCAAGGCGACTCCCGGGGCAGATCGTTCACAGGGGAAAGGCAGGGACGACACGGCGTCAGCGGCGAGGTGGCCTGGAGCGTACTTTCCGCACGTTGCCCCGGTGTTTCGGGAACGGGAAAGTGGACCCATGACAGACACCTCACATCTGCTGGCGGTCGCCGTCGAGGAGGCCAGGGCGGGCCTGGCCGAGGGCGGCATCCCGATCGGCGCCGCGCTCTTCGGCCCGGACGGCGAACTGCTGGGCCGCGGGCACAACCGCCGGGTGCAGGACGGCGACCCGTCGATGCACGCGGAGACCGCGGCCTTCCGCAACGCGGGACGGCTGCGCGGCTACGGCCGGACCACGATGGTGACCACGCTGTCGCCGTGCTGGTACTGCTCGGGCCTGGTCCGGCAGTTCGGCATCGGCCGGGTCGTCATCGGCGAGGCAGCCACCTTCCACGGCGGCCACGACTGGCTGGCCGAGCACGGTGTCGAGGTCGTGCTGCTGGACGACCCGGAATGCACGGCGCTGATGCGCGACTTCATTGGGGCCAAGCCCGAGCTTTGGTTCGAGGACATCGGCGAATGACGAGAACAGACGAAGGCAGGTACAGCATGTCCCCCCGTATCCCCGTGATCGACCTGGCCCCCTGGCTGTCCGGCGACCCCGACGCCCGGGCCCGTACCGCGGCCGCCGTGGACGCCGCGCTGAGCCAGGCCGGCTTCCTGCTGATCACCGGACACGGCGTGAGCCGCGAGCAGCGCGAGGGCGTGCGCGAGGCCGCCCGGGCGTTCTTCGCGCTGCCGACGGCAGTCAAGCAGCGGTACGGGGTGAGCGTCGGCGGCCGGGGCTGGCTGGCGAAGGGCGCCGAGGCCAACGGCTACTCGGAGGGCACCGAGACCCCGCCGGACCTCAAGGAGTCCTGGACGGTCGGCGCCGACCGCCCCTCCGGCGACGCCGAGATCGACGACTTCTGGTTCCAGCCGAACCGCTGGCCGGAGGCCGAGGCCCCGGCGCTGCAGAAGACCGTCGAGGAGTACATGACCACGATGCGCTCGGTCGCCGACGAGGTGCTGCGGCTGCTGGGCGCGGCGCTCGGGCAGCAGACCACCTTCTTCACCGACCACACCGCGCACCCCACCTACACCCTGAACATCAACTGGTACCCGGGCACCGGCGTCGTCGGCGAACCGCAGCCGGGCCAGTTCCGGATCGGCCCGCACACCGACTTCGGCACGGTCACGCTGCTGGACCGGCAGCAGGGCAAGGGAGGCCTGCAGGTCTACATCGACCCGGCGGACGGCGGCGTGGGCTGGGAGGACGCCCCGTACGACCCGGACGCGCTGACGGTGAACATCGGCGACCTGATGGCGCGCTGGACCGGCGACCGCTGGAAGTCCGGCCGGCACCAGGTGCTGCCGCCGTCGCCGGAGGCCCCGGAGGAGGACCTGATGTCGCTGGTCTACTTCTACGAGTGCGACCCGCACACCACCGTCGCCCCGGTCGGAGGCCCGGTGGCGTACGAGCCGGTGGACTCCTCCGCCTACCTCAGGGCCAAGCTGGAGGCCATCAGCGTGGGCTGACAGCGGATCAGCTGTGTCCGCGGATCAGCTGTGGCCGAGCTCCTCGGCCGGGTCGTCGGCGCCGACCGAACCGCCGTGCGGGTCGGGGTGCAGCGGGAAGCTCTCCACGCTGAACTCGTCCAGAACAGGCGGCGGAGGCTGCGGCGGGGCCGGCATCACCGCGGCCTCGGAGTGGCCCCCGCAGCCGAAGTCCAGCGCCACCACATGGCCGTCGGCCGGACCGAACTCGTTGGCGCAGATGCCGAAGGTCTGGCTGAGCGTCCCGGCGACCGGGATCAGGAAGCCGCAGGAGTTGCAGTTGGCCGGGGCGGCCTGGGCCATCGGTGTGTGCGCGCCGAACTGCTTCTCCCAGCGGTCCGCGGCCAGGTGCAGACCCAGCCGGGACAGCACCCGGGCCCGGCCCAGGCCCAGCTCCAGCGCGACCGAGGCGATGGAGCCGCGCTCGGTCGGGGTGGCCAGCTCCATGTCCGCGGCGACGGCCGCCTCCGCGGCGGCCGCGTCGGCCAGGGCGGAGTTGGGCGCCGGCTCGTCCTCGCCGGACCAGCCGGGCTCCAGCCGCAGGTCGTCCTCGTCGGTCGGCAGCAGGTCGCCCGGGCCCATGTCGCCCGGGCGCAGCCGCTCGCTCCAGGGCACCCACTGCGGCGCGATCAGCGCGTCGGCACCCGGCAGCAGCACCGTTTCGTCAAGGGTGACCTGCTTGCTGCGGGAGGCGCGGGTGACCGTGACGGCCCAGCGCCAGCCCCGGTAGGCCCACTCGTTGGTCGCGAAGTAGTGCGTAACGACGCGCTCGCCGTCGACCTCCACGCCCAGGTGCTCGCCGACGGCGGCCTCGCCGGCCGCCTCCACGGCGGCAGCCCGGGCGAAGTCCACAGCTTCCGCACAGAGCCGGTCAGGGGTACGGCTTCGCGTCGTCGCAGCACTCATCACAGGATCGATTCTCTCCCAAAGACTGTCTCCGGTACGCCACCGTCTCCGGCGGCATGGCGTGGTACGCCTGCCGCGGGCGTCGACAGACGTCCCCATTTCTGCGTTGCTGCGCGACTCCGCGGGCCGGTCCCGCTGCGCCGAGGGCGGCGCGGCCGGACCGCCGCAGGACGGTCACGCGGTACTGCTGGGCGGTGCGAAAAGGTATTGGCGCGGCGTCCCCGCCGGAAACGGCGGAATGCCACTGGGTGCACGGTACCGGTCGCGCGGCCGGAGGGGACAGTCCCTTACCACTTGTGACCACTCGGGTCCGCGCCACACTGATCGGCTCATAGCAGAAAGCCAGCATGACAGCCGATCGGTCGGGCAGGATGGCGACGTGGCCGACGACGCGCCCGTGGGGTCCTCCGCCCCCCGAGGCACCGACAGCCCCTCCCCGTCCGGGCCGAGCGAACGGCAGACGACGGCGACGGGGTCGCACCCGGCTGATCACCCCGGTCACCCCGGCCGCGCCCGCCGCACCGCCGCCGCCCTGCACCGCGGGGCCTCCGCCACCGCCCGCGGCCTCGGCCACGCCCTGCACGGAACGGGCCGGCGGATCCGCCGGGCCACCTCGGCCGAGGGCGCGGGCGAGTCCGGGCTGGCCAAGCTGATCGAGCTGCACGCGGTCAACTCGGCCGGCGACATGATGATCACCGTCGCGCTGGCCTCCACCATCTTCTTCTCGGTGCCCACCGGCGAGGCCCGCGGCCGGGTCGCCCTCTACCTGCTGATCACCATGGCGCCGTTCGTGCTGCTGGCCCCGGTGATCGGTCCGCTGCTGGACCGGCTGCCCAGCGGTCGGCGCTCCGCGATGGCGCTGTCGATGCTGGTCAGGGCCGCCATCGCGTGGATGATGACCAGCTCCATCGCGGGCGGCGGCCTCACCGTCTACCCGGAGGCGCTGGGCGTGCTGGTGGCGTCCAAGGCCTACGGGGTGGTCCGCAGCGTGGTGGTGCCCCGGCTGGTGCCGGAGCGGGTGACGCTGGTGAAGGCCAACTCGCGGGTGACCCTCGCCGGGCTGCTGGCCACCGGTGTGGCCGGTGCGATCGGCGGCGGGCTGCACCTGATCGGCCCCACCTGGCCGCTGCGCGGGGCCTTCCTGGTGTACCTGGGCGGGGCCTTCCTGGCCTTCTCGCTGCCGCACCAGGTGGACCTGGCCAAGGGCGAGGCGCGGGCGCTGCTGCACGGCCCCGCGGCTGCCGGAACGGCCGGGCCGGAACCCGTGTCGCTGGACAAGGAGTCGCTGCACAGGGACCGGTCCGCCGCCGAGCCCGAGGAGCCACCGCCGGGGGTCACCACCGCACCGGCCGCCAAGGTCGGGCTGCGCACCGTCGGCCCCGCCGTGGTCCTGGCCCTGTCCGCCGAGGGCACCCTGCGCGGCCTCTCCGGCTTCCTGACCTTCTTCCTGGCCTTCCTGCTCCGCGAGCACCCGCTGGCCGGCCTGCACCCCACCGAGGCCCTGGGCATCGCCGCCGGGGCACTGGGCATCGGCAACGCGCTGGGGACGGCGCTCGGCTCCTGGCTGCGCTCCCGCGCCCCTGAGATCCTCGTCACGTTGATGCTCACCTTCGCCGCCGCCGCGGCGCTGGCGGCCACCCTCGCCTACGGCATGCTGACGGTGACCCTGCTGGCCGGCACCGCCGGGATCACCCAGTCGCTGGGCAAGGTCGCTCTGGACGCACTGATCCAGCGGGACGTCCCGGAACAGGTCAGGACCTCCGCCTTCGCCCGCTCCGAGACCCTGATGCAGCTCACCTGGGTGGTCGGCGGCGGCCTGGGGATCGTGCTGCCGCTGGTCGGCCAGGTCGGCATGGGCACCGCCGCGGGCCTGCTGCTGCTGTCCCTGGCCTTCGCCCTGCGCGGCCTGGTCCGCCTCCCCACCCGGGTGGGCCGTCCCCACCTGGCGTAGCGGCCCCTGGCGATTGCAACTGAGCCAGTTGCAGCCCCTCAGGGGCGCGGGGAACTGCGCGACGAACCAGGCAGGAGCCGCAGGCGGGGACCCGCCTTGGCCGCCCCCAACGCACCGGGCGAGCGGACGGACGGTAGCCTCATGCACCATGAGCATCAACCGCGCCGTCCTCGCCCTCGGAGCCGTCGCCGTCGTGGGCGTCGGCACGCTCGGCTTCGCCATCCCGTACGCCCACAGCCAGGGCAAGCCCGTGCCCAGCATCCAGGTGGTGTCCGGCTCGACCTGGAAGCAGATCGCCCCCGCGGCCGACTCCTGCTACAACGGCGGCAAGGCGCTGACCAAGGCGCAGCAGACCGCCTGTGGCGCCGTCATCACGGCCCAGCTGACCAAGGGCAACATCCCCACCCTGAACGTCAGCCCCAACGGCACCTACGCGATCGACGTCGGCAAGGACGTCAAGGACAAGGGCTGGTTCGCCCGCAGCACCAGCATCGCCCCGGTCTCGCCGACCAAGAAGCAGTACCAGGGCCCGCTGTCGGTGTCCGCGCTGATGGTCACCGACACGACCACCGGCTCCACCCCCACCAGCGCCCCGGTGCTCGTCGTCGAGGGCGACGGCACCAGCACCGTGTACGGGGAGTGGCTGTTCCAGGTCGCCGTCAAGAGCTGACCCGACCCACCCGGTGAGCGCCCCCCTCCCCCGCCTGCTCGTCGTCACCGCCGTCGCCCCCGAGGCGGCGGCGGTGCTGCGCGGCGTGCAGACCGCGATCCCGCACAGCGGTCCTGTACCCCACGAGCTGCCCGGCGGCTACGCCCTGGAGCGCTGCGGCCCGGTGGACGTCCTGGCCGCCGGGGTCGGCCCCGCGGCCGCCGCTGCCGGAACGGCCACCGCACTCACCCTGGCCGACTACGACCTGGTCGTCTCGGCCGGCATCGCCGGGGGCTTCGCCCCGCTCGCGCCGCTGGGCTGCGCCGTGGTCGCCGAGCTGATCGTCGCCGCCGACCTGGGCGCGGAGACCCCCGAGGGCTTCGCCACCGTCACCGAGCTGGGCTTCGGCCGGGTGCGGCACCGGACCGCGCACTCCGCGCCGGTGGCCGCCGCGCTGCGGGCCGCCGGGCTGCCGACCGCCGTCGGTCCGGTGCTGACCGTCTCCACCGTCACCGGCAGCGCCGCCCGCGCCGCCGAGCTGACGGACCGCCACCCCGGCGCCGTGGCCGAGGCCATGGAGGGCTTCGGCGTGGCCGAGGCCGCCGCCGCGCACGGCGTCCCGGTGCTGGAACTGCGCACCGTCTCCAATGCCGTCGGCCCGCGCGACCGCGCCGCCTGGCGCATCGGCGAGGCCTTCGCCGCCCTGGAACGGGCCTTCGCGCTGCTGCCCTACGACCGGCTTCACCACCGCGCACAGCACGAGGGTTAAGGTCGAAGGCATGACCGCCGCGACTCTCTCCACCGCGTACTCGCCCTGCCCCAACGACACCTTCGTCTTCCACGCCCTGGCCCACGGCCTGGTCCCGGCGCCGTTCGCGCCCGAGGTGACCTTCGCCGACATCGACATCACCAACGGCCTGGCGGAGCGCGGCGAGCTGGACCTGCTGAAGATCTCCTTCGCCGCGCTGCCCTGGGTGCTGGACGAGTACGCCCTGCTGCCCTGCGGCGGCGCGCTGGGCCGCGGCTGCGGCCCGCTCGTCCTCACCGGCCCCGACGCCTCGGCCGACCCGGCGGACCTCGCCGGCAGGACCGTCGCCGTCCCCAGCGAGCGCTCCACCGCGTACCTGCTGTTCCGGCTGTGGGCGGCCGAGGCGGTCCCCGGCGGTCTCGGCGAGATCGTGGTGCTGCCGTTCCACGAGATCATGCCCGCGGTGCGGGACGGCAAGGTGGACGCCGGCCTGGTGATCCACGAGGCCCGGTTCACCTACCAGCAGTACGGGCTGCGCTCCCTGGCCGACATGGGCGAGGCGTGGGAGGCCGCGACCGGTCTGCCGATCCCGCTGGGCGCGATCATCGCCCGCCGCTCGCTCGGCGCCGAGAAGCTGGCCGAGCTCGCCGCGGCGATCCGGGCCAGCGTGGAGTACGCCTGGGCCAGCCCCGATGCCAGCCGGGAGTATGTGCTGGCGCACTCCCAGGAGATGGACCCGGCCGTGGCCGACCAGCACATCGCGCTCTACGTCAACGAGTTCACCGCCGACCTCGGCGAGGCCGGCTACGCCGCCGTGCACGGCCTGCTGGACCGGGCCGCCGCGGCCGGCCTGGTCCCGGCGGTCGCGCCGGAGGCCCTGGCCTTCCCCGGCGCGACTCGCCTTCGCTGACGACCGCTCAGACGTCCAGCTGGTCGGCGACCGCCCGCAGCAGGGTCGCCACCTGGTGTCCGGCCTGCTTCTCCGGGTACCGCCCGCGCTGCAGGCCGGGCAGGATGCGTTCGAGCAGGGTGGTGAGGTCCTGCACGATGGGCGCGAGGTCGTCCGGCTTGCGCCGGTTGGCGGCCGCGAGGGAGGGCAGGTCGTCCAGCACGGTCACCTTCTGGGCCTGATCACCGCGGTGTCCCGCGATGATCTCGAACTCGACCCGCTGTCCCGGCTTCAGCGCCTCGACCCCGCTGGGAAGCGCCTTGGAGTGCACAAAGACGTCGCCGCCGTCGTCGCTGGAGAGAAAGCCGAAGCCTTTCTCGGTGTTGAACCACTTGACCTTGCCCGTGGGCATCGGAGACCTCGTCGCTGGTGAGAGATGGGTTGAGGGAGAGAACAGGCAGAAGCTGGGAGCAGGACGGTGCCTGCGGCGGAGACGGTGTGGCGGGGGTGGTGCCGACGCTGCGTCAAGCAGCCCCGTCGACACTTGGGCTGTTCACATCAGTGCCGGGCCATTGTTCCAGGTCGGCCGTGTGCAGATCGAGTCCATTCCCCGGATGCGGCTGACGGCCTGCCGGGATCCGAGGTCCGGCGGCGCGATCTCGCCGGCTGTTTCTCCCACGGTTTCGCCGCTGCCATGACACACCCCCGATCCCTCGACGAGGCTGCTTCCGGACGGTCTCGGCGCAATCCCCGTGCGTGACGTGCATACCCTTGAGGGGTGACTACTGAAACTCAGCACCCCGGCGACGCCCTGGTCCGGGTCGGCGCGATCCTGTTCGTCATCGGCGCGGTGGCCACGGTCGTCACGGTGGCCCCGCTGTTCCTGGGCCTGACGCCGCTGCCCTCGGCCGCGTACTTCGTGAGCATGGTGATGCCGGTCGGCTTCGCCGTCGCGCTGGTGGGGCTGCTACGTGCGGCCCGCGCCCAGCGGCGCAGCGCCGCCTGACACGGCGCTAAGCGCGACAGTAGGAATCCAGCCAGGCCGGGAAGCCGGTCAGGTCGGCCAGCACGATGTCGGCGCCGGCCTCCGCGAGTTCCCGCTCGCCGTAGGGGCCGGTGGCGACGGCGACCGCCACGGCGTCGGCGGCTCGCGCCCCGACCACGTCGGCCAGGTGGTCGCCGACGTAGACCGAGGCGCCCTCCTCGCGCAGCACCGTGCCCTTCTCCGCCCCGAAGACCGAGCCGTACAGCCCGTCCACCACCAGGCCGAGCGCGTCCAGGTTGAGCTTGGCGTTGGGCGTGTGCTTGCCGGTGACCACCAGCGAGCGTCCGCCGTGGGCGCGCACCGCCGCGAGCGCCTCGTACGCGCCTGGCAGGGCCAGGCAGTCCTGGACCCCGTGCTCGGCGTAGAGCGCCCGGTACCGGTCAGCGGCGGCCTGGACGGCCTCGGCCGGGAACCAGTTGACCAGCTCCTGCTCGACCGGCGGCCCGAGCCGGCTGACCACGAGATCGCTGTCGATGTCGGTGCCGGTCTCGGCGGCGAGCAGGTCGTAGACCGCCTTGATCCCGGGACGGGAGTCGATCAGGGTCATGTCGAGGTCGAAGCCGACGGTGGGAGCGCTACGTCCAGTCATGTCGATCACCCTACGGGGCGCGGCATGGGGACATACTTCCCAAAGGTGACAAAAGCCATCACCGGAGGAAGTCATGCCCCGTCAGATTCCGCGCCGCAGCCTGCTCGCCGGAATGGGCCTGGTGGGTGCGGGCGCCCTGACCGGCTGCAGCAGCGGCGGCAGCGGTTCCGGCGGCGCTTCGGGGAGCGCCTCGGGGAGCGCGTCGGGCACCGCCCCCGGCAGTGCCTCGGCCACCCCGACCCGCTCGGTGCAGACCGCCACCGGGACCGTCGAGGTCCCCTCCGCCCCTCGGCGCGTGGTCGTCCTGGACACCGCCGAGCTGGACTCGGTGCTGACCCTGGGCTTCACACCGGTCGGCGCCTCCCGGGCCGCCGCGGACGCCTCGCTGCCCGACTACTGGGGCAGCGCCAGGCTCGCCGGCATCACCTCGACCGGCGTCATCGGCGACCCCGACCTGGAGGCCATCTCCAGGCTCGACCCCGACCTGATCCTCTCCAACCGGACCAGGGACGGCTCCCGCTACGAGAGCCTGTCCGCGATCGCACCGACGGTGCTCACCGAGACCACCGGCTACCCCTGGAAGCAGAACTTCCGCACCCACGCCGACGCGCTCAACCAGCAGGCCTCGGTCGCCCCGGTCACCACCGGCTACGCCCAGCACGTCTCGCAGGTGATCCAGTCCCTGGGCGGCACCGACGCCGCGAAGAAGCAGCAGATCAGCCTGGTGCGCTTCGTCCAGGGCGAGGACCCCCGGCTCTACGCGACCCGGAACTTCCTCGGCGTGGTCCTCGCCGACCTCGACCTGGGGCGGCCCGCCGCGCAGTCCGGCGCGGTCTTCGACACCGCCCTCACCGACCCCGCCCAGCTCGGCGCCCTCGACGGCACCGCGATCTTCCACGCCACCTACGGGGACGCCGCGAAGGCCGGCACCGCCAAGGTGGTGGGAAGCAGTGCCTGGCAGGCCCTGGGAGCCGTCAAGGCGCACCGGGCCTTCGCCGTCGACGACGAACTGTGGTTCCAGGGCAGCGGCTACACCGGCGCCAACCTGGTGCTCTCGCAACTCCAACGGTTCCTCAGGAGCTGATTGCGTTACGCCTCTTGTGACCCACGTCACCCCGTTCCACCATGGCAGGATGCCGACGACAGCAGAGCAGGCCAAGCAGTCAGCAAAGCGCAAGGCAGCCATCGCCCATGGATTCGACCTGGTCGCCGAGGTGTACGGGACCCCGGACTCGGGCGGATCCGTACACCGGCTGGGGGCGGAACTGGTCCGCCGCGCCCGGCTGCGCCCCGGGGACCGGGTGCTCGACCTCGGCTGCGGCCGGGGCGCGGTGCTGTTCGCCGCGGCCGAGGCGGTCGGACCCGACGGCTACGCGGTCGGGATCGACCTCTCCCCGGCCATGGTGCAGGCCACCGCCGCCGAGATCGCCGCCCGGCGCTGGCGGAACCTGGTGGTCAGGGTCGACGACGCCGAGGACCCCGGCTTCCCGACCGGCTCCTTCGAGGCGGTGCTGGCCGGCCTGATGCTGTTCATCACCCCGGACCCGGCCGCCGTCCTGTCCTCCGTGCACCGGCTGCTGGCACCGGGCGGCCGGTTCGCGATGAGCAGCTTCGGCCCCGCCGACCCGGCCTGGGACGGGCCGGTGCGCGCCGCCCTGGCCTTCGCCGAACCGCAGCAGTCGGTCCGCGAGTGGACCACCAACAAGGGCGGCAACGGCCTGCTGGACACCCCCGAGCAGATCGCCGCCCTGCTGGAGCAGGCCGGCTTCGGCGGCGTCGAGATCGCGGACGAGGAGGACACCGCCCGCTACCGGGACCCGGAGCAGTGGTGGACCGCGATCTGGAACAGCGGACGCCGGGCCGCCCTGCTGGAGCTGATCCCGCCCGAGCGGCGCGAGGACGCCAGGAAGGCGGCCTTCGCCGAGCTGGAGTCCCTCTCCGGCGACGGCGGCCTGACCCGCCGTTCGACGATCCGCTACACCACCGCGACCAGGATCTGAGCGGGCCGGATCCGAGCGCCCGGATGAGGGCCGGGCTCAGCGCCGCCGCCACACCGCGATCCGCCAGGCCAGGAACAGCGCCGAGCAGGCCGCGGCCGCGCGCAGCCACACCGCGATGGTGGACCTGAGCACGGCCTTGAACTGAGCGTCCGTCAACTGCTGTCCCGGCGGCCTGCCGTGGGTGTGCCCGTAGAACCAGAACCCGCAGACCGCGGCGACCAGCACCGGCACCCACAGCCCGGCGAACCGGGCGGCGCCGCGCCCCAGCCGACGCGCCGAGTAGGCCAGGAACCAGCCGAGCACGGCCACGTACCAGAGCGCCAGTACCGCGCCGCTCGCCAGCACCAGCACCGCCAGCGACTCCACCAGCGGCAGCGGCCCTAGTGGGGCCGCCGCCACCGGTTCGACCGGCTCGGGGGCCGGCCGGGCCGGGGCCGGACGGGCGAACGCCCGGCGCAGCAGGCCGGGACGCGGCGGGGGCGCGGGCGGCTCCGGCTCGGGCTCGGCCTGCTCCGGCCGGCGCTGCTCCGGCACCTTCACGGTCCGGGGGTCGACGTAGTCGGGGTCCAGGAAGTCCGGCTCGTAGCTGGCCCGCCAGCCCGGCAGCTCGCCCTGGTCCCCGTACTCCGACCCGGGCAGCGCCGCGCCACCGAAGCCCGCCCCGCCGCCCAGGCCCTCGAAGCCGTCGTCGTAGCGGTCGCGGTCCGCGTAGACGCTCTCGCCCCGGCCGCCTCCTCCCGCTGCGCCCCTGCCGCCCCGGTCGGCGCTGCCGCGTCCGAAGCGCCACCAGTCGCTCTCGGCGGCCGGGGGTCCGCCCTGCACCGGCACGGACGGCGCCGGGGGCGCGGCCGGGCCGGCTTCCGCCCCGGTACGCCTCCGCGCGCCTCCCTGCGTCTCACGCGCCTCCGGCACTCCGGCGTGCACAGCCCTGCGCACCACCTCGTCCGGACGGCCGATCCCGTCGAGCACCTTCTTCATCGCCGCGGCCTCGCGGCTGCCGGTCCGGGTGGCCGCCGTACCGCTGCCCGGCCGCCTGCTGTCGATGGTCTCGCGCAGCCCGGAGACCAGCCGGGCCCGCTCAGCGGCGGTGAGCGCGGTCGCCTGGGCCAGGTCGCCGACCCGGCTGAGGTAGTCGTAGACGAGCTGCTCGCTCTCGATGCCCATACCTGCGGTCGCCCTCCCCGGTCGAACACCCACTGCGCGCGCTTCAGAGCTTAGGGGTGGCCAGATACTTGCCACTCCCGTACCCGGAGAACCACCCCGGCACGCCCACCCGGGCCGGGCCCGCCGGAGCCGGCGGATCCACCTCCCGGCCGCCGGACAGTGCCCGCCGTCGCCGGGACCGACTAGCCTGGGTCGGATGAGCAGTCGAAGGAACGGCGGGGCCAGAGCAACCGCACCGGTGCCGCGCACCCTGGCCGAGGAGCTGCGGGCCCGGCCCGACGAGGGCTTGGCCGAGCTGCTGCGGGCCCGGCCCGATCTGCTGCACCCGGTCCCCAGCGACCTCACCCAGCTGTCGACCCGGCTGTCCACCCGCGCCTCGGTGGTACGGGCGCTGGAGCGGCTGGACCAGTTCACCCTGCAGACCGCCGAGGCCCTGGCGGTCGCCCCCGACGCCTGCTCCTACGCCACCCTGCTGGACCTGCTCACCGGCACCGTCCCGAACCACGACACCCCGGCCGGGGACACCGCCGACCAGGACACCCCGGTGCAGGCCGTCACCGCGGCCCTGCCCGGCGCGCTGGCCGCGCTGCGCGCCCAGGCGCTGGTCTGGGGCGGCGCCGACCAGCTGCGGCTGGTGCGCACCGCCCGCGACGTGCTCGCGCCGACCAACGGGGCGCCAGGACCGACCGGCCTCGGCCCGACCTACGCCGAGGCCACCTCCGCCTCCTCGGGCGGCGGCGCCCCGCTCTCGCCCGGACGGCTCCAGGAGATCCTCGCCGACGCCGGACTGCCGGCCACCCACGACCCGGTCAGCGCCGTCGCGGCGCTCGCCGCGCTGTTCCAGGACCGCCCCCGGGCCACCGCACTGCTGGCCGGGGCCCCGCCCGGGGTCAAGGACGTGCTGCGCCGACTCATGTGGGGCCCGCCCTACGGTGCGTCACCGCCGCGCCCGGTCCGGGCCGCCGACGCCCGCACCCCGGTGGAGTGGCTGCAGGCGCGCGGCATCCTGCTCCCCGCCAGCCGCGAGAACGTGGTGCTGCCGCGCGAGGTGGCGCTCCACCTGCGCGGCGGGCGCGCGCACCGCGCCGTCGAGCCGCTGCCGCCCGCGGTCACCGCCGCCACGGTCCACGACCCCGGGCAGACCGACCGCACCGCCGCGGCCCAGGCCTTCACCGCGGTCCGCACCGTCGAGGAGGTCCTCGACCTGTGGAGCACCGAGGCCCCGGGCGTGCTGCGCACCGGCGGCCTGGGCGTGCGCGAGCTGCGCCGCACCGCGGTCGCGCTGGAGCGCACCGAGCAGGAGGCCGCCTTCTGGCTGGAACTCGCCTACGGCGCGGGGCTGCTCGCCGCCGACGGCGAAACCGCTGAGCGCTGGGCCCCCACCCCGCTCTTCGACGAGTGGCTGCGGCAGCCCGTCCCCGAGCGCTGGCTGCTGCTGGTCCGCTCCTGGCTGGCGTCCACCCGGGTCTCCGCCCTGGTCGGCAGCCGCGACGCCAAGGACAAGGTGCTGGCCGCCCTCGGCAACGACCTGGACCGCCCGGTCGCCCCCGAGCTGCGCCAGGCCGTCCTGGAGCTGCTGGCCGGGCTCCCGGCCGGGTCCGCGGCCGACCCCGCCGCGCTGCGCGAGCACCTGCGCTGGCGCTCCCCGCTGCGCGGGGCCTCGCTGCGGGACCGGCTGGTCGACTGGACCCTGCCCGAGGCCGAGCAGCTCGGCCTCACCGGCCGCGGCGCGCTGGCCGGCCACGCCCGCCGGCTGCTGGACGGCGGCGACCCGCTGCCGGAGCTGGCGCCGCTGCTGCCGGAGCCGCTGGACCACGTCATCCTGCAGCCCGACCTCACCGCCATCGCCCCCGGCCCGCTGCACACCGCGCTGGCGCAGACCCTCGCCGTCGCCGCCGACATCGAGTCCAAGGGCGGCGCGACCGTCTACCGCTTCACCCCGGCCTCGGTGCGCCGCGCCCTGGACGCCGGCCGCAGCGCCGACGAGCTGCACGCCTTCCTGGCCCGGCACTCCCGCACCCCGGTCCCGCAGCCGCTGAGCTACCTGGTCGACGACGTGGCCCGGCGGCACGGCGTGCTCCGGGTCGGCGCCGCCTCGTCCTACCTGCGCTGCGACGACGACTCGCTGCTGAACGAGCTGCTGGCCGACCGCAGGGCGGTCCAGCTGCGGCTGCGCCGGCTCGCCCCGACCGTGCTGGCGGCGCAGGTCGACCCCGGCACGCTGCTCACCCAGCTGCGGGCGATGGGCTTCGCGCCCGCGGCCGAGTCCGCCGAGGGCGATGTGCTGATCGCCCGCACCGACGCGCTGCGGACACCCCCGCGCAGCGCCCCGGTCCCGGTGACCGACGGGCCGCCGGCGGTGCCGGAGGGGCTGCTGGCGGCGGCGGTGAAGGCGGTCAGGGCCGGCGACCGGGCGGCCACGGCGGTGCAGCCGGCCTCCGCACCGACCGATGCCCCGCCCGCGCCAGCCGCACTCCCGCGCACCACCGCCGCCGAGACCCTGGCCGCGCTCCAGGCGGCCACCCTGATCGGCGACCGGGTCTGGATCGGCTACGTCAACGCGGACGGCGCCGCCAGCCAGCGCGTGGTGGAGCCCAAGCAGGTGGGCGGCGGCTTCGTCACCGCCTACGACCACCTGCGCGAGGAGGTGCGGACGTTCAGCCTGCACCGGATCACCGGTGTGGCGGAGCTCACCCGGGACGCCGCAGCGGGCTCCTAGCCGGGACCTGATCGGACCACGGCCGTCACCCCTGCAACCTTTTCACGGTTTTCTCATGTCATCAGGGGTGCGAGGCGACGGACTCGCGCCCCCCTGACGCCGGAGAAGCCCCGCCATGCGCCCACGCACCACCCGCCGCCTGCTCACCCTCACCGCTCTGGCAGCGGCCGCGCTCACGGCGCTCACCGGCTGCGGTGCCTCCGCGCACCACGACGCCTCCCGCTCGCAGGACGCCGGCACCGGCTCAGCGACCGCCACCGCTCCCGCGTCCACACCGCCGAGCCCGGCCCCCAGCCCCAGCAGCACGGTCGTCTCGCTGCCGACCGGGCCGCGGACCGAGCTGACGGTCTCCCAGCAGACCTCGGTCGGCCCGATCTACGTCACCACCCTCAAGGGCGCGAAGTCCGGCGTGAGCGGCAAGGTCTGGGTGTGGCTGCCGCCGCAGTACAACGACCCGAAGTACAAGGACTACGGCTTCCCGGTGATCACCCTCTACTCGGGCGGCTCCAGCGCCGGCTACAACACCTACACCGACCAGCGGCAGCTGGGCGTCCAGGCGATGGACGTGGCACTGGCGAAGCAGGGCAAGGCCAGCCCCTTCATCATGATCATGCCGATCCAGAACTTCCACGACAGCGACTGGTACCTCCAGGACTGCAGCGACATCCCCGGCCAGCCCAAGATGGGGACCTGGATGGGCGTGGACATCCCGGCCTTCGTCCGGGCCAACTTCCGCACCCTGCGCAGCCGCGACGGCTGGGGCGTCACCGGCGCCTCCACCGGCGGCTTCTGCAGCGCCAAGCTGGCCCTGCAGTTCCCGCAGACCTTCCGGGCCGCGGTCCCGGTCGACGGCTACTTCATCCCCGACTCGTACTACTGGCGCGGCCACAGCAAGGAGCAGCAGGCCAACGACCCCCAGCTGATGGTGGCCAGGAACACCGCCGACATCGACATGCTGGTGACCATCGGCAGCAAGGAGGCCTACGGCAAGCAGGTCGTGGCCGCCTTCATGGACGTCGCCAGGAAGAACAAGCCGCTGCACCTCAGCTACTACGAGCTCCCGCACGGCGACCACCTCACCTCCGACTTCAAGAAGGTGATCCCGATGACCCTGGAGTTCTTCACCCAGCACCTGCTGCCGCCCACCGCGGGCTGACCCGCCCGGGCGACCGCACGGGCCTGGCACACTGGAGGGTCTGCCCTTCTTCCCGGTACTCCGGAGGCCCACCCGTGTCCGATGGCCCGCTCATCGTCCAGTCCGACAAGACCCTGCTGCTGGAGACCGCCCACCCGCTGGCCGACGAGTGCCGCCGGGTGATCGCGCCCTTCGCCGAGCTGGAGCGGGCGCCCGAGCACGTCCACACCTACCGGGTCACCCCGCTGGGGCTGTGGAACGCCCGGGCCGCCGGGCACGACGCCGAGCAGGTCGTGGACGCGCTGGTGACCTACTCGCGCTACCCGGTGCCGCACGCGCTGCTGGTGGACGTGGCCGACACCATGGCCCGCTACGGACGGCTCACGCTGTCCAAGCACCCGGTCCACGGACTGGTGCTGACCAGCACCGACCGTCCGGTGCTGGAGGAGGTGCTGCGCTCCAAGAAGATCGTCCCGCTGGTCGGCGCGCGGCTGGACCCGGACACCGTCGCGGTGCACCCCTCCGAGCGCGGGCAGATCAAGCAGGTGCTGCTGAAGCTCGGCTGGCCGGCCGAGGACCTGGCCGGCTACGTGGACGGCGAGGCGCACCCGATCGAGCTGGACCAGAGCGGCTGGTCGCTGCGCCCCTACCAGCAGCAGGCGGTCGAGGGCTTCTGGCACGGCGGCTCCGGCGTGGTGGTGCTCCCCTGCGGGGCCGGCAAGACCCTGGTCGGCGCGGCGGCGATGGCCACCGCCAAGGCGACCACGCTGATCCTGGTCACCAACACCGTCTCGGCCCGCCAGTGGAAGCACGAGCTGGTCAAGCGCACCTCGCTGACCGAGGACGAGATCGGCGAGTACAGCGGGACCAGGAAGGAGATCCGCCCGGTCACCATCGCCACCTACCAGGTGATGACGACCAAGCGGAAAGGCGTCTACTCGCACCTGGAGGTCTTCGACTCCCGCGACTGGGGCCTGATCGTCTACGACGAGGTGCACCTGCTGCCGGCGCCGGTCTTCAAGTTCACCGCCGACCTCCAGGCCCGCCGCCGCCTCGGCCTGACCGCCACCCTGGTCCGCGAGGACGGCCGCGAGGGCGACGTGTTCTCACTGATCGGCCCCAAGCGCTTCGACGCCCCCTGGAAGGAGATCGAGGCCCAGGGCTACATCGCCCCGGCCGACTGCGTCGAGGTCAGGGTCACCCTGACCGACAGCGAGCGGCTCGCCTACGCCACCGCCGAGCCCGAGGAGCGCTACCGCTTCTGCGCCACCACCGCGTCCAAGCGCAGGGTCACCCAGGCCCTGGTGGAGAAGCACCGCGGCATCCCCACCCTGGTCATCGGGCAGTACATCGACCAGCTGGACGAGCTGGGCGAGGCCCTGGACGCCCCGGTGATCAAGGGCGAGACCAGCAACCCGCAGCGGGAGAAGCTCTTCGACGCCTTCCGCAACGGCGAGATCACCGTGCTGGTGGTCTCCAAGGTCGCCAACTTCTCCATCGACCTGCCCGAGGCCACCATCGCCATCCAGGTCTCCGGGACCTTCGGCTCCCGCCAGGAGGAGGCCCAGCGGCTGGGCCGGGTGCTCCGCCCCAAGGCGGACGGGCACACCGCGCACTTCTACTCGGTGGTCGCCCGCGACACCATCGACCAGGACTTCGCGGCGCACCGCCAGCGCTTCCTGGCCGAGCAGGGCTACGCCTACCGGATCGTCGACGCGGACGACGTGCTGGCGGGGGACGACGTCTGACCCCCGACCAGCTGACCGTCCGTCAGCTGCCGTTGCCGGCCACGACCGGGCCGACGTAGCTGCCGGGGTGGGTGGCGCCGCTCTGGTCCATCACATCGGCGAAGTCCCACTTCAGCGTGGCGGAGTGGGTCTCACCGGGCGGGGTGACCAGCAGGCTCGCGGCGTTGAACGCCACCGAGCCGCCGGAGTTGGCGGAGTCGAACGGCAGGTAGGTGATCTCGAAGGAGGCGGTGGCGCCCGGCTTCAGCGTCACCGTGCCGACGCTCTTGGACTGCCGGGCCAGCGACCAGTGCGTGCCGCTCTTGCTGACGATGTCGACCCCCGGGAAACCGTGCAGGGTGCAGCTGCTGCCGCCCCGGTTGGTGAGCACCACGCCGATCCCGCCCTGGCTGCCCACCGACTGCGCGCCGCTGTCGGGGCCGAAGGAGAAGCCCAGGTCGGAGGTCTTGCAGCTGGTGCTGGTCACCGAGGTGGTCGTGGTGCCGCCGGAACCGCTGCCGCCCGAACCACCGCTGGTCGGCACCGCCGACGGAGCGGAGGTGCCGCCCCCGGTGGAGCTGCCACTGGAGCCGCTGCCCCCGGTGGAACCGCCGCCCGCGCTCGCCACCGCCGAGGCCGACGCCCCGCCGCTCCCGGCGGCGCCCCCGGCCGTCACACTGCCGGTCGCGCTCCCCTGGCAGGCAGTCAGTGCCACCCCCGCCGCCAGCGCCATGCCGACCGTCGCAGCAACCCGCCGAGTACGCAGCTGAACCTTCATCAGAACCCCCACCAGCAGGCCGGATGCGGAACTTTCCCCGCTGTGGTCCCGGCCTCACGTGATCTTTATACGCAGTCCGGGAGGCCCCTGGTTGCTCCGGTGACACGGCTGTGACAGCGGTGACCGAACGGTCACAAACCCTCGCGGCCGAGCAGCACCACCCGCCAGGCGGTGTCGAGGAAGATCCCGGTGCCGCGCAGAGCGCTGCGCAGCGGCCGGTGCCGGCGGTCGCGGTGCTGGTCGGAGGTGATCGGGGTACTGCCGTGGCGGGCGCTCGGGCCGGCCACGGCCTTCGGGGAGATCTGTGCGGTAGCCATGCTTCAACCGTAGGTTTCCCGCTCCGCCCGGTCGTCGGACCGCAGGGCGATCCCCGGGGGCGGGGCATGTCCTCCGAACGGGGTACCCGGCCTCCCCCTGGAGTCAGGGTTCTCCCTGAGCCGCCTCATTAATTCGTTGGCGTTCGACCCGGCCGTGGGTCTAGCATGTCCGCTCTGCCGCCTCCCCCTCCGACCCCGGAGTGCCCAGGGAGTGCGCCGCCCGGCCGGTACCGGGCGGCTTCCGAACTCAATATCACCGACCCTTGAGACCGCTGCGCGCCGGGCACCCCCCGGTGTCCCGCAGCCGGGAAGGCTTCACCGTGCCCTCGCTCCACAGCGATCACACCCCCGTTCCGTCATCCGACCCCCTGCAGCGCGAACGCGACCACCTCGCCGGCTCCCGCGCAGCGCTGCGCGCCATGCGTGCCGACGTGGAGTCGCTGGACCTCGCCGACGTCACCGGGAACTGGGTGAACGCGGCGATCCTCCAGCGCGAGATGTCCGACCGGATCAAGGCCCTCGCCGACCTCGCCCACACCCCGCTGTTCTTCGGCCGCCTGGACTACCTGCACGCGCCGGGGATGGACCAGGCCGAGGGCGCCGAGGGGGAGCAGTTCTACATCGGGCGCCGCCACGTGCACGACGCCGACGGCGACCCCATGGTCATCGACTGGCGCGCCCCGGTCTCCCAGCCCTTCTACCGGGCCAGCCGCAAGGACCCGATGGACGTGGGGCTGCGCCGCCGCTTCGGCTACACCGGCGGCGACCTCACCGCATACGAGGACGAGCACCTCACCGACGCCGACGAGGTGGAGCAGGCCAGCGCGCTGCTCACGGCCGAGATCGAACGTCCCCGTGTCGGCCCGATGCGCGACATCGTCGCCACCATCCAGCCCGAGCAGGACGAGATCGTCCGTGCCGACGTCCACGGCACCGTCTGCGTCCAGGGGGCGCCCGGTACCGGCAAGACCGCCGTCGGCCTGCACCGCGTCGCCTACCTGCTCTACGCGCACCGGGAGCGGCTGGCCCGTACCGGCACCCTGGTGATCGGCCCCAACCGCTCCTTCCTGCACTACATCGAGCAGGTGCTGCCCGCCCTGGGCGAGCTGGACGTGGCCCAGGCCACCGTGGAGGAGCTGGTCTCCCAGGTCGCGGTAACCGGCACCGACCCGGCCGACGCCGCCATCGTCAAGGGCGACGCCCGGATGGCGCGGGTGCTCCAGCGCGCGGTCCGCTCCGGCGTCCGGATGCCCACCGAGCCCTGCGTGGTGGTCCGCGGCTCCCGCCGCTGGCGCATCCCGGCCTACGAGCTGGAGGAGCTGGTACAGGAGTTGATGGACCGTGACATCCGCTACGGCGCGGCGCTGGCCGCGCTGCCGCAGCGGATCGCGCACGCCGTCCTGGTGAAGATGGAGAACGGCGGTGAGGCGCCCGACGACCGGGTCCAGGACGCGGTGGCCCGCAACCCCGCGGTGAAGGCCGCGGTCAAGGCCGTCTGGCCGGTCGTCGACCCGGCCAAGCTGGTCTTCCGGCTGCTCTCCGACGCCGACTTCCTGGCCGAGTGCGCCGACGGCGTCCTCTCCCCCGAGGAGCAGCGGACCGTGCTCTGGGCCAAGCCCCCGCGCAGTGTGAAGTCCGCGCCCTGGTCGCTCGCCGACGCGGTCCTGGTCGACGAGGCCCGCGACCTGGTCGAGCGCACCCACTCGCTCGGCCACGTGGTGCTGGACGAGGCCCAGGACCTCTCCCCGATGCAGTACCGCGCCGTCGGCCGCCGCTGCACCACCGGGTCGGCGACCGTCCTCGGCGACATCGCCCAGGGCACCACCCCGTGGGCCACCGGGACCTGGGCCGAGGCGCTGGAGCACCTGGGCAAGCCGGGCTCCAGGATCGAGGCGCTGACCAAGACCTTCCGCGTCCCCAGCGAGGTGATCCGCTACGCCTCCCGGCTGCTGCCCGGCATCGCCCCCGACCTGGAGCCGGCCGACTCGGTCCGCGAGTCGCACGGCGCGCTGACGGTCCGCCACATCCCGGCGCCCGCTGCGGCAATGGACGACGCCGCAGCCCTGGACGCCACCGTCTCCTCCACCCCGGCCGCCCTCACCGACGCCGTGGTCGCCGCCTGCCGCGAGACGCTCCGCCAGGAGGGCTCGATCGGCCTGATCGCCGCGGACCACCGCATCCCGCTGCTGGCCGCAGCGCTGGACGCCGCCGGGATGCCCTACCTGGACCCCGGCACCGAGACCTCCGCCGACTCCCGGCTCACCCTGGTCCCGGCCTCCCTGGCCAAGGGCCTGGAGTACGACTACGTCGTCCTGGACGAGCCGGCCGCCATCGTCGACGCCGAGCCCGACCCCCGCACCGGCCTCCGCCGCCTCTACGTCTGCCTCACCCGCCCGGTCTCAGGCCTGACCGTCCTCCACACCCGCCCACTCCCGGCCGCACTCATCAGCTGACGGGCAGCCACGACAGGGGCGCGGGGAACTGCGCGACAAACCATGCACTCAGGTGCACGCCGAACCGCGCGGTTCCCCCACCCCCGGTGGTCCCCGTCAGGCCGCCGCGTGCGCCTCGGAGTCCACCAACCGCCGCCACTCCTGCACCAACCCGGTGTCCACCGGCGTGTCCCACCCCCCGCTACGGACCATCCCACCCACGTGGAACCCGTCGATCCCCTGCGCCAGCAGCCCCGGCACATGCTCGGCCTTGAGCCCCCCGCCCACCAGGATCCGCGGCCGGTACCCCGGCTCCCCGGCCCTGGCGACCTCCGCCGCCAGCACCCCGAGCCCGTTGGCGACCCCGGTCGCCGCCCCTGCGGTCAGCACCGTGTCCAGCCCCGGCAGCCCGTCGATCGCGGCCCGGACCGCCTCCCGGTCCGCCGCGTTGTCCAGGGCCCGGTGGAACGTCCAGCTGCAGCCGGGGATCGCTTCGAGGACCGTCCGCACGGCGTCCAGGTCGACCGTCCCCTCGGGGGTCAGGAAGCCCAGCACGAACTCCTCCGCGCCCTCGGCGCGCAGCGCCTCGGCCTTGCGCGTGAGGGCGTCCAGATCGCGCGGCAGGAAGCCGTCCCCGTCGCGCAGCATCACCCTCAGCGGGATGTGCACAGCGGCACGAATCCGGGCGAACTCCTCGACGGAAGGGGTCAGTCCGTCGGCCGCCATGTCACCGGCCAACTCCAGGCGGTCGGCACCACCGGCAGCCGCTGCCACCGCATCCTGCGCGGACGTGGCGATAACCTCGAAGATTGGTCTAGACATATTGCTAAGCCTGCCATATCCGGCCGCCGCACGGCGAGTCCTGATCGTCCCTTGATCGCATGAACTCCACGACCACTCTGGTCAACAATGGCCTCATGCCGACGCCCCCGCACCCCGACACCGCGCTAGCCGCGGCACTGCTGGACCGCTGGACCGCCCTGCTCGGACGGGTCGCCGCCCCCGGGTCGGCGGCCTCCGCACCCTTCGGCGACGAACTCCTCCGCCGCTGGTCCGAGCCCCAGCGGAAGTACCACACGCTGCGCCATCTGGCCGCCGTCCTGGACGTCGCCGACGAGCTCGCGGACGAGGCGGAGGACCCCGACGCGGTCCGTCTCGCCGCCTGGTTCCACGACGCCGTCTACGCGCCGGAGCGGTCCGAGAACGAGGAGCGCAGCGCGAGGCTCGCCGAACGGGTGCTGACGGAGGCAGGGGTTCCGGCTACGGTCACCGCGGAGACGGCCCGACTGGTCCGGTTGACCGCCACCCACGAGGCGGCCGCGGGCGACCGTAACGGCGCCGTCCTCTGCGATGCGGACCTGGCGGTTCTGGGCGGCACACCCGCGGCCTACGCCGCGTACGCGGCGGCCGTCCGCGAGGAGTACGCCTTCGTCCCCGACGACGCCTTCCGCGAAGGTCGCGCGGCGGTCCTGGAGCAACTCCTCGCTCTCCCTCGCCTCTACCGCACCCCTGCTGCGCAGTCCGTATACGCCGTCGCGGCCAGGAGCAACCTCCTGTGGGAGCTGAGCGCTCTACGTCCGTAGCTGGCTTGTCGCGCAGTTCCCCGCGCCCCCAGGGGCCTGCAACTGGCTCAGTTGCACATGCCCATAGGGGCGCGGGGAACTGCGCGAACAGCAACCACCCCGAACGCTCACCGCGCCCGCTTACGCCGCCGCAGTCCCGCCTCCGTCAACCTCCGGACCAGCTCACGACTGCTCACAGCCTCCGCCCCTGCCGCCACCGCCGCCGCGTACAACCGCTCGGGCACGTCGTAGTGATCCCGCTCGAACCCCCGCTCCGGCACCCCCAGCGCCCGCGCGAACTCATGCAGCTCCTCCAGCGAGCTGTCACTGACCAGGTGCGACCACATGCGCCCGTGCCCCGGCACCGCCGGCGGATCGATCAGGATCATGCCGGACCCAGGCTCCCGACAGGGGCGACCACGATGCCCTCCTTCTCGCAGACCCAGTGCGGGTCAGGACCGAGCTCCGGCTCCACACTGAGCGCCTGGAGCTCGCCCTCCACCGCGCAGGACCCGCACAGCGGCCAACGCCCGTAGGAGTCCAGCAGGGCGTCCTGGATGTCCTGGGCGACCAGCCCCAGCAGGAACTCCGCGCCGTCCGGCCACTGCTCCACCCACCAGCGCCGCTGCGCCACCGCGTCCTCCAGCAGCGAGACCACCCCGGCATCGGCGATGTCGCGGGTGGTCAGGTCGCGCAGCACCCCGGCCCGGGCGCTGTGCAGTGCGGTCTCGACGGTCTCGGCATCCATACCCCCATGATGCCGCGAGGCGGCCCTCCCCTTGACCGGGGAGGACCGCCTCGCAGTTCGAACAGGTTGGAACGACTGATCCGGAGGATCAGAAGTCCATGTCGCCACCCGGCATGCCGCCGCCCGCGGGGGCACCGGCCTTCTCGGGCTTGTCGGCGATGACGGCCTCGGTGGTGAGGAAGAGCGCGGCGATGGAGGCCGCGTTCTGCAGGGCGGAGCGGGTGACCTTGGCCGGGTCGATGATGCCGGCCGCGATCAGGTCCACGTACTCGCCGGTGGCAGCGTTCAGGCCGTGGCCGGCCGGAAGGTTGCGCACCTTCTCCACCACGACGCCGCCCTCGAGGCCGGCGTTGAAGGCGATCTGCTTGATCGGGGCCTCAAGGGCGACCTTGACGATGTTGGCGCCAGTGGCCTCGTCGCCCTCCAGCTCCAGCTTGTCGAAGATGATCCCGGCCTGCAGCAGCGCAACGCCACCACCGGCGACGATGCCCTCCTCGACAGCGGCCTTCGCGTTGCGGACGGCGTCCTCGATGCGGTGCTTGCGCTCCTTGAGCTCGACCTCGGTCGCGGCGCCGGCCTTGATGACGGCCACGCCGCCCGCGAGCTTCGCCAGGCGCTCCTGGAGCTTCTCGCGGTCGTAGTCCGAGTCGCTGTTCTCGATCTCGGCGCGGATCTGGTTGACCCGGCCGGCGACCTGGTCGCTCTCGCCGCCACCGTCGACAATGGTGGTCTCGTCCTTGGTGATGACGACCTTGCGGGCGCGGCCCAGCAGCTCCAGACCGGCGTTCTCCAGCTTGAGGCCGACCTCCTCGGAGATGACCGTGCCGCCGGTGAGGATGGCGATGTCGCCGAGCATGGCCTTGCGGCGGTCGCCGAAGCCCGGGGCCTTGACGGCGACGGACTTGAAGGTGCCGCGGATCTTGTTGACGACCAGGGTCGACAGGGCCTCGCCCTCGACGTCCTCGGCGATGATCAGCAGCGGCTTGCCGGACTGCATGACCTTCTCCAGGATCGGGAGCAGGTCCTTGACCCCGCCGATCTTGGAGTTGGCGATCAGGATGTACGGGTCCTCGAACGAGGTCTCCATACGCTCCAGGTCGGTGGCGAAGTAGGCGGAGATGAAGCCCTTGTCGAAGCGCATGCCCTCGGTGAGCTCGAGCTCCAGGCCGAAGGTCTGCGACTCCTCGACGGTGATGACGCCTTCCTTGCCGACCTTGTCCATCGCCTCGGCGATGAGCTCGCCGATCTGCGGGTCGGCGGCGGAGATGGAGGCGGTGGAGGCGATCTGCTCCTTGGTCTCCACGTCCTTCGCCAGCTCCAGCAGCTGCGCGGAGACGGCCTCGACGGCCTTCTCGATGCCGCGCTTCAGAGCCATCGGGTTGGCGCCGGCGGCTACGTTGCGCAGACCCTCGCGGACGAGGGCCTGGGCGAGCACGGTGGCGGTGGTGGTGCCGTCGCCCGCGACGTCGTCCGTCTTCTTGGCGACCTCCTTGACGAGCTCGGCACCGATCTTCTCGTACGGGTCCTCGAGCTCGATCTCCTTGGCGATGGAGACACCGTCGTTGGTGATCGTGGGGGCGCCCCACTTCTTCTCCAGGACGACGTTGCGGCCCTTGGGGCCGAGCGTGACCTTGACAGCGTCGGCGAGCTGGTTCATCCCGCGCTCAAGGCCGCGACGAGCTTCCTCGTCGAACGCAATGATCTTGGCCATGGAAGTGGTCCTCCCGGACAGGGTGGCTGCGTGTGGACCGCGCTGGCGCCCGCGACGGACGGACCCGGCCTGCGGCGGTCACTTCCCGCCGCGTCCGGGGCCTCACCTACCCGGCCCGTTGTCACTCTCTACCTCAGAGTGCTAACGCCAATGATTAGCACTCTGCCCCCTTGAGTGCAAGCAGATGGGTGATCAGACAGCCGCCTGCCGGGGACCCCGGACGCCGGTAGGCCCGCACCCCGAGGGGTACGGGCCTACCGGAAGACCTGCGTTGTGCTTCGTTCGGAACGAGGCTCGGCCGGTCCTGTCACTAGTCAGCGATCGCTCACCGAGCGGTCACACCACGCGGACCATGTCCGCCTGCGGACCCTTCTGACCCTGCGAGATCTCGAACTCGACCCGCTGGCCCTCTTCGAGCGACCGGTACCCGTCCATCTGGATCGCGCTGTAGTGGACGAACACGTCCGCACCACCGTCGACCGCGATGAAGCCGTACCCCTTCTCCGCGTTGAACCACTTGACGGTGCCCTGAGCCATTCCAAACTCCCCTATTACTGGCCCTTTCACGGACCGCACTCCGCGGACCGGACCGAAGGCGCCGCGCAACCCGCAACGCTTCGACCGACGCTGAATGTATCCACTCGGGTGCCCTCAGCAACAGGGCATAAGTGAGGGAATTCTTGGGAGGCCTTAACGGGCGGAGCGATTGTTATCGCAACAAAGGTCCGCAAAATGACCCGGACATAGTGGACCTATGTGTCATTTCGCTTAAGAATTTCTGACGCCCCAGTGACAGCTCTGCGCCCACCGCTGTCTCAGTCAACGGGACAGGTGGGGATTGGCCGCTCAGCAACAGGGGTAACCGGAAGCCACTCTACCTCTCCCGGACCACCGCACCGCACCGGGGCACGGCCGGCCCTCGACGGGGCGCACCACGAGGGGAGGTGACAAAGCGAAAGCCGGGACGCCCCCGAAGGGACGCCCCGGCCTGCCCGCGATTACTGCGGCGAATTTCAGCCACCCGCGACGGCGGGAATGATCGAGACCCCGGCGCCGTCCGGAGTGGCCGTTTCCAGGCCGTCGGCAAAGCGCACGTCGTCCTCGTTCACATACACGTTCACAAAGCGGCGCAGCTTGCCGCTGTCGTCGAGGATCCGGCCGCGGATGCCGGTGTGGTTGGCCTCCAGGTCGTCGATGACCGCGGCGAGGGTGGCACCCTCGGCCGCGACCTCGGCGGCACCGCCGGTGTAGGTGCGGAGGATCGTCGGAATGCGGACGGAGACACTCATGCGAGGCCAGCCTCTCGGAACGAGTCAAGGGTGGGACGGATGGTGGCGGACAGGCCGGTGGTGGGCTCCACCGCGTCCAGGGTCTTCAGACCGTCGCCGGTGTTGAGGACCACGGTCTCGGCGGTCGGGTCGAGCAGCCCGTTCTTGATCAGCTTCTGCAGCACGCCGACCGTCACCCCGCCGGCGGTCTCGGCGAAGATGCCCTCGGTGCGGGCCAGCAGCTTGATCGCGTCCACCACCTGCTCGTCGTTCACATCCTCGACCGCGCCGCCGGTGCGCCGGCAGATGTCCAGGACGTAGGGGCCATCGGCCGGGTTGCCGATGGCCAGCGACTTGGCGATGGTGTCGGGCTTCTGCGGCCGGATCACGTCATGGCCGGCCTTGAAGGCCACCGAGACCGGGGAGCAGCCCTCGGCCTGGGCCCCGAAGATCTTGTACGGCTTGTCCTCGACCAGGCCGAGGGCGATCAGCTCCTTGAGCCCCTTGTCGATCTTCGTCAGCTGCGAGCCCGAGGCGATCGGGATCACGATCTGGTCCGGCAGCCGCCAGCCCAGCTGCTCGCAGATCTCGTACGCCAGGGTCTTGGAGCCCTCGCCGTAGTAGGGGCGCAGGTTGACGTTGACGAAGCCCCAGCCCTCGCCGGCCGGGTCGCCGATCAGCTCCGAGCAGAAGCGGTTCACGTCGTCGTAGTTGCCCTCGATGCCGACCAGCTCGCCGCCGTACACCGCAGCCATCACGATCTTGCCCTGCTCCAGGTCGTGCGGGATGAACACGCACGAGCGCAGCCCGGTCCTGGCGGCGGCCGCGCCGACCGCGCCGGCCAGGTTGCCGGTGGAGGAGCAGGAGAGGGTGGTGAAGCCGAAGGTGCGGGCCGCCTCGACGGCGATCGCGACCACCCGGTCCTTGAAGGAGTGGGTGGGGTTGCCGGAGTCGTCCTTGACGTACAGGCCGCCGGTGACGCCCAGCTCGCGGGCCAGGTTGTCGGCCTTGACCAGCTTGGTCCAGCCGGGGTTCAGGTTGGGCCGGGAGGCGACGTCGGCGGGGACCGGCAGCAGCGGCGCGTAGCGCCAGATGTTGGTGGGGCCCGCCTCGATGCGGGCGCGCAGTGCCTCGGGGTCACCGGTGGGCAGCTCGTAGGCCACCTCGAGGGGTCCGAAGCACTCGATACAGGCGAAGTCCGGAGCGAGTGCGGTACGCGCGCCGCACTCCCGGCAGGACAGCGCGACGGCGGGTCCGAAGGATTCGGCGGTCACAACGGACTCGGTGGTTACAGCAGCCATGATGGCGAGGCCCTCTCTCCTCATCTTCCCCGCGGCGCGTCTCGCCGCAGGACGGAATTGGCACCTTCCCCACCAGGGCCTCAACAGCTTGAGCTGCGGCTTTGCTGGCAGGAGGGTTGCCGGGACTTCAACGGGCCGTTCCCTCAGTCCCTCTGGATGAGCTCTATGGCGATCCGGGCTCCGCAGCTCGCTGCGGACGCTGCCCGGAAGGCATTTGTGGTGACAACGGTTAGACCCGCCGTGCGGCGGCAACGTGTCGTCCCCAAGACTGTAACCGAAGCCCCGCCCACCGATCACTGGCTGTCCGCGAGGCGAGACACCCGGCACCACCGGAGTTCCGGTGCCACCACCCGAGGAGTCCTGTGCTTGACGAGGTCGCCGACTGGCTGCGCCGCCGCTCCTGGACGGCCGCCGACCGACCGCTGCCGGACCTGCTGGCCGCCAAGCAGGCCGGCGGCACCACCGTCAGCGTGGTGCTGCCCGCGCTGGACGAGGAGGCCACCGTCGGCGGGATCGTCGCCGCGATCCGCCGCGAGCTGATGGAGGCCGTGCCGCTGGTGGACGAGCTGGTCGTGGTCGACTCCGGATCCACCGACCGCACCGCGCAGGCCGCGGCCGACGCCGGGGCGACGGTGGTGCACCGGGACTCGGTGCTCCCCGAGCTGCCCGCCGTGCCCGGCAAGGGCGAGGTGCTCTGGCGCTCACTGCTGGTGACCAGCGGCGACCTGGTCTGCTTCATCGACGCCGACCTGCGCGAGTTCGACCCCGCCTTCGTCTCCGGGATCATCGGACCGCTGCTCACCGACCCGGACGTGGCCTTCGTCAAGGCGATGTACGACCGGCCGCTGGAGACCGACACCGGCAGCATCCCGGCCGGCGGCGGCCGGGTCACCGAGCTGGTCGCCCGCCCGCTGCTGAACCTCTACTGGCCGCTGCTGGCCGGCTTCGTCCAGCCGCTCGGCGGCGAGTACGCGGCCCGGCGCAGCCTGCTGGAGCGGCTGCCCTTCCCCACCGGCTACGGGGTGGAGCTGGGCCTGCTGGTGGACGCCCTGGAGCTGGCCGGCCTGGACGCGCTGGCCCAGGTGGACGTGGGCGTGCGGCACCACCGGCACCAGGACGCGCTGGCCCTGGGCCGGATGGCGGCCAGCATCCAGCTGACCGCCCTGGACCGGCTGGCCCGCAGCAACCGGATCAAGGCCACCGACGACCTGGCCACGCCGACCCTCACCCAGTTCACCCGCACCGCGTCCGGCTTCACCCCGACCACGGTCGACCTCCCGACCACCGAACGTCCGCCGATTGCCACGCTGACCGGCCCGGACGTTTGACCCCGCTCCGCACAGGCAAGGCTCTGCACCATGGTCAACGCAAGTCCGTCCACACCGCCGCAGGCCCGGGTCCTGCTCGCCTCCAACCGGGGGCCGATCTCCTTCACCGTGGAGGACGACGGCACGCTCACGCCCCGCCGCGGCGGTGGCGGGCTGGTCTCCGGCCTCAGCGCCATCGGCGACGAGATCGAGTCGGTCTGGGTCTGCGCCGCGCTCACCGAGGGCGACCGCGCCGCGACCCGGCAGGGCAAGCTGGGCGACCCCTCGGTCCGCATGCTGGACATCGACGCCGGCACCTTCGCCCGCGCCTACAACGGCATCGCCAACTCCACCCTGTGGTTCGTCCACCACCTGATCTACAACACCCCGACCACGCCGGTCTTCGGCTCCTCCTTCCGTCGCGAGTGGGCCTCCTACGAGGCCTACAACCGGGCCTTCGCCGAGGCCCTGGCCGAGGCCGCGGCGCCGGGGGCGACCGTGCTGGTCCAGGACTACCACCTGTCACTGACACCCCGGCTGCTCCGGGAGCTGCGCCCGGACCTGCGGATCGGCCACTTCTCGCACACCCCGTGGGCCCCGCCGGACTACTACCGGCTGCTGCCCGACGACATCGCCAGGGACGTGCTGGTCGGCATCCTCGGCGCGGACCAGGCCGGGTTCCTCACCCGCCGCTGGGCCTCGGCCTTCGCCGACTGCTGCGAGGCGGTCCTCGGCGCCGAGGTCGACCGGAGCGCGCTGACGGTCACCCACGAGGGCCGCACCACCCGGCTCGGCGTGCACCCGCTGGGCGCCGACGGCGACTTCCTGCGCGAGCGCGCCCACCGGCCCGACGTCGACTCCCGGCTGGCTGCCCTGCGCGAGGCCGTCGGCGACCGGCGCACCATCGTCAGGGTCGACCGCACCGAGCTGTCCAAGAACATCGTCCGCGGCCTGCACGCCTACCGGCACCTGCTGCACACCCGTCCGGAATGGCTGGACCGGGTCGTCCACATCGCCTTCGCCTACCCCTCACGGCACGACCTGCCGGAGTACCGCGAGTACACCGCCTCGGTGCTGCGGGTCGCCCAGGAGATCAACGACGAGTTCGGCACCCCCGACTGGCAGCCGGTGCTGCTCGCGGTCGACGACGACTTCGCCCGCTCGCTCGCCGCCTACCGGCTCGCCGACGTGGCCCTGGTCAACCCGATCAGGGACGGGATGAACCTGGTCGCCAAGGAGCTCCCGGTGGTCTCCGACGACGGCTGCGCCCTGGTGCTGTCCCGGGAGGCCGGCGCCTACGAGGAACTGGGCGAGGACGCGGTGACCGTCAACCCGTACGACGTCATCGCCACCGCGGAGGCGCTGCACACCGCGCTCACCATGCCCGCGGCGGAGCGGGCCGACCGCTGCAAGCGGCTGGCCGAGGCGGGCACGGCGCTGCCGCCGTCGGCCTGGTTCCTGGAGCAGTACCGGGCCCTGGCGGGTGATCAGCTGCAGGAGTAGTTGAAGACGGCGGTGCCGGTGGCCGAACCGGGCGAGAGGATCTTGACGGTCGCCGTCCCCTGGAAGTTGCCCTGCCCGGTGACGGTCCAGCGCAGCGGGAGCTGCACCTGGTGCACGCCGGACGGGACGGACTGGGTCAGCGTCCCGCTGACCGTGCCGTCGCTGCGGACCCACTGGTAGTGGACCTTTCCGGACCCGCCGTTGGTGTGCAGGGTGGCGGTGACCAGCTCCGTCTGGCCGCAGGTCAGATTGGCCTTGTCCGCGGCGACCGTCACCGAGCTGATCGACACCGGGGTGGCGAAGTGCTGCCAGAGCAGGAACCCGATGACCGCGAGCAGCACCAGCCCCGCCAGGATGTAGCGCCCGGGATGGCGTCGCTTCTCCTCGGACCGCCCGTGGTGCGGAGCGGCCTCCGGCCCGGGAGCGTTTCCCTGCCAGACGTCGATGGTCCGCGCGGTCCTGGGGTCGGGCACCCCGGGCCCGAACCGGATCAGGCTCTCCGCCGACGCCTGCTCCTCCGGAGGGGGGACCGGCGCGAACACCGAAGGCGGCGCCTCGTACCCCGGCGCAGGCGCATAGCCCCCACCGAGGTGCACCGTCCCGGTATCGGGCGGAGGAGCACCGAACCCGCCAAGGTTCACCGTACGGTTCTCCGGCGGGGGCGCGTCCTGGGGTTCGTCGAAGATGCTCATCCGATGCACGTCTCCGCTTCGAATTGGGAGGGACTGCCGTTGGCTGCGGCGGGGCTGCTGCTGAGCGTCACGCCCGCGTAGCCGCAGTTGTACGGAAAGTTGAACGTGCCCACGGTGATCCGGACATAGGACGTCTTCCCGGAAATGGTCACCGACTGACTACCGACGGCCTTGGCCCCTTCGAGCGTGGCCGCCGAACTCTGGTACCCGACTCCCGTCAGGGTGACCGCTCCGGTGCCGCTGGTCTTGACGTTGGCGACGAGTGTGGCGGTGGTTCCCGAGAGGCTCCAGACGTCGATGGTGAGCGACAGCACCTGGACTGCGGGCGGGGCTGAACTGCTGGGCGGGGTGGTCGTGGGCGGCGCCGTAGTAGGTGGTGCCGTGGTCGGCTTGGTGGTGGTTGGGGCTGCCGTGGTCGGGGCGGCTGTGGTGGGTTTGGCTGTGGTCGGGGTTGCTGTGGTCGGTGGGGCGGTGGTCGGGGGCGGAGTAGTGGGTGTCCCGCCCTGGGGCGAGGTTGCAGAGGCCGAGGCCGAGAGTGAGGGTGATGCAGAGGCCGAAGCCGATGGGGTGGGGGTGCCGGGGGGAAGGGTGACGGTCACCGGTGGGGCGGAGGGCGAGACGCTGGTGACGACGATCGGGGCCGGGTCGGCCACCGTGGTGGTGGTCCCGCCTATGACGCCGGAGGCGTAGCCCCCGCCGAGGAGGCCCAGAACGATGCCGCCCGCCAGACCCGCGACCAGCACCCGCTTGCGGATGATCCGGCCACCGAGCCCCCCGCCGAACCCCGCTCCCGCCCCGGCGCCGGGCCCCTCGCCCAGCGTGGTCTTGGCCAGCGCCGTGGTGCCGTCCGGCAGGCCCCCCGCAGAGGGGAACAGCAAGGGCAGCAGCGCCGCGAGCGCAGCGAGCTTGCGCTGGCCCCGCTCCTCCCAGTCCTCGCCGTAGGCCGTCCCCGCGACCGCCTCCAGCTCGGCGACGAACTCCGCCGCGCTGTCCGGCCGTTCCCCCGCGGTCTTGGCCAGGCCGCGCCGGATCAGCGGACGGACCGGTTCGGGTGCCTCCTCGTCCGGGATGGGCGCCTCGGTGTGCTGCACCACCAGCTCGGCGAACTCCGTGCCCGGGTAGGGCCGGTGGCCGGTCAGGCACTCGAAGAAGGTGGCCGTCGCGGCATAGACGTCGGCCGCTGCGGAGGCCGGATCGCCGGCCCACTGCTCGGGTGCCATGTAGGGCGGGGTGCCGGCGATGCCGCCGGCGTCGCCGTTGCGCACGGCGATGCCGAAGTCGACCAGTTTGGACGATCCGTCAGCGTCGACCAGGACGTTCTCAGGCTTGTAGTCCCGGTGCACCACCCCCATCGCATGCGCGGCCGCCAGGCCCAGCAGCGAGCCCTTGAGCACCACCAGGGCGGCTTCCGGTCCGGTCGCCCCGGCCTGCCGCAGCAGCGCCCGCAGGGCGATGCCGTCGACCAGCTCCATCACGATGGCGGCGCCCTGCGCCCCCTCCACGTACTCCCACAGCCGCACCACGTGCGGCGTGTCCAGGTCGCCCAGCAGTCGCGCCTCGCCGCGGAACTCCTCCAGGAAGTCCGGGTCGAGCCGCAGCTCCTCCCCCAGGTACTTGATGGCGACCGGCGTGCCGGTCTCCTCGTGCAGCGCCAGCACGACGCGCCCGCTCGCTCCTGATCCCAGTTCCCGGGTGTGCCGGTATCCGGGTACGGTCCAATCCATTGTCGCTACCCCCATGCGTCACAGGGAAGGTAGCGCCTCGGGGGACCGGCCGCATGGCTCGAAATGCCACCGTTATCCGGCAAAAAGCCCTTCGTTGACGGATGGTCAGACTACGAACCGTTGATGCCGGTCAGCATCCGAGGGCGTCGGCCAGCGCCTCCAGGAGCGCGACGACACCCTCGGGGCCCGGCACCACCAGGTCGGCCCGGTCGGCGAGGGCCCGGACCGGGGGCTCACCGGTCGTGGGCGCACTGCACACCAGTAGGCCGTCGACCGTACCCGCGGCGCGCAGCGCGTCGACCGCGTCATAGGCGGCCAGGTCGCCCAGGTCGTCGCCGGCGAACAGCACCGAGGCGGCGTCCTGCTCGCGCAGGAACGTGGTGAGGGCCACGCCCTTGTCCATCCCCGGAGGACGCAGCTCCAGCACCATCCGCCCGGGCTCCACCGCGAGCCCGTGCCGGGCGGCGGCAGCGCGCAGCGGCGCGTCCAGGGCGGCGAGGGCGGCGTCGGGGTCGGCGGTGCGGCGGGTGTGCACGGCGAGGGCGTGGCCCTTGTCTTCTACAAAGACACCAGTCTCCAACCAGACGCCGGCCTGGCCGCCCAGCAGTCCGGGGAGCTCCTCGCGGAGCAGGGCGATCCCGGGCAGCGGGTCGGGGGTGGTGAGCCGGCCGGTGGCGGCGTCCCAGCGCTGCAGGCCGTACTGGCCCAGCACGGTCAGGTGCTCCAGGCCGGGGACGCCGGCGAACCCGCCGTACTCCACGGCGGTGGCCGCGGGGCGGCCGGTCACCACGGCCACCGCGGCGAGGCGGGGCGCGAGGCGCGCGAGCACGGGGACCACGCCGGGGTGGGCGCGGGCCTGCTCGGGGTCGGCGACGATCGGGGCGAGGGTGCCGTCGAAGTCGAAGGCCGCCACGGCGCGGGCCGGGTTCTTCCTGATCGCAGTGAGACCGGCTTCGCCGGCGGGGAACGTGGGTTCGGGGAGAGCCATGTGTCCGACCCTACGTAGTGGATGGCTTGTCGCGCAGTTCCCCGCGCCCCTGAGCATGTGCAACTGGGCCAGCTGCAGACCTCAGGGGCGCGGGGAACTGCGCGAACAACCACGCACTCAGGTGCACCCGACCGCTAACGCCGGGCCCTCCGCGCCTCCCGCAACCTCCGCAACCGGTTGACCAGCACCGGGTCATGGGCCAGCGCCTCCGGACGGTCCAGCAGACCGTTCAGCAGCTGGTAGTACCGCACCGGCGCCAGCCCCAGCTGCTCCCGTATCGCCGCTTCCTTCGCCCCCGGCGTCCGCCAGGCGCGAGCCTCCAGCGCCAGGACGGCGCGGTCCCGATCGGTGAGTTCGTCCACCCGCCCAGCCCTTCCGCTCCGTATGACGATACGACCTGTCATTCTGCCGTCCGGGTACGACACACACTGCTGCTGCCCGGCCGCCGCCCCCGGAGGCTAGCGTCGAGGCCATGACCAGCATGAGCTTCGCCGTACACATCCCGGACGCCGATCTGGAGCCCGATCCGCTCGACCCGTCGCAGATCATCGCGGGCAGCCCCGAGGTCTCCGGCAAGGTCCTGTGGGAGTCCGAGGACGGGCGGCAGATCCGCGGGATCTGGCAGATCACCCCGGGCACGGTGAGCGACACCGAGGCGAACGAGCTGTTCGTGGTCGTCAGCGGCCGGGCGACGATCGCCGTCGAGGGCGGCGACACCTTCGACGTCGGCCCCGGCGACGCCTGCGTGCTGCGCGAGGGCGACCGGACGGTGTGGACGGTCCACGAGACCCTGCGGAAGGCGTACCACATCACCCTCGGCTGACCGGGGGACGAAAACCTGGAACGGCGGAAGCGCGGGCCCCGGGAACCACCGGGACCCGCGCTTCGTGCTGCCTGCCCGGAAGGGCTACTTCACCGAGCCGGAGGTGAGGCCGGAGACGACCTTGCCCTCGATCAGGGCGAACAGGATGATCACCGGAATGGTGGCGATCACCGAGCCGGCGAACAGGTGCTGCCAGTCGGTGGAGTACTGGCCGATGTAGTCCGAGGTCTTGACCGTCAGCGGCTGCTTGTTGAGCGAGGAGATCAGCGTCAGGGCGACGATGAACTCGTTCCACGCGGCGATGAAGGTGAAGATCAGCGCGGTGACGATGCCGGGCATCGCCAGCGGGATGATCACCCGGAACATCGCGCCGATCCGGCTGCAGCCGTCGACGACCGCGGCCTCCTCGATCTCCTTGGGGATCGCGCCGAAGTAGGCGTTCAGGATCCACACCGCGAAGGCCATGTTGAACCCGGCGTTCACCAGGATCAGCGCCCAGACCGAGTCGATCATGTTGAAGGTGAGGAACTCGCGGTAGATGCCGACGATCATCGCGGTCGGCTGGAACATCTGGGTGATCAGCACCAGCAGCAGGAAGACCTTCTTGCCGCGGAAGTCGCGCCGGGCGGTGTAGTAGGCGGCCGGGATCGCCACCAGCAGCACCAGCGCGGTGGAGCCGACCGCGATCTCCAGGCTGACCGACAGGTTGGTGCCGAGCCCGGTGGACCAGATGTTGGTGAAGTTGGAGAAGTCGAAGTGGTGCGGCAGGTAGTCGCGGTCCTTGATCTCACCGGCCGGCCGCAGCGCGGTGATGACCATCTCGATGTACGGCAGCAGGAAGACGAGGCCGATCACATAGGCGCTGCCGGCCAGGACGACCGTCCTGAGCCGCGGCAGGTTGCGGCGCTCTGCGGGCCTCCGGCGGGACCGCGCGGGCGCGGCGATGCTCTGGGTGGTCATGTCAGTCCTCCGCGGAGTTCCACTTGGACGCCCGCAGGAACAGCAGGACGATCACGATGATGAAGCCGAAGTTGACCACCGACATCGCCGCGGCCTCGCCGATGCTCGACTGCTTGAGCTGGTACATGAAGATGGTGGTGGTGGCCGACTGGCTGCCGGGGCCGCCGCCGCTCAACTCCCAGATGATCGGGAAGGAGTTGAAGACGTTCATCACGTTGATGAGCGCCGCAACCAGCAGCGCGGGGCGCAGCAGCGGAAGGGTGACCGACCAGTACGTCCGCAGCGGGTTGGCCCCGTCGAGCTTCGCCGCCTCGTAGACGTCGGAGGGGACCGCCTGCAGGCCGGCCAGCAGGGCGTAGGTGGTGAACGGGATGGAGACGAAGACCGCGACGAAGACCGCGCACCAGAAGGCGGTGGTCGGGTCGCCGAGCCAGTTGGTGTCGTTGGTGTTGAAGTTCTTCACCAGGCCGAGCTGCTTCAGCAGCACGTAGACGACGCCGTTGTTGGGGTCCAGCATCCACTTGAAGATGATCGAGGTCATCACCACGGACGCGGCCCAGGGGGCGATCAGGGCCCAGCGGGCGAAGCGGCGGCCCGGGAACTCCTTGTTGAACAGCTGGGCGACGCCCAGCGAGATCAGCACCGTCGCCCCGACCACGGCCACGACCCAGACGACCGTGCGCACGACGACTCCGCCGAGGTCGGCCTCGTCGAAGAGTCTGGTGAAGTTGTTCCAGCCAGCGGACCCGACCAGCACGCCCAGGGAGGAGTAGTGCTCGCGGGAGGTCTGGAACATCGCGATGACCGGCCAGATCACCACGAAGAGGATCAGGCCGGTGGCCGGACCGATCCAGGGCAGCGGTGCCAGTGCCCGTACCAGCCCACCCTTGCGGCGCGGTCGCCGGGGTGCGCCGCCCGGGTCGGGAGCCGACCCCCGCACGCCGGCATGAGTCGTTTGCGTCATGGTCTTCTCCATGCGGTGCGCGCCGGAGGCCGGCGCAGCGAGAGGACTCGCTGCGCCGGCCGCCGGCAGTGCGGATTGACTTCGTGCGGATGGACTAGTTGTTGGCGGTGGCGAAGGTCTGCAGCGCGCCGAGGACCTTGCTGGGGTCGGTGCCCTGGGCCGCGGTGCCGATGGTCTGCTGGATCTTCGACTTGAGGGTGTCCCAGTTGGAGTTGGTCGGGTAGACCACCGCGTTGGGGACGGTCGCCAGGAAGCCGGCCGCGACCGGGTCCGAGGCCGAGAGCGACTGCGACGCGCTGGTCGTGGCGGGCAGCAGCGAGTACTCGTTGTCGAACTGGATCTGGTACTTGTCGGCGTAGGCGAAGTCCAGGAACTGCTTGATCTGGGCCGCGTGGCCGCCGGACTTGAAGGCGGTGATGTCGTCGTGGACCGCGAGGGCCTGGGTCAGCGGGCCGGTCTTGCCGGGCATGGTGACGACGCCGTAGTCGTCCTTGGTCAGCTTGCCGGCCTTGGTGATGGACGGGATCAGCGCGCCGGAGCCGCCGGCCATGCCGACGGTGCCGTCGGCGAACCCGGCCCAGATGTCCTTGGTGCGGTTCACGGTCGCCGGGCTGGGCTCGGTGTCGCCGGCCTTGACCATCGAGGTCAGGAAGTTGAAGGTCTCGATGTTGTTCGCCGAGTTGATGTCGTACTTGCCGGAGGAGTCGACGTAGCCGCCGCCGTTGCCCAGCATCCACAGGTAGGCCTCGGCCTGGGCCTCCTCGGGGCCGAGCGGCAGGCCGTAGCCGATGGTGCCGTTGCCCAGCGCCTTGATCTTGGCGGCGTCGGTCTGGATGTCGGCCCAGGTCTTCGGCGGGGAGGCGATCTTGGCCGCGGCGAACAGCTTCTTGTTGTAGAAGAGCGCGCGGGAGCTGGTGGTGAACGGGGCGCCGTAGGCGACGCCGTCGGTCTCCTCCTGCTTGGCGAAGACCGGGATCAGGTTGCTGATGGTGCTGGCCGACATCACGTCGGTGAGCGGGTACAGCAGGTTGCTCGCGGCCAGCTCCTGCGGCGCGTCGCCGAGCAGGATGTCCGGGTACTGCTTGTTCTGCAGCTGGGTGGCGACCTGGTCCCAGTTGGTCCAGGCGACGATCTGCACCTGGACGGTGATGGTCGGGTTCGCCTTGTGGAAGTCGTCGACGATGCCCTGCCAGTACTTCTGGGAGCTGTCCGGGCCACCGGGCGTGCCGTAGTCGGGAGCGAGCAGCTTGAGGGTGACGTTGCCGCTGGAGCTCGACCCGGACGACTTCGAACCACTGCTGCTACAGGCCGTGAGGGCCATCACGCCCGCAACACCGAGCGCAGAGAGAGCAAGCAAACGACGCTTCACTGGAACTACCGCCTTCGCAGATGCGAACCCGGTCCTGGCCGGGTCCGAATGTGAGTCCAAGGTCGGCAGTGGTGCCTCGAGATCTGCCGTCCCCGTTGTGACGGTCAGTCTGGCCACGCGTCGCGCAAGAGGTCTACACCATTTACCGAATCGCTGGACTTCGTTGCAGCCTGCGCAACGACTATTCGGACAAAAGGTCTGAATATCCGTCAGTCACCCTGCCTTTGGGGGCATCCAGATGTCCTACAGTGACGATCGCGCAGGTTCTCCCGATGAATTTTGTGGAACAGCCTTGCGGAATCGCTGGGCCGGTGACCTGCGATTCCACTTGGTCTAGACCACAGAGCAGGGTCGATCGACATCCCCGCAGCTCAGGACGGTGTCACTGCTGCGTGACGCTCGGTAGTGGCACGGCAACAAATCCACCGATTCCGGCCCAGTTGCTGGTTGGACCAGACCAATCAGCAAACTGGACTAGACCTCTACTCCCTTGGAAAGGGACACTGTCCCCCGTGAAGCACGTCATCGCACTCGATGTCGGCGGGACCGGCATGAAAGCCGCGCTCGTCGCCCAGGACGGCACCCTGCTCCATGTGGAGCGCCGTCCGACCGGCAGGGAGCAGGGCACCGACGCGGTCGTCGCCGGCATCCTGGACTTCGCCGCGCACCTGCGCGACGAGGGGCTGCGCCGTTACGGCACCGCCGCCTCGGCCGCCGGCGTCGCCGTCCCCGGGACCATCGACGAGGAGCACGGCATCGCCCTGTTCTCCGCCAACCTGGGCTGGCGCGACCTGCCGCTGCGGCAGTTGCTCGGCGAGCGGCTGTCCGACCACGGCGAGCCGCTGCCGGTGGTGCTCGGGCACGACGTCCGCACCGGGGCCTTCGCCGAGGGCCGGATCGGGGCGGGGCGGGGCGCGGACCGGTTCTTCTTCGTCGCCCTGGGCACCGGGATAGCCGGCGGCTACGGGATCGGCGGACGGATCGACGCCGGCGCCCACGGCAACGCCGGGGAGATCGGCCACATCGTGATCCGTCCCGACGGGCCGCCCTGCGGTTGCGGGGCCCGCGGCTGTCTGGAGACCCTGGCCTCCGCCGCCGCCGTCACCCGGGCCTGGGCCGCGGCGAGCGGCGACCCGGAGGCCGACGCCGCCGACTGCGCCCGCGCCGTCGAGGCCGGGGACGAGCGCGCCCAGCAGGTGTGGGCCGACGCGATCGCCGCCCTCGCGGACGGCCTGATCGTGGTGCAGAGCCTGCTCGACCCCCGCACCGTGATCCTCGGTGGCGGGCTGGCCGAAGCCGGTGAAACGTTGTTCACACCCCTGCGTGCGGCGCTCCAGGAACGGATCACGTTCCAGGTGCCCCCCACGCTCGTACCGGCGATGCTCAAAGACACCGCCGGATGCCTGGGCGCAGGGCTGCTCGCCTGGGATCTGCTCTCACTGGAGGTGACCGCGTGAGCAACGCGGACCGCACTGTGCTGACGGGGGCCAGGCTCGTCCTGCCCACCGGCGTCGTCGACAGCGGACGGCTGACCATCGAGAACGGTCAGATCGTCGATGTCCGCAGCGTCGAGGTCGGCAGCGCCGACGCCGACGCCGGCACCGCCGACGGCAGCCCGGCTCCCCCGGTCGGAGCAGCACCTCCGCTTGACCTCGGCGGCCTCACCGTGGTCCCCGGCTTCGTGGACATCCACGTCCACGGCGGCGGCGGCGCCTCCTACGCCTCCGGCATCGCCGAGGAGGCCCTGGTCGCGGCCCGTACCCACCTGGAGCACGGCACCACCACCACCCTCGCCAGCATGGTCACCGGGGAGATCGACGAGGTCTGCCGGCAGGCCTCGGTGCTCAGTGAGCTGGTCGAGGACGGGCTGCTGGCGGGGCTGCACTTCGAGGGCCCCTTCATCAGCATCAACCGCTGCGGGGCGCACCAGCCCGACCTGCTGCGCGACCCCGACCCGGCGCTGGTGCGCAAGCTGGTGGACGCCGCCCGCGGCACCGCGAAGATGGTCACCCTGGCCCCCGAGCTGGACGGCGGCATCGAGTCGATCCGGCTGCTCAAGGAGCTGGGCGTGATCGCGGCCATCGGTCACACCGACGCCAACTACGACAAGGTGCTGGAGGGCATCGAGGCCGGCGCCACGGTGGCCACCCACCTGTTCAACGCGATGCCGGCGATCGGCCACCGCGCGCCCGGCCCGATCGTGGCGCTGCTGGAGGACGAGCGGATCACCGTCGAGCTGATCGGCGACGGCGTGCACCTGCACCCCGCCGTCGTCGACCTGGCCATGACCGGCGCGGGCCTGGACCGGGTGGCGCTGATCACCGACGCCATGTCGGCGGCCGGCTTCGGCGACGGGCTCTACCCGCTCGGCCCGCTCCAGGTCCGGGTGGAGGACGGGGTGGCCCGGCTGGTCGAGGGCGGCTCCATCGCGGGCAGCACGCTCACCCTGGACGTGGCCTTCCGCCGCGCGGTGGCGCTGAACGGCCTCTCACTGGTCCGCGCGGCCCAGGTGCTGTCGCTGAATCCGGCCCGGCTGCTCGGGGTGGCCGACCGGGTCGGCTCGATCGAGACCGGCAAGGACGCCGACCTGGTGGTGCTGGACGACGCCCACGAACTGGTGGCGGTGATGCGCCGGGGCGAGTGGGTGGTCGGCGCGGAGCGGTTCCAGTCCCCGGCCCAGGTCTGATCCGCCGCCCGCCGTTCCACGCCCCCGTTCCACGCCGAAGCCCCCGCGGAGACGACCGCGGGGGCTTCGGCGCAGGACGGTGCGGGGGCTACGACCAGGGACGGGTCTTGTCCTTGGTCACCCCGAGCTGGTCGATGTTCACATTGCCCTGGCCGGCGCCGCTGTCGCTGATCACGATGGAGTTGCTGCCGGCCTTCAGGTCCACCTGGGTCCAGGAGGACTGCCAGGCCTTGTCCCAGTCGGTGGCCTTGGTGAAGTTCGACAGGTTCATCGGCGAGGTGTTCGCCGTGCCGTTGACGGTGACCGTGGCCGCGCTGTCGGCGCCGGCGTTGGCGAAGTGCACCCACAGGTAGTACTGGCCGTCGGTGGGGATGGTGACGGTCCAGGTGATGCTCTGGCCCTGGGCGGTGAGCGGCACGAAGCCGCCGTCCGAGGAGGCCGCCCCCTTGTGGTTGTTCATCACCGCGGCGCCGCCGCCCAGCGTCAGCTTGTCGGCGTCGGTCGGGGCCGGCAGCGCGCCGGTGGCCGAGGCGGAGGCGGACGCCGAGGCGCTGTCCGAGCCCTGGCCGGACGCCCCGGTGGAGGCGGCCGCGCTGGTGCCGGCGCCGGCGGTGGCACCGACCGGCTTGCCCTGGTTGCTGAAGACCGCGACACCGATGCCGATCGCCACGGCCACGACCACCGCGACGGTGCCGTACATCACTCCGCGACCGCCGCTGCGGCCGCCGGAGCGGGCACCGGCCCGGCCGCCGGGCGGCGGGGGCTGGTACCCGGGCTCGGCGGACTGGTAGCCGGGCTGCTGCTGGTATCCGGGCTGCTGCGGCTGGTAGCCGCCGGGGGCCTGGGACGGTGCCCGGTACTGCGCGGTCGGCTGGTCCTCGTAGGCCGACTGGCCCGGGCCCGGGTAGCCGGCCTGGCCCGGCACCTGGCCCTGGCCGGGGCCCTGCTGCGGGCGCGGCTGGCCGTACTGGGTCCGGCCGACCTGGGTGGCGTGCTGGTACGAGGTGCGCGGCACGCCGGGGAGCGGCGCGGTCTCCTGCGCGGCGCCGCCGTCGGCCCCCTCGCCCCGGTACAGGTAGGCGAACGGGTCGTCGTCCTCGGGCACGCCTTGGTTCTCGGGCGACATCGAGATATCAACTCCCCAGCAGTGGAAGACCATCCGCTCCCGCACGAGCGGAGGAAGGGTCACGCTACATGATCGACACCAGGCGTCACACCCGCCCGCCGGGGTCGGCGGGCACGCCCTATCCCGTGCACACTACCCGGCTCGGGCGACACGCAGGTAAGCGCCGGAGGACCGGAAGTGCCGTCCGCCGCCCGCGCCCCCGGGTCAGCCCGCGCGCCGGTGCGAACGGTTTCCGCCACTCGCGGCCCCGGCCCTGGCCCGCTTCTCCAGGTACATCCGCTCGTCGGCGGTGTGCAGCACTTCGTCGATGGACATCCCGCAGCCGGCCCAGCCGATGCCGAGGCTCACACCGACCCGGACCGCGCGCCCGTCCACCCGCATCGGCGGGATGATCGCGGTGCGCAGCCGCCCGGCCAGGTCCTTGGCCTCGTCCCGGCCCAGGCCGTCGGCCAGCACCACGAACTCGTCGCCGCCGAGCCTGGCCACGGTGTCGCCCTCACGGACCACGTGCTGCAGCCGCCGGGCCACCTCGATCAGCACCGCGTCGCCCGCGCCGTGGCCGAAACGGTCGTTGATCGACTTGAAGCCGTCCAGGTCGCAGAAGAGCACCGCGAGCCCGCGCCCGCCGCGCGCCTCGGCCGCGGGATCCTCCGGCAGCACCGCGTGGACGTGGTCGAAGCCGCCCTCGTAGGGGCTGCCGCCGTAGCTCGCCAGCTGGTAGCCGTGGTCCTCCGGGCCGCCGGCCGCGCCGGCCACCGCGCGCACGTCCGGCTCCTGCGGGTGCTCGCACAGCCGCACCCGCAGCCGGGCCTTGAGCTCGGCCGCGTTCGGCAGGCCGGTCAGCGCGTCGTGGCTGGCCCGGTGCACCAGCTGCAGCTCATGGCGCTTGCGGTCCTCGATGTCCTCGACATGGGTGAGCAGGAAGCGGGCCCCCTCCTCGGTGTCGGCGACCACCGAGTTGCGCAGGTAGACCCACTGGTAGCCGCCGTCCCGCCGGGCCAGCCGCACCTCGGCGCGGCCGTTCTCGGCGGAGACCCGGCGCAGCAGGCCCTCGTCCTCGGGGTGCACCAGGTCCTCGAAGCCCTGCCGCTGCAGCGAGGCCCTGGGCCGGCCGAGCAGCCGGCACAGGGCGTCGTTGACCCGGGTGAGCTTGCCGCGCTGGGCGCCGTGCAGCTCGGTGATGGCCATCCCGCTGGGCGCGTACTCGAAGGCCTGGCGGAAGCTCTCCTCGCTGGCCCGGAGCGTGTGCTGCTCGCGTTCCAGCCGGATCAGCGCCCGCTGCATCTCGGCCCGCAGCCGGGCGTTGCCGATCGCGATCCCGGCCTGCTGGCTGAACATCTCCAGGGACTCCCGGGTCCACTGCCCGGGTCTGCGCCCGTTGCGCGGACGGTCCACCGACAGCACTCCCAGCAGTTCGCCGCCGAGGCTGTACATCGGGGCCAGCAGCACGTCGTCGGGGTGCCAGGGGTCGAAGGAGGCGGACTCGACCGGGGCGAGCTCGCCCCCGGAGATGCCGCCCCAGGTCGGGATGTCGGGGTTGCAGGCCCAGCTGCGCTCGTGCGGGACGAAGACCAGGGAGCCCCAGACCTCGCCGACGTTGAGCAGCCGGTTCCAGGACTCGCGGGAGCCGACCTGGCCGAGCAGGCTGTCGATCCCGCCCTCGGTGTTCTCCTCGGCGGCGCCGTCCCAGACGGCGGCGATCACCAGGTCCCCGTCCGGACGGACCAGGTTGACCACGGCGGCCTCGAAGCCGAGGCCGTTCACGGCCCCCTCGACCACCGCCTGGAGGGTTCCGGCCAGGCTGCGGGCGGCGTTGAGGTCGGCGATGACGCGGTGCAGGGTGCGCAGGGTCGCGAGTCGGACGTACGGCTCGGACTCGGTGTCCATCACGCACTCCCTCCGTGACATGCGACCTGACGGTACGTCCTGATGACGTCTCAGTAGTACGACTGCGCAGAGCCGGCCCCGCGTGGTGCCTGTCATGCCTATGGTCCGATTGCCAAACAAACTGAATCACAGGGAGCACATCAATCGGCACGCTGGGTCAGCAAATGAACGTCACTTGTGACCCAACTCACACAACTCGCCAGTCCCGATAACCAGTTCATCCTGGGCAAACCGTGCCAATACGCACCCGGGCCCCTCCCTCTACCTCGGACGGGCGTGCCAAGAACTGAAGGCATCATCCCGCCGCCAAGGCCTAAGTGTTCACTCCTAAGGGTGAAAACGCGCGTTTCCCCCACACTCCTCTGTCTGTTCCGTCACTTCACGACGGCAGAGACCCGCTCCCGGCCCGCCTAGGACCTTCGCCCGGGGGCGGGCTCGGTCCCAGGTCCGATGCGGACCGCGGTCGGGCGAAGATACCGTGCGTAGCGTGTACCAAGCCGCAACCCCCTCGCCGCACCGTCCCGCCGCCCCCGCCTCCGCCGCCGCACCGGCCGCGGAAGCCGTGGAGGCCACCTCTGAGGCCTTCCGGGCCGCCCTGGGCCAGCTGGCCTCCGGCGTGGTCCTGCTGGCCGCCCACGACCCCGACGACGGGCCGCGCGGCGAGGACATCGGGATGACCGCCACCGCCTTCCTCTCGGTCTCCCTGGAACCGCCCCTGGTCCTGGTGTCCGTGCGGGAGGACTCCCGGATGGAGGAGGCGCTCACCAGGGTCGACCACTGGGCGGTCTCCGTCCTGGCCGCCGAGCAGCGGCAGACCGCGGCCCGCTTCGCCATGAAGGGCCGGATCAGCGACCGGCTGCTCTTCGCCGACCTGCCGCACCACCGCGGCCCGGCGAGCGGGGCCCCGCTGGTGGACGGGGCGCTGGCGACCGTGGAGTGCCGCACCGAGCAGCGGATATCCGCCGGCGACCACGTCCTGCTGATCGGCCGGGTGCTGGACGCGCGGATCGCGCACCACGACGGCGGCCCGCTGGTCTACTTCCACGGGCAGTACCGCCGACTGGACTGACCCGGCGGCCGAGCTGACCCGGCGTCAGTCGAACCGGCCCGAACGCCCCCGCTTCACGTCCGCCCGCCGCTTCTTGTCGGTGAGCCTGCGCTCCACCACACCGCGGCTGGGCCGGGTCGCCCGGCGCGCCCGCGGCGGCGGGGCCACCGCATCGCTCAGCAGCGCCCCGAGCCGCACCGCGGCGGCCTCCCGGTTGCGCCACTGCGAGCGGTGCTCGGAGGCCCGCACCACCAGCACGCCCTCGTCCACCAGGCGTCCGGCCAGGCGCTCCAGCGCCCGCTCCTTCCACACCTGCGGCAGCGCCGCCGAGGCGGCGATGTCGAAGCGCAGCTCCACCTGGGTGTCGGAGGTGTTCACATGCTGGCCGCCCGGGCCCGAGGAACGCGAGAAACGCCACTGGAGCTCGGCGTCGGGAACGACGACCGAGCCACGGACGCGGACGGGAAGGGACATGCCCCCATGATCCCCGCTTCCCGCCCGGCTCCGCCAGGGCTTAAATCCCCCGGACCGCACCGTGCGACCATCGTCCGGTGATCGACCTCGGCTACTCGCTGTCCACCCGCTTCCCCGACCCCCCGCAGACCGACTACCGCAGCGTCGGCGCCCGCGCCCTGCGGCACGACCTGTTCTGCGGCGACGTCCACATCCAGGGCGAGGGCCGCACCGACCTGTCCACAGCCTGGGGATGGGTCCCGGTGCTGGACTTCGCCTGGGCGCTGTGCGACATCGTCGAGGAGATCGACCGCGACCCCACCGGCGGCCGCGGCTCCGCCCTGCAGAGCAGCGAGCTGGACTTCACCGAGTCGGCCGACCTGCTGCGGTTCAGCCGCCGCTTCAACTGGGTGGAGATCCGCGCCGACTGGGTGGACGGCCCGCCGCTCACCGTCCGCCACCCGGAACTGCGCCGGGAGGCACGGGACTTCCTGCAGGACCTGATCGCCGACCTGTGCGACCTGCACGAGGGCCTGGCCGACAACGCCACGGTCTGGGAGGTCCAGGCCCGCTTTCCCCGGCTGCCGTAGAGCGGGAACCGTAAGAGGCTCCCCCCACGTTCTTACCGGCAGAGAGCGACTCCAACGAGAAGCAGGAACAGGAAGGGGCCCCACCATGCCGGTAAGCCTGTCCAAGGGCGGAAACGTCTCCCTCACCAAGGAGGCACCCGGTCTCACGGCGATCACCGTGGGCCTGGGCTGGGATGTTCGCACCACCACCGGGACCGACTTCGACCTGGACGCCAGCGCGATCGTTCTCGACGCCTCCGGGAAGGTCCTCTCGGACAAGCACTTCGTGTTCTTCAACAACACCGCCACCCCGGACCAGACCGTGGTCCACGCCGGTGACAACCTCACCGGCCAGGGCGAGGGCGACGACGAGCAGATCAAGGTGAACCTGGCCGGCCTCCCGGCCGAGGCCGACAAGCTGGTGTTCCCGGTCTCCATCTACGACGCCGAGAACCGCAGCCAGAACTTCGGCCAGGTCCGCAACGCCTTCATCCGCGTCGTGAACCAGAACGGCGACGCCGAGATCGCCCGCTACGACCTCTCCGAGGACGCCGCGACCGAGACCGCGATGGTCTTCGGCGAGATCTACCGCAACGGCGCGGAGTGGAAGTTCCGCGCGATCGGCCAGGGGTACGCCTCGGGGCTGTCGGGCATCGCCCGCGACTTCGGCGTCAGCCTCTAGGGGTTCAGTGCGGACCGTAGTTGGCGGGCCGCAGCCGCTGATCCCTCAGTCCGTTTCGCGACCCAGCGTCACCCCTCCGCCATCCCCCGTGCGGTGCAGTTCACGGAACCCCAGCCGGTCGTAGAACGCCCTGGCACCGTGGTTCGCCGCGCTCATCCCCAGGTGCACCCGCCGCACCCCGCGGTCCCGCAGCGCGGCCAGGTAGGTGCCCATCAGGGCCCGCCCCGCGCCCTTGCCCTGGGCCTCGGGGAGCAGGTCTATGTGCAGGTGCGCCGGATACTCGGCGAGTTCCTCGTGCCACATCCACTCCGGATGGTGCAGCTCCCTGATCCGCTGGGCGTCCCGCCCGGCACCGCTGCCCTCCGGGTAGCGCCCGGCCACCGTGGGCAGCCAGTCCCGCCGGAAGTCGTCGACGAACGCCGGGGTGTCGGCCGCGCCGATGATGTAGCCGACCGCCCGGTCCTCCTCGTCCGCCAGTACGAACGCCAGCTCCGGCCGCAGCGCCAGATAGGGCCCGGTGAAGATGTCGGGCAGGATCCGCGGATCCTGGTAGAGCCCGGTGGCGTCACCGCCGTTGTGCCCGGTACGGATACAGACGTCGTACAGGGCTTCGAGATCGGCAGGGCGGTACGAACGGATCGTCGACATCCCGCCAGCTTGGCACAGCCGACGGGATGCCCGGTACGTACCCGCTCGGCGGCGGCCGCCGGGGTCAGCCGCCCCAGACCGGACTGGTGACGAGCTGCTTGAGCTGAGCGACCGTCAGCACCGGCACGGCCCGGTCCTTGGGCGTCTGGTAGGCCTTGTCGTTGTACTCGTCGACGTAGACGACGGTGCCCTTCGCCGTCTTCAGGTAGGCGCTCCACTGCAGCACCCCGGCCGGGCCCTTCTCCGACTGCTGCTGCTTGACCAGCAGCAGCGAGCCGTCGGACAGCCTGGTCGCCCCCGCGAACGGGTCGGCGGCCGGAGGCCCGCTCTGTCCCGGCTTGGTGACCGGAGCCGACTCGGGCACCACCGAGACGGTCAGGAAGCCCGACCCCTTGCCGTCCGTCAGCAGCACCTCGGCGAAGCCGCTGTCGGTCCGCGTCTGCGAGACGCCGACCCCGCTCGGCAGAAGCGACCTGAGCTTCGCCAGCACCTGCGCCCCGCTGCCCGGATCGGCCGAACCCGAGCCCGAACCCGAGCCGCTGCCGGGCTGGGAGGCGGGCGCGGGCAGCGCCGCGATCACCGGTGCCCAGGTGTCGCTCCCGACCAGCGCGGCCATCGCGGCCGGCGACAGCGGCGGATCGGTCCTGGTCGCCGCGGCGCCCTTCTCCTGGTCCGAGTTCAACTCGTCGAAGGTGACCTGGGAGCCGTCCCTGCGGGTGAGGACGGCGAACCACTCCTTGGTGCTGCCGGGGTCGTTGGTGTACTCGTGGCTCTGGTGGACGACCAGCACCGAGCCGTCGGCGTTGCGCTTGACCGAGCAGACGTCGTACGGAGAATCGATCTTGCTCGGGCAGCTGAGCTGACCCGAGGCGTCCGCCGCACTGGCGTAGTGGTGCTCGACGTTGACGCTGACCTGCACCGCGCCGTGGCCGTCCTGGAAGACCAGGTACGCACCCGCGCCGCCGCCCTTGCTGCCGCCGCCCTCCTCGGTCCCGGTCCCGGCCGCCCGGCTGAAGGTCCCGTGCGGGAGCAGCGACTCCAGCTTGGCGACCATCTCCTGGGCACTGACCGGCGCCGCGTCGGCGACCTGGACCTTGGCCGGCTTGCCGGTCGCCACGCTGTGGCCGGCGGACTTCCCGGTGCCCTGGTCGCTGGACAGCGCACCGGACGCGAAGGTCCCGCCGACGCCGACCACCGCGAGCGCGGTGACGGTGCCGAGCACGCCCAGCGCGCGGCGGCGGCGGTTGCGCCGGCGGCCGTCGCCCACTCCGGCGTTCACCAGGGAGGTCAGATCCGGCTGGAAGCTGTGGGCGGTGTCGTTGAGTGCTTCGGTGAGTTCGTCTTCAAAGGGCATGGCAGGGCCACCCTCTCGATTGGGTGATGATGAGGTGAGTGAGCAGGAGCCGGCTAGCGGTGTGCGAGGTCGCCGAGGCTGGTGCCGAGGATCTGGCGCAGCTGCTTGAGCGCCCTGGAGCTCTGGGTGCGGACGACGCCGGCGCTGAGCCGCAGCGCGGTCGCGGTCTCCTCGACGCTGCGGTCCTCCCAGTAGCGGAGCACCACCACGGCGCGGTCCCGGACCGTGAGTTGCTGGAGCGCGCTCAGCAGGGTGAGCCGGAGCGCCGGGTCCCCCTGCCCCGCTGCCGCTGACGCCCCGTCGGCCCCGTCCGGCAGGTACCCGGTGGGGCGCTCGCCGCTGCTGCGGCGGCGCCGGTGGCTGAGGAACGCCCGCACCAGCACGGTGTGCGCGTACGCGGCCGGGTTGTCGGCGCCGGAGACCCGGCGCCAGTGCACGTACAGCCGCCCCAGCGTCTCCTGCACCAGGTCCTCGGCCAGATGGCTGTCCCCGCCGGCCAGCAGGCACGCCGTCCGGTAGAGGTGTCCGCTGCGCGCGGTCGCGAAGTCCAGGTACTCGTCGATCTGTGCCTGTTTCACTGAGCCCCCGGGTGGAGTGGTTGCCGTTCCGTTCTCTGCACCTATGACGCGGAGGGGCCGGGCGGACGTTACAGAGCTTCTGCGGCACCGGAAGCACGAAGAGCCACCCCGGCCCGGAACGGGAGGGGTGGCTCTTCGTGGAGGAAGGTTCGGGTGGGCCGGAACTACCAGCCCAGCAGGGCGAACGCGGTGGCCCCGTCGACCGACTCGCGGAGGATGTCGGCGTGGCCGGCGTGCCGGGCCAGCTCCTCGACCAGGTGCAGCAGGATCCAGCGGGCCGAGCGGTGCGAGCCCTGCGGGAACCACGGCGCCTCCGGCAGCGGGACCTCGACGTCGAGGTCCGGCAGGGCGGCGATGATCTCGGCGGTCTCGGCGGTGACGGCCTCCTGGAGGGCCAGCACGTCGTCCACGGTCTCGCCGTCGACCAGTCGGAAGCTGTCGCCCCAGTTGGACTGGTCCCGCTGCCGGAGCGACGGCCGGCCGGCCAGGATCACCCGGACCCAGTTGCTCTCCATCTCGGCGCAGTGCTTGAGCACTCCGGCCACCGTCAGTTCGCTCACCGTGGGGCGGGAGGAGGCCTGCTCCTCGGTCAGACCGCCCACGGCGCGGCGGAGCGCGCCGCGCTGGGCCTCCACGAACTGGAGCAGTGCGGCACGCTCGTCGGTCTCCGCGGAAACGAGTACAGGCATGGGGGCCACCGCTTTCTCTTCTGGGAAGTTGGTAGCCCCCACGCTACGGACCAACTAGGTCAGATTCCGTCCTAGTGGGCGATCGGGGCGCCACCGCAGGTCATCGGGGCGCCGGCAGCCGGTCCAGGAAGACCTGGAAGGCCGTCGGCTCGACCTTGGTGACGCCGAGGAAGGGGTAGTTCATCTCCTTCACCAGGATCAGTGATCCGACCACCAGCGCTGTCAGCGACAGCACCATCAGGGTGTGGACCAGGGTGTTGGACAGGCCGAACAGATAGGTGAAGCCGATGGTCACCACCGCGCCCAGGATCAGCGCGCCCCACAGGATGGGCGGGACCGAGTCCTCCACTTCCGTCAGCCTCGCCCGCCGCTCCGTGGCCAGGTCCTCGACATGGGTCACCGCGTGCTCGTAGAGGACCTCCTGCTGCGGGGTGGTCGGCTGGAAGGAGTTCACCGCGGCACGGATGGCATAGACCTCCTGGGTGGCCTGGGGACTGCTCCGGTGCGACCCCATCAGGGGCCACTCGGTGTCCTGGACCGTGTGGGCGTAGTCCAGGGTGTCGTGCTCGATCGTGGCGCCGATCGGCAGCGGCAGGTCGCGGGAGATCCAGTACACGCCGGCCAGCGCGTCCGCCTCCTTGAAGGTGGTCTGCCGGGCCGCGTCCACGTTCTCCCAGACGGAGATGACCACGAAGGCCAGCAGGACCGCGTAGATCACCCCGACGCCGGCGAAGATGAAGCCGGCGACATCGTTGTGCAACTCCCGGCGGGGGTGCGGGACGAAGAGCTGCAGCACCCACAGCACGAGTGCGGCAAGCACCAGCGATCCGACGAAGATCGCCACGTCTGACCAGCTCAAATGGCCACGCTCCTGGTTCTCTCGGCTGAGCTCGCGCGGACGGTTGACGCCGGGCGCTCAGTCGCGCGGATGGGCGACCTCGACGTTCTCCAGCACCCCGAGCGCGTCCGGGACCAGCACCGCGGCCGAGAAGTAGGTGCTGACCAGGTACTGGATGATGGCCTTCTCGTTGATCCCCATGAACCGCACCGACAGGCCGGGCTCGTACTCGTCCGGGATGCCGGTCTGGTGCAGGCCGACCACGCCCTGGTTGTCCTCGCCGGTGCGCAGCACCAGGATCGAGCTGGTGTGGCCGCCGTTCACCGGGATCTTGCCGCAGGGGAAGATCGGCACCCCGCGCCAGGACGGGATCCGGTGCCCGCCGACGTCCACGGAGTCCGGGTAGAGCCCGCGCTTGCTGCACTCGCGTCCGAACGCGGCGATGGCGCGCGGGTGGGCCAGGAAGAACTGCGAGCCGCGGCGGCGGGAGAGCAGCTCGTCCATGTCGTCGGGGGTGGGCGGGCCGCCGTGGGTGTGGATCCGCTGCTCGTGCTCGGCGTTGTGGAGCAGCCCGAAGTCCGGGTTGTTGATCAGCTCGTGCTCCTGGCGTTCGCGCAGGGCCTCCACCGTGAGCTTGAGCTGCTGCTCGATCTGGTTCATCGGCTGGTTGTAGAGGTCGGCGACGCGGCTGTGGACCTGCAGCACGGTCTGCGCGACGCTCAACTCGTACTCGCGCGGCGCGAGTTCGTAGTCGACATAGGTGCCCGGGAGCTGCTCCTCGCCCTCGTGCCCGGCGGCCAGGTCGATGGCGGCCTGGCCGTGCTTGTCCTGGGCCCAGGAGGACTCGGCGATGTAGCCGTCGACCTGGGCCTGCAGCGCCGCGGAGCGGCCGACCAGGTCGGCGAAGGCCTCCCTGGGCAGCACCAGCAGCGTGCCGGCGGTGGCCGCCTTCGCGGTCCAGGGCCATTCGGTGGCCTCGCCGGTGAGCGACTCGTCGCCGAAGTGGTCGCCGTTGGCGAGGGTGCCGAGGACCGCGTCGTGGTCGCCGAACTTGCCGTCCCCCAGTTTGCGGATCTTGCCGTGCGCGACGACCAGGACGTGGTCGACCGGTGCGCCGAGTTCGGCGACCACCTCGCCCGGCTCGAACTCGCGCTGCTCGAAGCGGCCGGCCAGCTCGATGAGCAATGTCTGGTCCTGGAACCCCCGCAGGACCGGCAGTTCGGCCAGGGTCGGGGGGACGATCCGTACCTCCGCGCCGGTCTGCGCGAAGCTGATCCGCCCCCGTCCGGTGGCGTAGGTGAGGCGCCGGTTGACCCGGTAGGTGCCGCCGGCGACCTGCACCCACGGCAGCATCTTCAGCAACCACCGGGACGTGATGCCCTGCATCTGCGGGGCGGTCTTGGTGGTGGTCGCCAGGTTCTTCGCTGCTGCTGTGCCGAGAGCCGTCTGCTCGTCCGTCATCTGCTGCTGCCTCCCCAGAAAGCGTGTGACCTGCGATTCCAGGGTGGCGGACGGGAATGGGGAGGGCTATTCCCTGATCGAGTGCACATGTTCGACACCCAATCGGGGTAGTCCCAGCCGCTGTTCGTACATCCGGTTATGGGAATGTCGGATCGTCGGCCCGCAGTCAGCCCCCGTCGTCGATGGCCTCCAGCAGGTGCGGCCAGGCCGTGGACAGCGGATCGATGAGCCCGAAGTGGTCCATCCCGGGCAGCTCCACCAGCCGCACCGGATCTCCGGACCGCTGGGCCAGCCCCGCGAACTCGCGGCTCATGTCGACCGGGACGTCGTCGTCCATGGTCCCGTGCAGCAGCGTCACCGGGACGCCCAGGGGCAGCAGCGCGCCCGGATCGGCCAGCGCGTAGCGCTCGGGGACGTCGTTGACGCCGCCGCCGAGCAGCTCCGCCGCCGCGCCCCGGCTCAGCTCCCAGACGTCGGTGAGCGCCAGCGAGGAGCATCCGGCCAGCGCGACCACCGCGTCAGGACGCCAGTCGGTCCGCCAGTTGGAGCCGGCCGGCAGCCGGTGCCGGGCCGCGGCCCACAGCGCGAGGTGGCCGCCGGCCGAGTGCCCGACCAGCACCGTGCGCTTGGTCCTGATGCCGTGGGCGGTGCTGATCAGCGGCAGCATCTCCAGGAACACCGAGAGGTCGTCGAAGGTCCCCGGCCAGCCCCCGCCGAAGGAGCCGACCCGCCGGTACTCCGGGACGGCGAGGGTATAGCCGGCCGCGGCCAGCGCGTCGGCCAGCGGGCCGGTGTGGGTCCGGTCGTAGGCGGCGCGCCAGAAGCCGCCGTGGATCAGCACCACCAGGGTGCCGTTGGCCGGTCCTTCCTTGGGCATCCGCAGGTCGACGACCTGTTCCCGGTGCGAGCCGTAGTGCGCGGTGTGGTCGGGCGGCGGGGACGGGCGGTTCAGCACCTCACTCATGCCGTAACTCCTTCGGGCCAGCTGGTCAGGCCGGTTCGACGGGCCGCCACAGCACCGGACTGGACAGGATCATGGTGCTGGAGGGCTGCCCGTACTCGGCCAGTCGGTCGATGAGCGATTCGAACTCCGCCATCGAAGCTACCGCCACCATCAGCACGCAGCAGGCTCCTCCGGTCACCCGGTGCAATTGCAGTACTTCCGGCCAGTCGGCGACGGCCGGGTCGCGCAGTACGCAGCGCGGTCCGTAGCACTGCACCTGGACCAGGGCGCTGACCGGCCGGCCGGCCCGGACCAGGTCGACCTGCGCGTGATACCCCGTCAGCACCCCCGCCGCCTCCAGCCTGCGCACCCGTTCGGCGACGGCCGGCGAGGACAGGTTGACCCGGCGCGAGAGCTCGTTGAAGGACAGCCTGGCGTCCTGCTGCAGCTCGGCCAGCAGCCGCCGGTCCACGGCGTCCATACCGGTCGCCTCCTGTCCGCCTGTCGATCGGCAACCCGATGGGGGTGTCCACCTTCCCCATGGTAGGCAGAACGGCCCAACGGGCATCCGTCGGCCATTCAGCGAGGGCCCTCCGCCGCGCAGAATGACAGAGGCGAGCGAGCCTGCAGCGCAGCCGGACCGGAAGCAAGCGACGGAGGCACCCCGATGGCAACCCCCACCACCTCCCCCCGGCTCGACTTCGGCGAGCCCACCACCCCGTACACGGCCTACGCCGGCATCGACGAGCTGCACTCGCTCCAGCACCCGCGCAGCAAGGAGCCCGGCGAGCGCACCTTCATCGTCGCCACCCAGGTGATGGAGCTGCTGTTCGCCCAGCTCCGCCAGGAGTGGACGCTGGCCCAGCAGGCGCTGCGCGCCGACGACCTGCCGGCCGCCACCGCCGCGCTGCGGCGCGGGCTCGGCGTCCAGGACGTCCTGGTCGGCTCCTGGGACCTGCTGGCGACCATGACGCCGGTCGAGTTCAGCGCCTTCCGCCCGTACCTGGGCGAGGCCAGCGGCTTCCAGTCGTACGCCTACCTGCACCTGGAGTTCCTGCTCGGCAACAAGCACGAGCGGCTGCTGGAGCTCTACGCGGGCCACCCCCGGGTGCACGCCGAGCTCGCGGCGACGCTGCACGGCCCCTCGCTCTACGACGACGTCGCCGCGCTGCTGGGGCGGCGCGGACTGACCGCCGACGCCGCGGGCTGGACCGAGGTCTACCGGGGCGGCGACGACGGCACGCACCACCGCGACCTCGCACTCCTCGGCGAGCTGCTGCTGGACGTCGCCGAACGCGTCACCCGCTGGCGGCAGCGGCATCTCGCCTCGGTGAAGCGGACCATGGGTGCCAAGCCCGGCACCGGCGGCTCCAGCGGACTCAGCTGGCTGCGCAAGGCTGCCGACCAGGATGTCTTCCCCGAGCTCTGGAGCGCCCGCAATGACCTCTGACCGCCCGGACGCCACCGTCGACATCGCCGACCCGGACGTCATCGGCCCGGACGCCATCGGCCCGGACGCCATCGGCCCGGATGCCGAGGCCACGGACATCGCCGCCCTCGACGCCGCCGACCCGCTGCGCGGCTTCCGCTCCCGGTTCACCCTCCCCGAGGGCGTGCTCTACCTGGACGGCAACTCCCTCGGCGCGCTCCCCGCGCACACCTCCGAGCGGATCGCCCGGCTGGTGCGGCAGGAGTGGGGCGAGGGCCTGATCCGCAGCTGGAACGAGGCCGGCTGGTACGACCTGCCGCGCGGCCTGGGCGACCGGATCGCCCCGCTGGTCGGGGCCGCGCCCGGGCAGACCGTGGTCTGCGACTCGACCTCGGTGAACCTCTTCAAGGTGCTGACGGCGGCCCGGCGGCTGCGTCCGGACCGTCGGGTCCTGGTCGCCGAGCTGGGCAGCTTCCCCACCGATCTCTACCTCACCGAGGGCGTCGGCGTTGCCGCCCGCGACCGCAGGCTGCTGGACCGCGACGGCTGGACCACGGACTCGCTGGCCGACCTGCTCGCCGACGACACCGCCGTGCTGCTGCTCTCCCACGTCGACTACCGCACCGGCGAGCTGCGCGACATGGCCGGCATCACCGAACTCGCGCACCGGCACGGCGCGCTGGTGGTCTGGGACCTGTGCCACTCGGTCGGCGCGCTGCCGGTCGAACTGGACGCCACCGGTGCGGACTTCGCGGTCGGCTGCAGCTACAAGTACCTCAACGGCGGCCCCGGCTCCCCCGCCTTCCTCTACGCCGCCGCCCGCCACCACGACGCCGCCGAACAGCCGCTCACCGGCTGGTTCGGCCATGCCGACCCCTTCGCCTTCGAACCCGGCTACCGCCCGGCCGACGGCATCGGACGCTTCCTCACCGGCACCCCGCCGCTGCTGAGCATGGCCGGCCTGCAGGCGGCACTGGACCTCTGGGACGAGGTCGACCTCACCGCGCTGCGCGCCAAGAGCCTCAGCCTGACCTCGCTCTTCCTGGAGCTCACCGCACCCCTCGGCCTCCCCTCGCTCACCCCCGCCGAGCCGTCGCGCCGCGGCAGCCAGGTCTCGCTGCGGCACCCGCACGCCTACGCCGTGATGCAGGCGCTGATCGAACGCGGCGTGATCGGCGACTTCCGCGCCCCGGACGTGCTGCGCTTCGGCTTCACCCCGCTCTACCTGAGCCACCGTGACGTCCTGGACGCGGCGACGGCGCTGCGGGAGGTTCTGGAGTCGGGCGTCTGGCGCGAGCAGCGCTTCACGGCCTCGGCGGGGGCGGTGACCTGAACGGTCGTCCCGAGCTGTCGTCCTGAGCTGTCGTCCTGAGCTGTAGGGATCGCCACCGCTGTACACCCCGTACAACCTGTACAGCACCGTCCTGCCACTAAACCCCTGTCGGAGGCGAGCCGCCCGCTGCCAGAATGGCCCAATGCCCAGCACCGCCCGCACCCCGCACCGGCTCACCGGCCTGGTCCTCATCCTCATCTCCGCCTGCGCCTTCGGCGGCTCGGGGACGGCGGCCAAACCACTGATGGAGGCCGGCCTCAGCCCCATGGACGTGGTGTGGCTGCGGGCCACCGGCGCCGTGCTGATCCTGCTGCCGGTCCTGGTCAAGCACCGCGACCTGCCGCGCCGCCGCCCCGGGCTGGTCCTCGGCTTCGGGCTGTTCGCGGTGGCCGGCTGCCAGGGCCTGTCCTTCGCCTCGCTGGCGCTGATCCCGGTCGGCGTGGCACTGCTGATCGAGTACCTGGGCCCGCCGCTGCTGCTCGGCTACATCCGCTTCGTCCAGCGCCGCAAGGTCGGCCGCAGGGCCGCGCTGGGTGCGCTGCTCGCCGTGCTGGGGCTGTGCTGCGTGGTGCAGATCTGGAGCGGGCTCGGCGGGCTCAACCCCTGGGGCGTGGCGCTGGGGCTGGGCGCGGCCTTCTGCCAGGTCGCCTACTTCGTCCTGGCGGAAGGCGTCGGCGCGGGGGCCGCGAACAGCTCCGCCGACGGCCCGGAGGCCGAGAAGCCGGTGGACGCCATCGCGCTGAGCGCCTACGGGCTGCTGGTCGGTGCGATCGTCTTCACCGTCGCCTCCCGCCCGTGGAACATCGACTGGTCGGTCTTCGGCCACGACGTCTCCATGGGCGGACGGCAGGTCCCGGCGCTGCTGCTGCTCGGCTGGGTGATCGTGGTCGCGACCGTGGTGGCCTATGTGACCGGGGTGGCGGCGGTCAGCCATCTGTCGGCGCAGGTCGCCGGGGTCGTCGCCTGCCTGGAGGCGGTGGTCGGCACGGTGCTGGCCTGGGTCCTGCTCGGGGAGCACCTGGCGCTGCCGCAGATCGTCGGCGGGCTGCTGGTCCTGGTGGGCGCGGGCATCGCGCAGACCTCGTCGACACCCGCCGCCCAGGGCCCGGTCGTCACCGAGGTCGGCGTGGAGCCGCTCCCCACCGTCGCGGCCCCCGCCACCTCCGCCGCTCCGGCGGCCCGCTGATCCTCAGCGGCCCAGGGTCGGCTGCATCCGGGTGGTCACCGCGATCCGGTTCCAGGAGTTGATGGTGAGGATCAGCGCGATGACCTGGGCCAGCTCCGCCTCCTCGAAGTGCTTGGCGGCGCGGGCGTAGACCTCGTCCGGGACGAAGCCGTCGGTGATGACGGTGACGGCCTCGGTGAGGGCGAGCGCGGCCTGCTCCTTCTCGGTGAAGACCGGACCGGCCTCCTCCCAGGCGCTGAGGAGGTAGATCCGCTCCTCCGTCTCGCCGCCCTTGCGGGCGTCGCGGGTGTGCATGTCGAGGCAGAAGGCGCAGTGGTTGAGCTGCGAGGAGCGGATCTTGATGAGCTCGGCGAGGACCGGGTCCACGCCCCGGCTGGCGGCGCGGTCGAGGGCGACCATCGCCTGGTAGACCTCGGGGGCGAGCTTGGCGAGGTTCATGCGCTGGCCGGACATGTGGGCTCCCTGGCTGTCGGACGTGTCAATCGTGGTCACGGACACCAACCTACGAGGCAAGTAGCGCAGGAGTATGGTCCATTTCCATGGCAGATCAGTGGGCCAATCAGCCCGGCACCGTCGACCTCCACCTCGATCTGGACCTCGGCGGCCCCGGCGGCGTCCGCGCCTCGCTCACCGACGCGCTGCGGGAGGCCGTCCGCAGCGAGCGGCTCGCTCCCGGGACCCGGCTGCCGCCGTCGCGCTCGCTGGCCACCGACCTCGGGGTGGCCCGCAACACCGTCGCGGACGCCTACGGCGAGCTGGTGGCCGAGGGCTGGCTCACGGCCCGCCAGGGGTCCGGCACCCGGGTGGCCCGACGGGTGGCCGGCCCGGACGGCGGACGTCGCGGGAAGCGGTCGGCGAAGCCGGTCCGGCCCCCGGCCCCGCTGGGACCCTTCGCCCCCTTCCACACCTCCACCAGCCTCTACGCCGGCTCCCCCGACCTCTCCGCGTTCCCCCGCACGGCCTGGCTCGCCGCCGCCCGCCGGGCGCTGGCGACGGCGTCCAACGAGATGTTCGGCTACGGGGACCCGCGCGGCTGCCAGCCGCTCCGCGAGGCGCTGGCGGAGTACCTGTCCCGGGCCCGCGGCGTGCGCACCACCCCGGAGCAGCTGGTGGTCTGCTCGGGATTCACCCAGGGACTCTCGCTGCTGAGCCGCGTCCTGCGCGCCGACGGCGTGCGCACGCTCGCCATGGAGTCCTACGGCCTGGACGTCCACCGCGATCTGGCCGTCGCCGGCGGGCTCACCAGCGTCCCCCTGACGGTAGATCACCATGGTGCCGATACAACGCAATTGACGACTCGTCGACACCACGGCGCGGTGCTACTCACCCCCGCGCACCAGTTCCCCACCGGGGTGCCGCTGCACCCGGACCGGCGCGCGGCCGCGGTCGACTGGGCCAGGTCCACCGGCGGCCTGGTACTGGAGGACGACTACGACGGGGAGTTCCGCTACGATCGCCAGCCGGTGGGCGCGCTCCAGGGCCTGGACCCCGAACGCGTGGTCTACCTCGGCACCGCCAGCAAGAGCCTCGCCCCCGCACTCCGGCTTGGCTGGATGGCGCTGCCCGGACACCTGGTGGAGCGGGTGGTGACGGCCAAGCAGGCCGACGAGCGGCATCCCAGCGTGCTGGACCAGCTGACCCTGGCCGAGTTCATCACCTCCGGCGGCTACGACCGCCATCTGCGGGCGATGCGGCTGCGCTACCGCCGGCGCCGCGACCGGCTGGTCGCGGCGCTCGCCGAAAAGGTCCCCTCGGTCCGGGTCAGCGGCATCGCCGCCGGACTGCACGTAGTGCTGCGACTGCCCCCGGGGACGGAGCAGCAGGCCCTGCGCAGCGCCGACTGGCTGAGCCTGGCCGTACAGGGCCTGGACTCCTTCCGGCACCCCGCCGTCCCCCGCCCCGAAGCAGGGGACGGCCTGGTCGTCGGCTACGGGACACCGGCCGAGCACGCCTTCACCGGGGCCCTGGACACCCTGTGCCAGGTACTGGAGGCAGTGGTCTGAGCCGGTGCCGACCGGTCCGAACGCCCTGTCCGATTCCCGCCGGTCCTCGCCGCGGATCCGACCGACCCTGGAAGCATGACCACAGCAACGACGCTCAGTACCGACTACACCGTCCACGCCATCGCCCCCGACGTCCTCGCCGAGTTGCGCGTCGCCGACGACCTGGGCCGGGCGATGCGCCCGTTCGCCGACGACGCGGGCGGCAGCCCGCTGCGCTGCTGCCTGCGCTACAGCAACCCTGGTGAGCCGATCGCCCTGGTCTCCTACGGTCCGCTGCACCGCTGGGCCGCCGCGACCCCCGGAGCCGACCCCGGGGCCTACGACGAGCGCGGTCCGATCTTCATCCACGCCGACCCGGACGACTGCGAGGGCCCCGAGCCGGGCGGACGCTACCCTCTCCACATGCACGACCGGCGGGTGTTCCGCGCCTATGACGCGGCCGGGCACATCCTGCGCGGCGAACTGGTCGAAGCGGTCCCCGAGGGCGACCCGGACGCCGCACTGCACGCGCTCTTCGCCGACCCCGAGGTCGCCCTGGTACACGTCCGGGCGCTCGGCCACGGATGCTTCGTGCTGGAGGCCCGGCGCTCGGCTGCGACCAGCGGCTGAGGACGAAAGTCCGTTGCCCGCCCCGGTCCTGGGACCGGGGCGGGCAACGGCGCTTTCGGCGAGGCTGGGTGGCATGAACAGCAGCCCCGGCCACCCGCCCGACGCGCTCCTGCCGACCCCCGTGCGCCGTCTCCTGGACGCGGTCGACCGAGGGGACTCCGACGCCTTCGCCGAACTCTTCGGCGCCGACGGCGTCGTGGACGACTGGGGCCGGGTGTTCGTCGGCCGTGATCAGGTTCGCGGCTGGAGCGACCGCGAGTTCCTCGGCCTGAACGGCCGGCTGACGGTCCACCGGCGGAGCACGCAGCCGCCGTCGGTGCTGATCGTGACGATCGGCACCGACGGCGGCTACAACGGCCCGTCCACCCTCACCTTCACGCTCTCCCCGGGCGGCGAGGGCATCGACCGGATGGCGATGACCGACTGATCCGCCTCAGCCGGCCGTCGCCGTCAGCACTGCCGAGGATCAGCCGATCTTGGTGAGGGCGATGTTGAGGTTGAGGACGTCCACGCGGGGTTCGCCGAGGAAGCCGAGGGTGCGGCTCTGGGTGTACTTGGCGACCAGGGCCTGGACCTGGGCGTCGGTCAGGCCGCGGGCCTGGGCGACCCGGTTGACCTGGATGGCGGCGTAGGCCGGGCTGATGTCGGGGTCCAGTCCGGAGCCGGACTCGGTGATCGCGTCCGGGGGCACCTGGCTCTGGCTGACGTCGTTGAACTTGGCGATGGCGGCCTTGAGCTGGGTGTAGGTGGTGGCCAGGCCGGCGTCGTTGGTGCCCTTGTTGCTGCCGGCCGAGGCGGTGGGGTCGTAGCCGTCGGCGCCCGCGGCCGAGGGCCGGGACTGGAACAGCTTGGGGTCGGGGCTGACGGTCTTGCCGTCGGCCGAGGTGGTGGTGAAGTTCTGTCCGATCAGCGAGGAGCCGACCACGGTGCCGTCCTTGCCCTTGACCAGGGAGCCGTTGGCCTGGCTGGAGAAGGCGACCTGGGAGATCCCGGTGACCAGCAGCGGGTACGCGAGGCCGCACAGGACGGTGAACAGCAGCAGCAGCCGCAGACCGGTCAGATGGTTGCGCAGTGCGGTGGGGAGGGGCTTGGCCATGATGTCGTCACACTCTCTCAGTGCAGTCCGGGGATGAACTGCACGATCAGGTCGATCGCCTTGATGCCGACGAAGGGCAGGATCAGGCCGCCGATGCCGTAGATGCCCAGGTTGCGGCGGAGCAGGGACTGGGCGGAGGAGGGCTTGTAGCGCACTCCGCGCAGGGCCAGCGGGATCAGGCCGATGATGATCAGGGCGTTGAAGATGATCGCGGAGGTGATCGCGGACTTGGGGCTGTCCAGGGCCATGATGTTCAGGTGCCGCAGGCCCGGGTAGACCGAGGCGAACATGGCCGGGATGATCGCGAAGTACTTGGCCACGTCGTTGGCGATGGAGAACGTGGTCAGCGCGCCGCGGGTGATCAGGAGCTGCTTGCCGATCTCGACGATCTCGATCAGCTTGGTGGGGTTGGAGTCCAGGTCCACCATGTTCCCGGCCTCCTTGGCGGCCGAGGTGCCGGTGTTCATGGCCACGCCGACGTCGGCCTGGGCCAGGGCCGGGGCGTCGTTGGTGCCGTCCCCGGTCATGGCGACCAGCTTGCCGCCGGCCTGCTCCTTCTTGATCAGGGCCATCTTGTCCTCGGGGGTGGCCTCGGCGAGGAAGTCGTCGACGCCGGCCTCCTCCGCGATCGCGGCGGCCGTCAGCGGGTTGTCCCCGGTGATCATGACGGTGCGGATGCCCATCGCCCGCAGGTCCTCGAACCGCTGCTTGATCCCCGGCTTCACCACGTCCTTGAGGTAGATGACGCCCAGGGCACGGGCAGGCTCGCTGCCGCGCTTCTCGGCCACCACCAGCGGGGTGCCGCCACGGTTGGAGATGCGCTCGACGGCGATCTCCAGTTCCTGGCCGGTGGTTCCGCCGTTCTCGCGCACCCAGGCGGCGACCGATCCGGCCGCGCCCTTGCGCACCGCGTGCACCCCGGAGGGCTCGTCCAGGTCCACACCCGACATGCGGGTCTGGGCGGTGAACTCGATCCAGGTGGCGTGCGTCAGCTCGCCCTGGACGCGCTCGCGCAGGCCGTACTTCTCCTTCGCCAGCACGACGATGGAACGGCCCTCCGGCGTCTCGTCCGCGAGGGAGGAGAGCTGGGCGGCGTCCGCTATCTGACGGTCGGTCACATCGTCGATCGGCAGGAACTCGGCAGCCTGTCGGTTGCCGAAGGTGATGGTGCCGGTCTTGTCCAGCAGCAGGGTGGAGACGTCGCCGGCGGCCTCGACGGCGCGTCCGGACATGGCCAGCACATTGCGCTGCACCAGCCGGTCCATGCCGGCGATGCCGATCGCGGACAGCAGTGCGCCGATGGTGGTCGGGATCAGTGCGACCAGCAGGGCGACCAGCACGATGATGGTCTGCTCGGCGCCGGCGTACTTGGCCATCGGCTGCAGGGTGACCACGGCCAGCAGGAACACGATGGTCAGCGACGCCAGCAGGATGTTGAGCGCGATCTCGTTGGGCGTCTTCTGCCGTGCCGCGCCCTCGACCAGGGCGATCATGCGGTCGATGAAGGTCTTGCCGGGCTCGGAGGTGATCTTGACGACGATGCGGTCGGAGAGCACCTTGGTGCCGCCGGTGACCGCGGAGCGGTCGCCGCCGGACTCGCGGATCACCGGCGCGGACTCGCCGGTGATGGCCGACTCGTCCACCGAGGCCACGCCCTCGACGACGTCGCCGTCGCCGGGGATGATCTGGCCGGCCTCGACCACGACGTAGTCGCCCAGCTTCAACTCGGTGGCCGCGACCTCGGCCTCGGTGACATTGGTGGCGCCCGGCGCCCAAGTGCCCTGGACCTTGCGGGCGACGGTGTCGGTCTTGGTGCGGCGCAGGGTGTCGGCCTGGGCCTTGCCGCGGCCTTCGGCCACGGCCTCGGCCAGGTTGGCGAAGACCACGGTCAGCCACAGCCACACGGTGATCACCCAGGCGAACACGCTGGGCTTCTCGATGGCGGAGATGGTGGTCAGCACCGAGCCGACCTCGACCACGAACATCACCGGGCTCTTGACCATCACCCGCGGGTCGAGCTTCTTGATCGCGTCGGGGAAGGAGGTGAGCAACTGCTTGGGGTCGAGCAGACCCGCCGAGAGCCGGTGTTCCGTCTCACCCGCAGGCAGCAGCGCCTCCGGCTCGACGGCCGGGTCGTGGAGAGTGGGGGTGGACATCAGTGAAGCCCTTCCGCGAGCGGCCCGAGTGCCAGAGCCGGGAAGTAGGTGAGACCGACGACGATCAGGATCACGCCGGAGAGCATGCCGACGAACAACGGAGTGTTGGTCTTCAGCGTGCCGGTGGATTCGGGGATCGGTGCCTGCTTGGCCAGCGACCCGGCCAGTGCGAGGACGAAGATCATGGGCAGGAAGCGGCCGAACAGCATCGCCAGCCCCAGTGCGGTCTGCCAGTGCGTCGAGGTGACGGTGATGCCGGCGAAGGCGGAGCCGTTGTTGTTGGCCGCCGAGGTGAAGGCGTACAGCACCTCGGAGAAGCCGTGCGGCCCGGTGTTGTTCATCCCGCCGCCGTGACCGGCCTTCAGCGACATCGCCAGACCCGTCCCGCACAGCACGATCGCCGGGGTGGTCAGGATGTACAGGGAGGCGAACTTCATCTCCCGCGCACCCAGCTTCTTGCCCAGGTACTCCGGGGTACGACCCACCATCAGGCCCGCCACGAAGACGGTGACGACCGCGAGGATCAGGATCCCGTACAGCCCCGATCCGGTGCCGCCGGGCGCGATCTCACCGAACATCATGTTCAGGATCGCGGTCCCGCCGCCCAGCGGCGTGAACGAGTCGTGCATCGAGTTGACCGCACCGGTGGAGGTCAGAGTCGTGGAGGCGGCGAACAGCGAGGAGCCGGGGATCCCGAAGCGGACCTCCTTGCCCTCCATCGCGGCACCGGCGATCTGCGAGGCGATGCCGGAGTGCTGGTGCTCGAAGAAGGTGATCAGGGCAGCGGAGGCGACCCAGTACAGCCCCATCACCGACAGGATGGTGTAGCCCTGCTTGTGGCTGCCGACCATCTTGCCGAAGGTGCGGCACAGCGCGAAGGAGATCACCAGCAGCAGGTAGATCTCCAGCAGATTGGTGAACGGGTTGGGGTTCTCGAACGGGTGCGCGGAGTTGGCGTTGTAGAAGCCGCCGCCGTTGGTGCCCAGTTCCTTGATGACCTCCTGGGAGGCCACCGGACCGCCCGGGATGGACTGGGTGGCACCGGACAGGGTGTGCACGATCTGGGCGGCGTGCAGGTTCTGCACCATCCCGCCGGCCACGAAGACCAGCGCGAACACGATCGAGATCGGCAGCAGCACGCGCAGCACGATGCGGGTCAGGTCGACCCAGAAGTTGCCCAGGTGGTCGGTCTTGTTGCGGGTGAACCCGCGGATCAGCGCGGCCACCACCGCGATACCGACGGCGGCGGACAGGAAGTTCTGCACCGCCAGTCCGCCCATCTGCACCAGATGGCCCATCGTCGACTCACCCGAGTACGACTGCCAGTTGGTGTTGGTCACGAACGACGCCGCGGTGTTCCACGCCATCGCCGGCGTGACCGCGGAAAAGCCCAGAGAAAGCCACAGGTGCTCCTGCAGCCGTTGGAAGCCGTACAGGAACAGCACCGACACGAAGGAGAAAGCCAGCACACTGCGCAGGTAGGCGCCCCAGGTCTGCTCCGCGTCGCCGTCGACGCCGATCAGCTTGAAGATGCCGCGCTCCACCCGCAGATGCTTGCGGGAGGTGAGCGTGTGGGCGATGTAGTCGCCCAACGGCCGGTAGGACAGTGCCAACGCACCGACCAGCGCCAGGGCCTGCAGAAAGCCCGCGAGAGAAGAGTTCATGGTCAGAACTTCTCCGGGAGGATGAGAGCCGCGATCAGATAGCCGACCAGGGCCACCGCGACCACAAGGCCCACGATGTTGTCGGCGCTCACAGCTTCTCCACCGCCTTGGCGATCAGAGCGAGGACGGCGAACACAAGGATCGTCACCCCGACAAAAAGCACGTCGAGCATGAGGTATGCACCCCTGGAATCAACTGGTTCCCAACCTGCCAGGAGGGCTCCCGACCGGTACCGGCATCACTCCGGCTTTGCCAGGAAAGCGCATGTCAGGCCGGTACTAGCGCGCTGTTGACGCGTTGCTTGCGGCCTCTGGCGGAACCTTGACACGCCCTTGACGCCGCCTGCCCACGGCAGGTCGGCCCGGCCATGGACGCAGCCGGGCCGACCGTGCCGGAGGACACGGTCAGCCCGGCTGCGGGACTGGGGCGGATCCGTCAGAGACCGGGGACCCCGGGCAGCGACGGCGCCGCGACGGGCAGCGACGGAACCGAGACCGGGAGGGACGGCAGGGAGACCGGGGGCAGTCCGGGCAGGGTCGGCAGCGGCAGGCCACCGCCCAGCAGCAGGCTGGCCACCAGGTTGACCACGGCCGGAACGGCGGCGGTCAGAGCGGCCGCGATCTTCGCCGGGTCCTTGGACGTCACGGCCGCGACCAGATCGTCCAGGACGGTCTTGACCTGGGCCACGGCCTGGGCGACCAGGGCGTTCGGGTCGGGCGTCGCCGCACGGTGCCCGGCCTTCGCAGCCGGCGCAGCCGTGCCGACCACACTCGCCAGAGCGGTCTTGGCGGTGGCGACCAGGTTGGTCACCGTGGCCAGATCGGGTGTCGCCGCTGCCGCCGCGGTGACCGCGTCGGTCACCTTCCCGACCGCACCGAACTGCGACAGCACCGCCAGCGCCGCGGACGTGTCGGGGACCGCCGCCGCGGGGTGCACGGCGCTGCCACTGGCGGGCTGCTCCGCGAGCGCGATGGTCGTTCCTGCGGCACCGAACGCGAGGGCGCCACAGGTGAGGGAGGCGACCACGAGGCTGGCCCTGCGAGAAACGTGCATGGGTAATGCCTTTCCTTATGTTGAACAGCTGACGTGTTCACCCTGCAAAGGGTCAACACGGGCCGCAACCGGACGGCAACCCTGTGCAACCACCCCCGGTGGACATCAAAGACTGGCCTGACCAGCGGTTTTGAGCATCCGTGGGATTTCTTCGAACTCCTGCCCAAGTGCCGCCGTCCGTGATCCCGGCGGACCGCGCGAAAGGGAGGGGTCCGGGACCTTTTCGGCCCCGGACCCCTCCCGCTTGCAGCTCCTGCCCGGATCTCAGCCGGTCACCATCGGTACCAGCGACCACGGCCGCCGCCGGTCCCGGCCCCGCGGAACAGGAATCCCAGGACCCAGATCACCAGGACGACCAGGGCGATCCACCAGAGCACGTGCAGTGCGAAACCCGCACCCCCGAGTATCAGGGCGAGCAGTAGAACCAGAATGACCAAACCCATTTTCATCCTCCTCCTTGAACGGCGTGTGCCCGCTTACCGGTGACGCAAGCTCAGCGACGGGCCCTGCCGCGACCGGTATAGGTCGGCGTGGCCAGCGCCACGAACACCGCGGCGACCCCGATCTGCAGCAGGTGCCGGATCCAGTCGATGCCGCTGGTGTGCCGCACGCCCACGTAGTTGGAGATCCAGTTGCCGATGAGCGCACCGGCGATACCGATGATGACGGTCAGCCAGACCGGGACCGGGTTGCGGCCCGGAACCACGATCTTGGCGAGGATGCCGATGATCAGGCCTTCGATGATGAGCAGGACGAGCCAGAGCACAGTGCCTCCCGAATTGAGCCCTGATGACCCGGAACCGGGTTCACTCCGGCGTGTGCCCGGCAAACCGGGGGCCATGCGCGGGAATGCCCGGACCCGTCCCCCGGTTGTGGACACCGTAGGCGTGATGGAAACGACATCCATTTCGCCCGGCAGCACCAGAGGACGAGAAGGACGAAGGGACGGCCATGGCCCGCAACGAACTGCGCCCGATCATCAAGCTCCGCTCCACCGCCGGCACCGGCTTCACGTACGTCACCCGCAAGAACCGCCGCAACGACCCCGACCGCACGGTGCTGCGCAAGTACGACCCGCGCGCCGGCCGCCACGTCGAGTTCCGCGAGGAGCGCTGAGGCGAGGAGCACCGAGACGCTGCCGCCCGTCGGAAGCCGGCGGGCGGACCCACCCTGACCAGTAGAGTTGGGCAGATGGCGAACCTACGGGAACAGATTCTTGCCGAACTCGGCGTCAGGACGACCATCGAGCCCAAGGTCGAGATCCGGCAACGGGTCGACTTCCTCAAGGAGTACCTGCGGTCGACCCCGGCCACCGGCTATGTGCTCGGGATCAGTGGCGGCCAGGACAGCACGCTGACCGGCAGGCTGTGCCAGCTGGCCGCCGAGGAGCTGCGCGAGGAGGGCCACGAGGCGACCTTCGTCGCCGTTCGGCTGCCCTACGGCGTCCAGGCCGACGAGCACGACGCCCAGATCGCCCTGGACTTCATCCGGCCCGACCGGTCGATCACGGTGAACGTCAAGCCGAGCGCGGACGCGGTCTCCGCCGAGTCGGCGCTCGGGCTGCGGGAGCTGCTCGGCAACGAGCCCAGGCTGCGGGACTTCGTCCGCGGCAACATCAAGGCCCGCGAGCGCATGGTGATCCAGTACTCGATCGCCGGACAGCTGAACCTGCTCGTCGTCGGCACCGACCACGCGGCCGAGGCGGTGACCGGCTTCTTCACCAAGTACGGCGACGGCGGTGTCGACCTCACCCCGCTGACCGGACTGACCAAGCGTCAGGGTGCGGCCTTGCTGCAGGAGTTGGGTTCACCGGCCAGCGTCTGGAAGAAGGTCCCGACCGCCGACCTGGAGGACGACCGCCCCGCACTGCCCGACGAGGTGGCGCTCGGCCTGACCTACGCCCAGCTCGACGACTACCTGGAAGGCGCCGACGTCACCCCCGAAGTGGCCGCGAAGGTGGAGTCGGTCTACCACGCCACCCGCCACAAGCGGACCGCCCCGGTCACCCCCCTCGACACCTGGTGGCGCGGCTGAGCCGGGCCCCTTCCGCAGATTTAAGAAACCAATAGGTATCTTGACGCAGCCCCTCTCCGCATATGAAGATACTAACTAGTATCCAATTGGCCGAGAGGGGTTCGCGGTGACTGACACATCGGTCGAACGCACGGACGCCGGGACCAGCGAAAAGCTGACTCCGCAGGTCCGCAACGCCGTGCTCGCACTGATCGTCGGCGGGATCGCGGCGATCCTGGACTCGACGATGGTCACCATCGCGCTGCACACGCTGACGGTCAGCCTGCACTCCACGGTCGGCACCATCCAGTGGGTCACCACCGGCTACCTGCTGGCCATGGTCGTCGCGATCCCGGTGACCGGCTGGGCGGAGAGCCGGTGGGGCGGCAAACGCCTCTGGACGGCGGCGCTGGTGCTCTTCGTCGCCGGATCGGTGCTGTGCGCGCTGGCCTGGAACGACGCGAGTCTGATCGGCTTCCGGGTGCTGCAGGGCTTCGCCGCCGGCCTGATCTTCCCGCTGATGCAGACCCTGGGTGTCCGGGCCGCCGGCGGGCGTACCAGCAGCAGACTGATCGCCACCATCAGCCTGCCGCTGGCGCTCGGGCCGGTGCTCGGCCCGGTACTCGGCGGGGTGATCCTCAACTGGCTCAGCTGGCGCTGGCTGTTCCTGGTCAACGTGCCAGTGATCGCGGTCGGACTGGTGCTCGCGCAGCGACTGCTGCCCGCCGACCGCCCGGAACCCGGCACGCCGCGGACGCGCCTGGACCTGACCGGGCTGCTCCTGCTCGCGCCGGCGCTCACCGGAATCGTGCTCGGCCTCTCGAACCTCTCCCAGGACGGCGGGGTCGGCCACCCCGGAGTGCTCGTCCCGCTGCTGGCCGGGACCGCGCTGCTCGGCGTTTTCACCGTCCGGGCCGCACGGCCCGGCGACCGGCCGTCGGTGGTCGACGTCCGGCTGCTGCGGCTGCGTTCGCTCGGGAGCGCCTCCGCGGTCCTGTTCACCGCCGGCGCCGCCCTGTACGCCGGCATGTTCCTGCTGCCGCTCTACTACCAGCAGTTGCGCGGCGAGAGCGTGCTGCACGCCGGGCTGCTGCTCATCCCCCAGGGCATCGGTTCGCTCGCCGCCCGCCTCACCGTCGGCACGCTCGTCACCCGCTTCGGCGCCCGCCCGGTCACCGTCTCCAGCTTCCTGGTGGCAGCCGCGGCGACGGTGCCGTTCGCACTCGCCGGTCCGCACACCAGCCAGTGGCTGCTCGCCGCCGCACTGCTGATCCGCGGCCTCGGAATCGGCACCGTGCTCATCCCGCCGATGGCGGTCGCCTACCGGGACGTCCCGCCGGCGGGCATCCCGCACGCCACCATGAACACCCGCATCGCCCAGCAGGTCGGCACTTCCTTCGGCATCGCCATCGTCGCCGTCGCCCTCCAGTCCCTGCTCGTCCACGGCGCCACCAGCGCCTTCCAGGGCGCCTTCTGGTGGGCCACCGGCATCACGGTCGCGGCTCTCGTCCCCGCGCTCGCGCTCCCTTCCGCCGAAGCGGAAGGGCAGGCGGTTTGAACCCAGGTCCGCAGGGCGGCGAAGATACCGGCATGGGCGAGATCCAGGAGAACGGCGACGAGCAGGCCGGCGCCACCGTGCAGACCCGCCGTCGCGGCCCCGAGCTGGAACGGGCGATCCTCGACGCGGCGTGGGAGCAGCTGACCGCCGAGGGCTACGAGCACTTCACCATCGACACCGTCGCCGCCCGGGCCCGGACCAGCAAGCCCGTGCTCTACCGCCGCTGGAAGACGCGTGAGGACCTGCTGCGCGACACCGTCCGCCACCGCGGCGCCGCGGACACGCCCGTCGTCCCCGACACCGGCACCCTCCGCAGCGACCTGCTCGCGCTGCTCGGCCAGGCCAACAACGCCCGCAACCCGATGGCGGCCCTGGTCAGCAGCATGCTCGGCAGCTACTACAACCAGACCGGCCCCACCCCGTCCGAACTGCGCGAGACGTTCCTGAGCCAACGCGGCTCCGCCGTCCGACAGGTCGTCGACCGGGCCGTCGAACGCGGCGAGATCGACCCGGCCCGACTCACCCCCCGGATCGTCGACCTCCCCTTCGACCTGTTCCGTAACGAGGCGATGATGACCCTCAAACCGGTCCCCGACCACGTCCTGCGGCAGATCGTCGACGACATCTTCATCCCCCTGGTCACCCCGCAGCCCCCGACCCACTGAAATGCGTTCGCAGCCGGGTGGGGCACGCTGCTAGGAATGGGCGATGGACACCGAGTCGCTCGATCCGATGGAACGCCTCCTCGCCGAACGTGACTGCGAGCGACTGCTCGTGGAGTTCCTCCGACGGCTCGACCTGGGCGACCCGAGCACGGTGGCCGACCTGTTCACCCCGGACGGCGTCTGGGAATGGCCCTACGACAACCGCCGGATCGAGGGCCGGGACGCCCTGCGCAGGTACTTCGGCTCCCGACCCGCAGACCGCCTCTCGCGCCGGATGACGACCAACATCCTGGTCACCGTGCACACCCCCGAACAGGCAAGCGCGACCTCGTACTTCGCCACATACCGCGTCGACGGCCACACCGACGGCATGCTGCCCCCCAGACTCCCCACCAACGTCGGCCACTACGAGGACACCTTCCGCCGGACCGACACCACCTGGCTCCTCACCTCCCGAACCGTCTTCCTCCCCTTCGGCGGAGCAACGGAGAACCTCAGCCCGCCCGGCCGGCCCTGACGGCGCGGTGATAGAGCGCCATCCGATAGATGCCCGTGGCAGCGGAGACGACGATGCCAGTCAACAGCCACAGCAGCAGCACTGCGCCTGCCGACGCGAGCATAACGGCGACGCTGTCCGACTCGACCGCATAGATCATGACGACCACACCGGCGGCCAGCACCAGCAGGGTCGTGATGAACAACCGAATGCCCCCGGAGATCCAGGATCCGAGCTCTCGGCGCCCCAGAGCCAGCGATCGTCGCAAACTGGTCAACAGGCCACTCCGTTCCACGACGATCACCGGAAGAACGAAGAAGGTCAGCAACGTCCAGGAGAGTCCAGCCATTTCGAAGATCCACGACAGCCCTGCCGTGGATTCGAGAATGCGCAGCAGCAAGCCCAGGCTGCTGCCGAGCAGGCTCCAGCCCACCAGTGTCGGAAGCAGCCGCAGAACCGCGCCGAGAGAAGCACGGACCGCAGGTCGCTCGCCGCTCAGCAGGGCATGCACGGAATGGAGCAGCGCCGCGCTGAAGTAGGTGCTTACGCATGACGCCAACACCACCACCAGGAGCAGCATTGCGTACTGCCCAGCCGTCGGCGCCTGGTCGTGCCTCGCCCGCTCCCAGACGCTGCGCAGCGGCAAGACCCACGCGACCAGTGCCACGAGCCCGACCGCAACCGTGCTGAGGACAGGGAAGCACAGCAGAGTGGGTCTGCGCCGCAACGCTCTCACAGCCGTCCGAATGACCTTCAGCCTCATACCCCACCCACATCAGCCAACCGAGCGGGCACAGTTCTACAGCAACTCTGATCACCGGGCTACTCACCTCTGCACGGTGAGAAGGCGCAAGGAGGAGGATCGCTCCTCGTGACCCGACACGCCCAGGTTTCACCGTGGTTTGCTGCCAGACTCCCCCAGCTGGGGCACATGCCGGTCAGGCACAAGGGCACCAACGACAGCCACGGTCACGGTACTTCGCTGCTGTACAGGTCGAGCTATTGCAGCCGCTCCGCGGCATCGTACTCAGCTACTCGGAGGGTCGACCAGTACGTGCGGGACGGCTTGGCTCGTTCGATCAACACCCTAAGCACCTGGCCATGAAGCACTCGCACACTCATGGCGCCATCGGGCTGGCCCACGTTGTCGACCACGTAGACGTAGAAGTGTTCTGGGTCCTCCTCCGCCTCGGCCAACTGCCGCTCCTCAAAGGGTATCGACGCACCACGCGCCGACCCTCCAAAGGCTTTGACCTCGATCTTGCGAGGCGGACTGTCGACGTCATACCGGTACCCCTTTGTACTGACGTCCAGGGGCTCGCGGCCTTTCGTGCGCTCCAGGGCAATGACGTAGTTGATGGCTATGCGCTCGATGTCCTGGTTGCCCATGTCCCTCTCCGCCCGACCCGACAGTTGCTTGCCCTGCGTCGACATCTCCGCGGCCTCTTCGTCCCAAAGAACATGTGGCCATGGCATCGCTGACCTGCTCAGGCTGACGACGCCGACAGCGCGGGTGCTGCGGCTCGAACTGTCGGGCGCCTGAGCCGTCTTGTCTCTACCCCGCCTGCTCGAACATGAGACAACTGTGCACCGGTCGCCCCTGCCACATGGCCCGGAGCTGTGGATATGACTGCACGAAGCTGCGACTCTCCACGAGCGCAGCAGTCCTCAACGGTCCGATCTCCTTGAAGTCGAATCCCGTGTCGTGGAAGGGGACGCGCTCGAGATCGTCCCAAGCGGGGTCGGGAGCGAAGCTCATCTGGAGGTCGACCTTCCAGTAGTCCGGCTGCCAGTACGGGTCACCCCGGTCGCCGGAGTCGCTCACGGCCAACTGGCGACCGAAGGAAAGTGCTGGCCGATGATCGTTCCACCCCCACCTCCCCCACTCCACGATGAACCCGTCGCCATCTTCATCGGGGCCTTGAATTCCATCGACACCGGTCTGGAGGAACTCTCCGAACGCGACCCAGGCTGTCTCAACATTGTCTACGGCATCAGGATCCAGGCCGTGACGTCGCATGATCTGAGCGAACACGTCGACGCTGGATCGCCAGGGTATGAGCACGCCGGATACTACCGCCGTCAACCCCACGGACGATCTCGACCTGGGGCGGAATCCTGAGCCGCGGGAGAGCCGACGACGGTGGTCGTTGTTGGGCGACGTTGGTCTGCCTCGCACGGCCCAGGTTGAGCCTGGGCGCTTGTCTCGAATGGCTTTGGGAACGAAGATCATGTCATGCCCGAAGCCCCTGACATCGCCACCGCTTGGCGCTGTCTGCTGGAACGCACGGAAGGACGCCAGGGTGATCCGCTGGTTGTGCAGGCAGCCTACGAACAGCCCCGGCTGCGTGCCCTGTTCCCCTTTCCGTCACACGGCTGCCTGAAGTTCATGCGGCTCGCCCCGCCGCCGTGGCCGTTTGACCTGGGAGAGGAGGAGTTGCCCTTCATCGTGTCCAGCAACCCCGGATACAAGGTCTACGCGACGCGCTACGAGCGGTTGCTGGGTGAAACACGCACTCCCGAAGAAGCGGCTGCCCTGCTTGTGGCCAACCTCCCGGATGGCGTGGGTCCACCCGTCGGCGGGTGACATAGAAGCCGCTTCCCACAGAACCCACAGGCCCTCCCAGTTGCCGTCCAGTCTGCCGTCGTCCCACACAACATGGATCGGGCCTGCGCCGGCCGAAGAGGCGGCACGCTGCATGGGGGCGCGGTCTGGCCCCAGGTGAAAACTGAGACCAGCGCCGCGAGAAACGCTCGCGCTCTCCGCCGCAGACGGCTCCGATAGCCACGAAAGCCCCGGTCAGAGCGATCTGACCGGGGCTTCGATGTGAGCCCCCTGTCGGATTCGAACCGACGACCTACGCATTACAAGTGCGTTGCTCTGGCCAGCTGAGCTAAGGAGGCGTGGTGCCTGTCCGCGGCGTGCCACGGCAGGACCGAGGGCAGTCTACCGGGCGGGGTGGTCGGGTTGGTCGTTGTTTTGTCGGGGGTGGGCGTCCGGGTTCGGGTGATTTGAGAGGTTGTAAGGCGCAGAGGTGGTCGTTTTGGGTGCTCGGAAGGTACTGACAGGGGCGCATCCTGGCAGGTAGCGTCACCTGCAGTTCACCTTTCGCGGGTGGACTAGACCTCATCAGCGCATCGCACCGCGCCGCTCCGGCGGGTCGGCACGGCGGGTACGCGGAGGGGCGAACCACCATCCGCCTTTACTCGGATCGTCCGGCACGTTCCTGCCGGTGAAGGAGAGCAGCAGCATGCCTACGGTGACTTTCGACAAGGCCACCCGGATCTACCCCGGCGGCACCAAGCCTGCCGTCGACGCCCTGGACCTGGACATTGCCGACGGCGAGTTCCTCGTCCTCGTCGGCCCCTCCGGCTGCGGCAAGTCGACCAGCCTGCGGATGCTCGCGGGCCTGGAGGACGTGAACGGCGGCTCCATCCGCATCGGTGACCGCGACGTCACGCACCTCCCCCCCAAGGACCGGAACATCGCCATGGTGTTCCAGAACTACGCGCTGTACCCGCACATGACCGTCGCCGACAACATGGGCTTCGCCCTGAAGATCGCCGGCGTCAACAAGGCCGAGATCCGCAAGAAGGTCGAGGAGGCCGGCAAGATCCTCGACCTGACCGAGTACCTCGACCGCAAGCCGAAGGCGCTCTCCGGCGGTCAGCGCCAGCGTGTCGCGATGGGCCGCGCGATCGTCCGCGAGCCGCAGGTCTTCCTCATGGACGAGCCGCTGTCCAACCTGGACGCCAAGCTCCGCGTGCAGACCCGCACCCAGATCGCCTCGCTCCAGCGCCGCCTGGGCATCACCACCGTCTACGTCACCCACGACCAGGTCGAGGCCATGACCATGGGCGACCGGGTCGCGGTGCTCAAGGACGGTCTGCTCCAGCAGGTCGACACCCCCCGCAACATGTACGACCGCCCGAACAACCTGTTCGTGGCCGGCTTCATCGGCTCGCCCGCGATGAACCTGGTCGAGGTCCCGCTGGCCGACGGCGGCGTCAAGTTCGGCGAGTCGGTCATCCCGGTCTCCCGTGCCGCCGTGGACGAGGCCGCCTCCGCCGGCGACCGCACCGTCACCATCGGCGTCCGCCCCGAGCACCTGGACCTGGTCGGCGAGGGCGACTCGCTCGCCAAGGGCGGCGCCGGCCTGGCCGTCACCGTCAACGTCGTCGAGGAGCTCGGCGCCGACGGCTACGTCTACGGCACCGCCAAGGTCGGCGACGAGTCCAAGGACCTGGTGGTCCGCGTGAGCGGCCGCGCCGTCCCGCAGAAGGGCGAGGTCCTGCACGTGGTCCCGCGCGCCGGCGAGACGCACGTCTTCTCCACCTCCTCGGGCGCCCGCCTCAGCGACTGACGACAAGTCGACAACCTCCCCGACGGCCACCACGGCCGTCGGGGACGTTTCATGTCCGGATGGTCCGACGGCGCCCGCTGCAAAAATGACGTCACTCATTGGAGTGACCGAATGTCGCCAAATCATCACCCATCGCTACCATCTTGGTCGTGAAGCAGCTAGCGAACCGCCTCGGCAAGACCCTCGCCTTCGTCCTGCCCGTCATCCTCGTGACGACCGGCACCCTTGCGGTGACCCGCGTCCCCTGGGCTCCGTCCGGCTCCGGCGACCAGCAGGTCCTGGCCGCCTCCAGCAGTACCTCCGGCAACAGCTCCGACGCGGTGCGGCAGCAGGCGACCACCCCGCAGGACGCGCTCCGGGCCCGCCTGCTGCAGACCCTGCGCACCCAGGACCCGGGCGCCGCCCTGGACCAGCTGGCGCAGGCCATGCAGCAGCAGCCGTCGCTGACCCGCTACTGCACCGACCTCGCCCGTGACCTCGGGCAGGCCGCCGTGCGCAAGTACCAGGGCGACGTGAAGCGCGCCCAGTCCTTCGCGCGCCCCGTCTGCGACGGCTCCTTCGCCGTCGGCACCCTCTCCGCGGCGGGCTGACCCCCGGTCCCCCGCACCACGCGCACCACACGCCGCGCCCGCTCCACCCGTACCACCAGCTGCTCCCGTGCCCACTCCGCCGTCAGGCCCTGGTACGGGAGCGGCGCAGCTCCGTCTAGGGTTCTCCCCATGACCGCTGACCTCATCCCCTCCATGGAGCGCTCGCCGCTCTCGTCCCCTCCGGTGACCCAGGCCGTGATCCTGGCCGGTGGACAGGGATCCAGGCTTCGCCCCTACACCGACACCCGTCCCAAGCCGATGATCGAGATCCCGGGCACCGGGATTCCGATCGTCGGCCACCAGCTCCAGTGGCTGGCGGAGGAGGGCGTCACCGATGTCGTCATCTCCTGCGGCCATCTGGCCGAGGTCCTCCAGGACTGGCTCAAGACCGCAGCGCTCCCCCTCAACGTCTCCACCGTCGTGGAGACCGAGCCGCTCGGCCGCGGCGGCGGCCTGAAGTTCGCCGCCACCGCGCTCCCCCGCAAGGACGAGCCCTGGTACGCCACCAACGGCGACATCTGGACCCGCTTCCGGCTCCGCGACATGGCCGACTTCCACGCCGAGCGCGACGCCCACGCCACCCTCTCCCTGGCCCGTCCACGGCTCCCCTGGGGCACCGTGGACACCGACCAGTTCGGCAACGTCCTCGACTTCATCGAGGCCCCGCCGTCGCCGTACCTGGTCAACGCCGGCGTGTACGTCTTCTCGGCCGCGTTCACCGGCATGCTGCCCGACCTCGGCGACCACGAGCGCAGCACCTTCCCCCGGCTGGCCCGTGAGCGGCGCCTGTCCGGCTGGGAGCTGCCCCAGGGCGTCTACTGGCGCGCCATCGACACCGCGAAGGACCTCTCCGAGGCCGCCAAGGAGCTCGCCGCGGCCCGCGACTCCCAGTAGCCCAGAGCACACCGGCCTGTCCGGCCGGAGACCCGACAGCAGAGCGGCCCCGGAACGACATCGACGTCGTTCCGGGGCCGTTCCCCGTTCCCCGCTCGCGCGTCGGGAGACCGGCGCTCAGGTCACCGGCGCTCCGCCGGTGCCCGCGCCGCTGCCCGGCATCCCCAGCAGCGGCAGCGGGGCGGGGGCGCTGGTGCCCAGCAGGCCGCCGATCACCCCGTTGGTGCCACCGCTGCTGCTCTTCGGCGTCGGCGAGCTGCTGTGGTGGTGCGACGGCGTGCTGCTGACGCCACCGGACGACGGGCTGCTGCCCCCCGTACCCGTGCTGGACGAGCTGCCGCTGTGGGTGCTGCTGCTGTGCCGCGGGGTCGGTCGGTGCGACGGGGCCGCCGTCGTCGCCGCGGCCGACGGCGAGTTCGAGGCGGACGGTGCGGCCGAGGACGGGTGCGCCGACCCCTGCCCGCCCGCCGACGGGGCGCCGGTGCTCGGGTAGACCGGGCTCGGGTAGTCGGTGGGCACTCCGGACTCCGAGGGGACGACGGTGGTCCCGATCCGGTGGTCGCGCACCGCTGCGCCGAGCGCCGAGCCCAGCAGCAGGGTGCAGCCGATCACCACGGTCGCCACCACGAAGCCGCGGCGCAGCACCCGCCGCCGCAGCACCGCGACCGGGGTGCGCTCACCGAGCCGGTGCCAGGCCTCAATGGCCAGCCGTCCGTCCAGCGAGAACAGCGGCGCGCCGGCCAGCAGCAGCGGGCTCCAGGCGGCCAGGAAGATGATGTCCGGCGCGTCGTAGGCCGGGCCGGTCCGCCAGCTCACCGTCACCAGCAGCGCCGCCGACAGCAGCATGGCCGTACCGGCCGCCAGCCGCTGCCACAGCCCGAGGATGGACAGCACGCCCACCACGATCTGGATGAAGGCGACCGCGAGCCCGGCTCCCACCGGGTGCGCCAGGGCGAACTGCATCAGCGGCTGGGCCATCGGCCAGGGGTGCAGCGACTGCAGCCAGTGCATCATCGAGCCGCGAACCCCGCCGTCGAAGTAGACGGGGTCGGAGACCTTGCTGAACCCGGCGTAGATGGAGATGCCGCCCAGGAAGATCCGTAGCGGCAGCAGCACCAGGCCCAGGTCGACGCGGCGGCCCGGGTACCAGGCGTGGCGAACCGGTTCTCCCGACTCCCGCGCCTCCAACTGGTACTCGGGGCCGGAGCCCCAGGGCTGCCGCCCGCCGACGTAGGTCACCCCGTCGTCCAGACCGCCGCCCGGGGCGTGGCCCAGGCCCTGGCCGTAGCCGTCCTCGGCCTCCGGCGGGACCGGGAACTGCGGCATCAGCTGCGTCTCGACCGGCGAGGCGGACGACTGCACCGGGAGCACCCCGGTGGCCGCGTCCGGCCCGACGCCGCCCTGCCGCACGGCGTCGAGCAGCGGGGCGGCCCCGCCGGTCCAGGTGATCGGGGTGACCCGGCGCGGGCGCCGCGGGCGTGCCTCGCCGGCGACGCCCGACGCTCCCGCGGTCCCGGCCGCTCCGGCCACACCCGCCAGGGCGCCCGCCTCCATCAGCGGGGTCAGGACCAGCATCGGCTGCGTCTGGTCGGGGTTCATCCCGGAGTAGCCGGAGTCGACGGGGGGCGCGGCGAAGGCGGGCGCGGCCACCTGAGCATCGATCAGCGGGGTCACGGCGGCGCCGAGGCGCACCCGGAAGCTCGCTGTCGTGCTGCTCAGCCGGGCCGGGTCGGTCGGTACCTTGACCGCGTACAGCCCCGGTCCACCGTCGCTCCCCTCGGCGCGTCCCCCCTGAGGGCGGTTAGGTGTTCTGGTGTCCACATCTCACTAACCGAGCGAGAGGCCATTTGGACACCCCCGGGGGTCACCCGATCCGGCGATCCCCCGCGACACGCCGAAACCCTCGCTCATACGCCCGAACGAGCGGTACAGCGAGGGTGACGACGCGTCCGAACGTCCTTGTCCGGTCCGATCAGCCCTTGTTGCGCAGCCGGGCGGCCTCGTAGAGCACGATGCCGGCCGCGACGCCCGCGTTCAGCGACTCGGCGGCGCCGGGCATCGGGATCCGCACCGTCAGGTCGCAGGTCTCCGAGACCAGCCGGGACAGGCCCTTGCCCTCCGAGCCGATCACGATCACCACCGGGCCGGTCAGCGCCTCGAGGTCGCTCAGCTCGGCCTCGCCGTCGGCCGCCAGGCCCACCACGAAGCAGCCGGCCTTCTGGTATGCCTCCAGCGTCCTGGTCATGTTGGTCATCCGGGCCACCGGGACCCGGGCGGCCGCGCCGGAGGAGGTCTTCCAGGCGCCGGCCGTCATCCCGGCGGCCCGCCGCTCGGGGATGACCACGCCGTGCCCGTCGAAGGCCGCCACGGAACGGACGATGGCGCCCAGGTTCCGCGAGTCGGTGATCCCGTCCAGGGCCACGATCAGCGCGTCCTCGTGGTTGTCGGCGGCCCGCGCCAGCAGGTCGTCCGGGTGCGCGTAGTCGTACGGCGGCACCTGCAGGATGAGGCCCTGGTGGTTGTGGCCCTCGGCGAGGTTGTCCAGCTGCATCCGCGGGGCCTCCATGAGCGGGACGCCCCGCTCGTTGGCCAGCGTCAGCGCCTCGCGCACCCGCTCGTCGTTGTCGATGAACTGCTGGACGTAGAGCGCCGAGGCCGGCACCCCGCCCTGCAGCGCCTCGACCACCGAGTTGCGGCCGTAGACCAGCTCGGAACTCGCCTTGCCGCCGCGCCGGGCGGAGCCGCGGGACTTGTTGCCCGTGGTGGCGCGCTTGGCGGCGGCGTTGGCCATCCGGTTCTTCTTGTGCCCCTTGCGCTCCGACGCCTTGGGCGTCGGGCCCTTCCCCTCCAGTGCCTTCCGGCTGTGGCCACCGGTTCCGACCGACGGGCCCTTCTTCGAGCCGGGGTTGCGGCGGTTCCTGCGCTGGCTGTTGCCGGCCATCAGTTCAGTCCTGCTTCCATGAATACAAAATCTGCGTACGTACCCGTATGCGTGCTTGCATACGCTTGATCAGCCGAGCGTCCAGCGCGAGCCGTCGGCGCGGTCCTCGATGGCGAGCCCGGCCTGGGTGAGCCGGTCCCTGATGGCGTCGGAGGTCGCGTAGTCCTTGCGCTCGCGCGCCGCCTGCCGCTGCTCCAGCACCAGCTTGACCAGCGCGTCCACCACACCGTGCAGGTCCTCGCCCTGTGCCGGACCGGCCCACATGGCGTCCAGCGGATCGAGACCCAGCACACCGAGCATCGCACGGACCTCGGCCAGACGCGCTACCGCGTTCTCCTTGTCGTCCGCCGCCAGCGCCGCATTGCCCTGCCGGACGGCCGTGTGGACGATGGCCAGCGCCTGCGGAACGCCGAAGTCGTCGTCCATCGCCTCGCCGAACGCCGGGGGCACGTGCACGGCCGCGGTGACCTCGCCGTGCTGCTCGACGACCCGCTGCGCGAAGCTCTCGATCCGGGCGAACGCGGTCTCGGCCTCGCGCAGGGCCTCCTCGCTGTACTCGATGGTGGAGCGGTAGTGCGGGGTGCCCAGGTAGTAGCGCAGCACGATCGGCCGCCACTTCTGCACCATCTCGGAGACCAGCACCGAGTTCCCCAGCGACTTGCTCATCTTCTCGCCGCTGAGCGTCACCCAGGCGTTGTGCAGCCAGTACGAGGCGAAGTCGTCGCCGAACGCCTTGGACTGCGCGATCTCGTTCTCGTGGTGCGGGAAGATCAGGTCGCGCCCGCCGCCGTGGATGTCGAAGGCGGCGCCCAGGTACTTGTGCGCCATCGCCGAGCACTCCAGGTGCCAGCCCGGACGGCCGCGCCCCCACGGTGTCTCCCAGCTCGGCTCACCGGGCTTGACGGACTTCCACAGCGCGAAGTCGCGCTGGTCCCGCTTGCCGGTCTCGCCCTCGCCCGATGGCTGGCGCAGGTTGTCCAGTTCCTGGTGCGACAGCGACAGGTAGTCCGGGTAGGAGGTGACGCTGAAGTAGACGTTGCCGTCCGCCTCGTAGGCGTGGCCGTTCCCGATCAGCGTCCGCATCATCTCGATCATCTCCGGGACGTGCCCGGTGGCCCGGGGCTCCCCGGTCGGCGGCAGGCAGCCCAGCGCGTCGTAGCCCTCGTTGAAGGCGCGCTCGTTGGCGTAGCCGATCTGCCACCAGGGCAGCCCGGAGAGCCGCGACTTCTCGATGATCTTGTCGTCGATGTCGGTGATGTTCCGCACGAAGGTGACGTCGTAGCCCCGGTACGCGAACCAGCGACGCATCACGTCGAAGTTCAGCCCGGAGCGGATGTGCCCGATGTGCGGGGCGGCCTGCACGGTCGCACCGCACAGGTAGATCGAGACGCAGCCCGGCACGAGCGGGACGAAGTCGCGTACCTGGCTGGCGCTGGTGTCGTACAGGCGAATACTCACACCGTCAAGCGTAGTGGGAAGAGCGGGGTGCCCTGGCCCCAACGGGGCACAGGGCCCGGATCCGTTCACATCGCCGTAGCTTTTACCGGATGTCCCCGGGGCTGCTGGGTGCGGTCCGTCCATGCGGAGAGCCGGTCTCAGCCTGCGCCCGGCCGTTCCCATGCCGCCCCCGAAGGAGTGACGGCCCCTCAGGACGCCGGGTACACCAGGGCCGTCGCCAGCGCCGCGAGCCCCTCGGCGCGCCCGGTCAGGCCGAGCCCGTCCGTGGTGGTCCCGGAGACCGAGACGGGGGCGCCCAGCGCGGCGGAGAGCGCCTGCTGCGCCTCCTCGCGCCGCTTGCCGACCTTCGGCCGCACCCCGACGACCTGGACCGCCACATTGCCGATCTCGAAGCCGGCCGCCCTGACGATCCGTCCGGCCTCGGCCAGCAGCCGTACCCCGGAGGCGCCGGACCACTCGGGCCGGTCGGTGCCGAAGTGCGCACCCAGGTCGCCGATCCCGGCCGCGGAGAACAGCGCGTCGCAGGCGGCGTGGGCGGCGACGTCGCCGTCGGAGTGCCCGGCCAGGCCGTGCTCGTAGCCGTCCCAGCGCAGCCCGGCCACCCAGAGCTCGCGGCCGGCCTCGAAGGCGTGCACGTCCGTGCCGATCCCCGTGCGGGGCAGCCTCACCACGGGTTCAGAACTCATCGAGCGCCCTCCGCCTCGCCAGTACCGCCTCGGCCAGCACCAGGTCCAGCGGCCTGGTCACCTTGAACGCCTCCTCGTGCCCGGGCACCACCACCACGCTGCCGGCGTAGCGCTCGACCAGGCCGGCGTCGTCGGTGGCCTCGATCCCGTCGTTGAGCGCCTTCTCGTGCACCCGCAGCAGCACCTCGCGGCGGAACCCCTGCGGGGTCTGCACCGCGCGCAGGGTGGACCGGTCCGGGGTGGCCACCACCGGTTCGGGACGGCCGGGCACACCGGTGGGCCGGACCTGCTTGACCGTGTCGGCCAGCGGGACGGCCGGGACCACCGCCTCGGCGCCGTCGGCGACGGCGCGGGCGACCGCGTCCACCACGTCCACCGGCACCAGCGGCCGGGCGGCGTCGTGCACCAGCACCACGTCGACGTCCTCGGGGATCACGGCCAGGCCCAGCCGGACCGACTCCTGCCGGGTGGCTCCGCCGGGCACCACCGCGATCCGGGCGCTGTCGTGCCCGTCCACGCCGTAGTCGTCGAGCAGTTGGCGGACCTGGGCGACGCCGTCCACGGGGGCGACCACCACGACCAGGGTCACCGCGCGGGAGCGCGCCAGCGCGCGGACGGCGTGCACCAGGAGCGGCACACCACCCAGTTCTCGCAGGGCCTTGGGGGCACCGGGGCCCAGTCGTTCGCCCCGACCTGCGGCGGGGACCACTGCTGCGGCGTTCAGGTTTTGTTCCTTCGGCGAAGTGGGTATGGCCAAGGCGTGCTGGGCCGAGCGCCTTCCGTGGAGCTCGTCCTGCTCGTCCCGGCACCGGGGGTGGCAAGCACTCCCGGAACGGCACAGTACCGGCGCGGCCCGGCCGCCCGCGCGCGGGGTTCCATCACTCAAGGTTCCATCGCCCGGCGCCCGGTGGACATGACTCAGCGCCCGCCGTGGCAACGACGGGCGCTGATTCACACTGCATGCACCACTACAGCTGTGCACGAGGGACTGTTCGGCCGAACAGCGACTCAACCAGGCTCAGGAGGCGAGAACCTCGTCGAGCAGCGTTTCGGCCTTGTCCTCGTTGGTGTTCTCAGCGAGTGCCAGCTCACTGACCAGAATCTGCCTGGCCTTGGCCAGCATCCGCTTCTCACCAGCGGACAGCCCGCGCTCGCGCTCACGTCGCCAAAGGTCGCGCACAACCTCCGCGACCTTGATAACGTCACCCGAAGCAAGCTTCTCCAGGTTCGCCTTGTAGCGGCGGGACCAGTTGGTGGGCTCCTCGGTGTACGGTGCACGCAGCACCTCGAAGACCCGGTCCAACCCATCCTGGCCGACCACGTCGCGGACGCCTACGAACTCTGCGTTCTCCGCAGGTACGCGGAGCGTCAGGTCACCCTGCTGCACCTTCAGCACCAGGTAGGTCTTGTCCACACCCTTGATCTGGCGAATTTCGATTGCCTCGATCAGCGCGGCCCCGTGATGGGGGTAGACCACGGTGTCGCCAACCTTGAACGTCATGTGACAGGTACCCCTTCCGTGGCTTTCCAGAATAACACGGTTGCAGCCATATCCGAAGGGTGTTTTCGCAGGTCAGAGCCAGTCTCAGGGCTTGACAACCACCCCTGCCGCGTGCTGCGACCCCAGTTCGAGGAGAGCTTCCCGCAGGTCGGAGCGCTTGCGCACGAACCGGTCACACCTCGCCGACCCGCTATTGATCTTACGCGGAAGACGTAATCGAAACGTTATCTGATCTTCGACTGAACGGCTTTCGCAGATGTCCGGGGCGGGTGTGGCGTTCGGGACGGGGACGCGACACGGGGCCACCCCGTGTGGAGCGGATAAAGAGGCTCGGTAATCTGATCGCGGCGGTCTCCCACAGACAGCCGTCCTGCCAGGACCCAGCACGTCCAAGGAGAAGTCACCGCCGTGAGCCGCAGTCTTCGTCGCGGCGCAGTCGCCGCCGTCATCCTCGCGACCGCTCCCATCCTCGCCGCCTGCTCCGCGGGGTCCAACGCGGCGACCCTGCAGGTGAAGCCCGACAGCGCCGCCACCTCCATCGTCAAGGGCGACTCGGCCCTGAAGCTCAACGGCATCGTGGTGGTCACCGACGCCGCCGGCAACGCGCCTGCCAACGTCACCGTCAACATCGCCAACAACGGGTCCGCCGACGACACCCTGACCGGGGTCACCGTCGACGGCAGCACCCAGGCGACCCTGAGCGGGGCGGCGACCGTCCCGGCCGGCGGCTCGCTGCTGCTGAGCGGCCCGGACCAGGTGGCGGCGACCGTCCCGACGCTCAACGAGAAGCCGGGGCAGAACGCCACGATCACCTTCACCTTCGCCAACGCCGGGTCGGTCACCGTGCAGGCCCTGGTGAACGCGGGCACCGGCGAGTACACCTCGTACGCGCCGACCGTCGCCCCCACGGTGGCCGCCAGCACTCCCGCCACCACCCCGGCGACGGGCAAGGCGAGCGCCTCGGCCAGTGCCTCGGCCTCCGCCTCCGCCTCGGCTTCGGCGACCTCGACCCCCTGAGGCCGGACGGCAGACGACATGGCTGTGCCCCGGACGCTTCATCCGTCCGGGGCACAGCCATGAGGTGGGTGGGCCGGGTTCCGGCGGCTTACGGCTCGAACTTGTAGCCGAGGCCGCGGACCGTGACCAGGTAGCGCGGGGCCCCCGGGTCAGGCTCGATCTTTGCCCGCAGGCGCTTCACGTGCACGTCGAGGGTCTTGGTGTCACCGACATAGTCCGCACCCCAGACGCGGTCTATCAACTGCATCCGGGTGAGCACCCGACCGGCGTTGCGCAGCAGCATCTCCAGCAGGTCGAACTCCTTCAGCGGCAGGTCGACCTTGGCGCCGTCGACGGTCACCACGTGCCGGTCCACGTCCATCCGGACCGGTCCCGCCTCCAGCGCGCCGGGGCCGCCGACGGTGGTCTCCGGCTCGCCGCGGCGGCGGAGCACCGCGCGGATGCGGGCGACCAGCTCGCGGGTGGAGTAGGGCTTGGTGACGTAGTCGTCAGCCCCTATCTCCAGGCCGACCACCTTGTCGATCTCGCTGTCCTTGGCCGTGACCATGATCACGGGGACGCTGGACTTGGCCCGCAGCTGGCGGCAGACCTCGGTGCCGGGCAGTCCGGGCAGCATCAGGTCCAGCAGGACCAGGTCGGCGCCGTTGCGTTCGAACTGGTCCAGTGCGTCGGGGCCGGTGGCGGCGATGGCCACCTCGAAACCCTCCTTGCGGAGCATGTAGGACAGGGCATCGCTGAAGGACTCCTCGTCCTCTACGACAAGCACACGGGTCACGACTGGACCTCCGGGGCAGGGTGGTGGACAGGCAGGGGGTGTTCGGTCACGGGCTCGGGCTCGGCTTCGGTGCGGCCGTCGACGTCGCTGTCGATACCGATCTCGCTGTCGGACTCGATGTCGGTCTCGATGTCGGTCTCGGCGGTTGGTGCGGCGTCGGTGCCGGCGGTGGTCGCCGTGCCGGCGGGGGTGGTGGTGGGGAGGCGCAGGGTGAAGGTGGAGCCCTGGCCCTCGACGCTCCACACCGAGACCGTGCCGCCGTGGGAGGCGGCGACGTGTTTCACGATGGACAGGCCGAGGCCGGTGCCGCCGGTGGCCCGGGACCGGGCCGGGTCGACCCGGTAGAAGCGCTCGAAGATCCGCTCGCGGTCCTTCTCGGAGATCCCGGTGCCCTGGTCGGTGACCGATATCTCGACCGTGTCGACCCTGGAGCCGGGGACCTTGCGGGCGGCGATGGCGACCCGGGTCCGTACCGGACTGTAGTTGACGGCGTTCTCGACCAGGTTGCCCAGCGCCGCCGCCAGCTGGCCGCGGTTGCCGTGCAGATAGAGGCCGGCGATCCCGCCGGCCGCCATGGTGATCTGCTTGGCCGCGGCCTGGTGCCGACAGCGGTCCATCGCCTCGGCGACCAGCTCGTCCACGGCTACCGGCTCGGCGTCGACCAGCCGGTCGTCGTCCTGGACCCGGGAGAGTTCGATGATCTCCTGGACCAGGCTGGTGAGCCGGGTGGCCTCGATCAGCATCCGGCCGGCGAAGCGGCGGACCGCCTCGGGGTCGTCGCTGGCGTCCTGGACGGCCTCGGAGAGCAGGGACAGGGCGCCCACCGGGGTCTTCAGCTCGTGCGACACATTGGCCACGAAGTCGCGTCGGACCGCCTCGATCCGGCGGGCCTCGGTCAGGTCCTCGACCAGGACCAGGACCAGCCGGGAACCGAGCGGGGCGACCCGGACCGAGACGGCCAGGGCGTCACCGGTCTGCTTGCCGCCGCCCCGGGGGATGTCCAGGTCGGCCTGCCGTATCTCGCCGTCGCGCCGGGTCAGCCGGGCCATGGCGAGCATCTCGTTCACCGCGATGGCACCGCCCCGGACCAGTCCGAGGGCGTACGCGGCCGAGCTGGCCTTGATCACCTGATCGCTGTCGTCGAGCACCACCGCGCAGGAGCGCAGCACCGACAGCACGGTGTCGACACCGGGCGGCAGCTCGGGCTCGGGCTGCTGCTCCACCCGTTTGGCACTCTTCTTGCGATCCTTCTCGCTCCAGCGGAAGGACAGCGCGGCGGTGAGGCCGACTCCGAGCCCGGCTAGCGCGCTCGCTGCGGCTTCAGCCACGGTCACGTCCATGCGTTCAGCGTAAGCGCATGGTGGTGACCTGCTGTAACCCCTGGATAAGGGCATCAGCCCCAGGTCGCCGAGAATTCACCTTGGCGTCGCAAGTGGTTCACTCGCACTGAGCAAGCGGTACGTCCGAACGGCGCATGGTTGACTCGCACGCCCCTAACACGGACAGCCCTGGTACAGACAGCTGGGACAAGCAGGAGGACAGGACCGATGCGCGACGCTTACCACGAGGAACTCGATTCGATCGGCGACGGCCTGGTCGAGATGGCCCGTCTGGTGGGGTCCGCCATGGGCCGGGCGACCACGGCGCTGCTCGACGCCGACCTCGCACTGGCGGAGAGCGTCATCGCCGCGGACGAGAAGGTCGACGCACTGCACCACGAGCTGGAGAACCGGGCCATCGACCTGCTGGCCCGCCAGCAGCCGGTCGCCACCGACCTGCGCATCGTGGTCACCTCGCTGCGGATGAGCGCGGACCTGGAGCGGGCCGGCGACCTGGCCCGGCACGTGGCCAAGCTGGCCCGGCTGCGCTACCCCGAGTCGGCGGTCCCCGCCGACCTGCACCCCATCGTCCTGGAGATGGGTCAGCTGGCCCAGCGCCTGGTCGCCAAGGCCGGCCAGGTGATCGCGTCCAAGGACGTGGACGCGGCGCTGGAGCTGGAGCGGGACGACGACGCGATGGACGAGCTGCACCGCCAGCTGTTCTCGCACCTGCTGGACGACCGCTGGCGGCACGGCATCGAGACGGCCGTGGACGTGACCCTGTGCGGGCGCTACTACGAGCGCTTCGCGGACCACGCGGTGTCGGTCGCCAAGCGCGTGGTGTTCCTGGTGACCGGCGAGCACGCCGACGAGTTCGTGCCCGAGGCCTAGCCGCACGACAGCCCTTGGCAGCGGGGGCGCGCGGGCGGGCGTACGGGATGATCCCGTACGCCCGTTGACGCTGCGTAGGCGGGGGGCTTCACTGAGTCGTAGGCATGACCGCCTGAAGGAGGTCCACCACCGATGACTCAGTCCCCGACCCCGCCCGCCCCGATCAGGGCTGATCCCACCGAACCCGGCCCCGAGCAGACGCTCCGCATCCCGCTGCCACTGGTGGCCGCCTGCGGCTGCGGCTCGGGTTGCGGCTGCGGCTGCCAGTCCGGCGGCACCTGCCAGTGCGGCGGCGGTTGCTGCCACTGACGCGCCGCTGCTGACGGCCGCCGGTCGCCGGCCGCCGGCCACCGCAGACGAGAGGACCCCGACCGACGGTGGTGTGCCGTCGGTCGGGGTCCTCTGCTTTGCGTTCGGTGCTCGGGCCTACTTCTTCTTGCCCTGGTTGGCCACGGCCTGGGCGGCGACGGCGGCCGCCTCCGGGTCCAGGTAGCGGCCGCCCTTGGTGAGCGGCTGGTAGTCGGCGTCCAGCTCGTACAGGAGCGGGATTCCGGTGGGGATGTTGAGGGCGGCGATGTCCGCGTCGGAGATGCCGTCGAGGTGCTTCAAGAGGGCGCGCAGGGAGTTGCCGTGCGCGGTGACCAGGACGGTGCGGCCGTCCGCGAGGTCCGGGACGATCGAGTCGTACCAGTAGGGCAGCATCCGCTCGACGACGTCCTTGAGGCATTCGGTCTGCGGCCGGACGTCGGCGGGGATCAGTGCGTAGCGGGGGTCGTCCGCCTGCGAGTACTCGGCGTCGGCGGCGAGTACGGGCGGCGGGGTGTCGTACGAGCGGCGCCAGAGCATGAACTGCTCCTCGCCGAACTCGGCCAGGGTCTGGGCCTTGTCCTTGCCCTGGAGCGCACCGTAGTGACGCTCGTTCAGGCGCCAGGAGCGACGCACCGGGATCCAGTGGCGGTCGGCCCGGTCGAGGGCGATCTGGGCGGTGCGGATCGCTCGGCGCAGCAGTGAGGTGTGCAGAACGTCGGGGAGGAGACCCTCGGCGGCGAGGAGCTCGCCACCGCGTACGGCCTCCTTCTCGCCCTTCTCGTTCAGGTCGACATCGACCCAGCCGGTGAAGAGGTTCTTCTCGTTCCACTGGCTCTCGCCGTGGCGGAGCAGGACAAGACGGTAGGGAGCTTCAGCCATGGCCAGAAGCCTAGTCGAGCACGCTGCGTCTTTCACTTAACGGGTGGCGCCCCGGGCGGTCCGGTGGGTAATCTCCGAAGCGCTTATGTGACACTTACTTCTGCCGCTCAGGAGCACTGCCATGCCTGGAACGCCCTCGTCACCCCTGCATCGGCCCGGCCCGGGCGAGCGGCTGGCGACGGCGGCCAGGGAAACGGTCGGCGGGCTGCCTGCGGCGTTCTGGTGGCTCTGGACCAGCACCCTGGTGAACCGGCTCGGCGGTTTCGTGGTGACCTTCCTGGCCCTCTACCTCACCATCGACCGGGGCTTCAGCCCCGCCTTCGCCGGCCTGGTCGCCTCGCTCTACGGGCTCGGCGGCAGTGCCGCCTCGGTCGCCGGCGGCGTGCTCGCGGACCGGATCGGGCGGCGCCCGACGCTACTGGTCGCCCAGACCAGCACGGCGGTGATGACGCTGGCGCTGGGCCTGGCGCATCCGGCCTGGGCGATCGCGGCGGCGGCTGCGGTTCTGGGCTTCACCAGCAACGCCTCCCGCCCGGCGGTCTCCGCGATCATGGCGGACGTGGTCCGGCCCGAGGACCGGGTGCGGGCCTTCTCCCTCAACTACTGGGCCATCAACATCGGCTTCGCCGTCTCGGCGGCGGCAGCCGGGCTGATCGCGGCGCACGGCTACCTGCTGCTGTTCGTCGGGGACGCAGGGACGACCCTGCTCTGCGCGGTGGTGGTGTTCACCCGGGTGCCGGAGACCCGACCGGAGGCGGCCGACGCACCGGTTGCGTCGTCTGCGGCGGCACCCGCTTCCGCTGCCGCTGCTGTTCCTGCTCCGGTCGGGCTGGGGGCGGTGCTGCGCGACCCGGTCTTCATGGCGTTCGTCGGGCTGACCTTCCTGGCCGCCTTCGTGGACGGCCAGGGCAGCATCGCCCTGCCCATCGTGATGGGCCGTCAGGGCTTCTCCCCCGCCGACTACGGCCTGGTGGTCAGTCTCAACGGGGTGCTGATCGTGCTGCTGCAGATCCCGATCACGCGGATCATCCAAGGCCGCAGCCGGGCGCTGATGCTGAGCGTGGCCGCGATGCTCACCGGCTGCGGATTCGGCCTCACCGCCTTCGCGGGCGGTGCCTGGTTCTACGCCCTGACGGTGACCGTGTGGACGGCCGGCGAGATGCTGCGGGTCCCGCCGGGCATGGCCATCGTCGCCGAACTCTCCCCGGTCCACGCCCGGGGGCGGTACCAGGGCGTCTACTCGCTGGCCTGGTCCGGGGCCTCGTTCCTGGCGCCGTTGTCGGCCGGCTTCCTGCTGGCCTCCTCCGGGGCCGGTGCGGTCTGGCTCAGCTGCACCCTGCTGGGTGCTGTGGCTGCGGCAGGCTACGTCTGGCTGCTGCGCGGCCGGGACACCGGGCCCGCGCCCACGGTGGTGGTCGCGGAGGGGCCCGCGGTCACATCCGCTGCAACTCCGTGAGGTCGATGTCCACCGGGAAGGGCGCGGGGAGTTCCAGCCGGTCGCGGTGGATGCCGAGCAGCGCGTAGGACTCGGTCACCTCGTCGAGTTGGTAGACATGCACCTCGAGCGCCGCGTTCACGATCTCGACCAGCCAGAAGTGCGGGATGCCGGCTTTGGCGTACAGCTGCGGCTTGCGCTTGCGATCGCGTTCCGCGGACTCCTCGGAGACGACCTCGGCGACCAGGAGCACATCCGAGGGCTGGTAGAAGGTGCGCTTGGGGCCGGGATCGGCATCTGCCCGGATCAGCAGCAGGTCGGGCTCCGGACGCTGGCGCTTTCCGAGCTGGACCGTCATCTCACGTCGGGCACGAAGGGTGTCGGGGGCTTGTCGGCGCAGGCCTGCGACCAGGAGGTCGATGGCGAGCGAGTGGTAATCGACCTGTGGACTCACCAGGACCAGACTCCCGTCGATGAGCTCGGTGTGCGGGGGCAGGCCGGTGAGTCGGTCGAGATCCTCTGCCGTGAAGCCCTGCGGCGGCGGCATCAGCCAGTCCGGCACGGGTTCCGGAGTGAGAGACTCCTCAGGTGGTGTCAGCACGGTACTCATGTCTCCTCCGGAAGGGTCCACGACTGTCTCCAGCGTAGGCGGAATCTCCGGCCCTCAACCAGCATGGTTCCGCCCTCGGAGTGCCGAACCGTTCCTGCGGGGTGGCAGGACATGGCATTCCATGGCATCTCGTCGGAGAAACCCGGATGCCGTCCGGGGGACGGGATCGTAAGGTGCCCGGTATGGCGACGACACTGACGACCCGTGGGCAGACGGACAGCGACGGCATCGAGATCCGAGTGGTGCAGGAAGGGGACCTCGCCGAGTGGGGCAGGGCCCTGAGCAGCGGGTTCATGGAGGCGAAGGGCGACGGGTCACCGGACTTCATCCGGGAGCAGTTCGTCCCCGGACGCTCGCTCGGCGCCTTCGACGGCGCGCGCTGCGTGGGCACGTTCCGCAGCACCGTACGCGAGCTGACGGTGCCCGGCGGTGCCTCGCTGACCACCGACGCCATCACCAACGTCACCGTCTCGCAGACCCACCGCAGGCGCGGTCTGCTGACCCGGATGATGACCCAGGACCTGGCCACCGCCGCCGAACGCGGCGACAGCCTCGCCATCCTCGTCGCCGCCGAGTACCGCATCTACGGCCGGTTCGGCTTCGGCCCGGCCACCCAGCACAAGGGCGTGACCGTCCACAGCCGGCTGGCCGGCGGGGTACGCGTCCCCGCCTCGGCGGAGGGCGGCAGCTTCGAGCTGCAGACGATGGAGGAGTACCGCAAGAACGGCCCCGAACTGCACGAGCGCTTCCGGCGCACCCAGCCCGGGGCGATCGACCGCAAGGCAATCAACTGGCGGCTGCGCAGCGGGGATCTGCAGAACCCGGACAAGTCGTGGAAGGAACCGCTGGTCGTGATCTACCGCGATCCGTCCGGCCGTCCGGCCGGGCTGCTCGCGTACACGGTCACCGACGAGTGGCCCAACATGATCACCCGCTCGGCGCTCAAGGTCCGCGACCACTTCGCGGTGGACCGGGCCGCCGCTGCCGCGCTGTGGCGCTACGCGCTGCAGGTCGACTGGATCGAGCGGGTCGAGATTCCCAACATCGCCCCGGACGACCCGCTGCCGCTGCTCCTCGACGACCCCCGCGCGTGTGTGGACGGCGGCGACAGCAGCTCCGACTTCGTCTGGCTGCGGATCCTCGACGCCCCCACCGCCTTCGCCGCCCGCAGCTATGCCGCAGCCGGCCGCGTCGTCCTCCAGGTCACCGACCGTCTCGGCTACGTCGACGGCCGCTGGGCCCTGGAGGCGGCAGCGGACGGCACCGGACGGTTCACCCGGGCCGGCGACGGCGAGCAGGCCGATCTGGCCCTGGACGTCCGCGAGTTGGGCACCCTCTACACCGGCAACGACTCCACCGCCCGGCTGCACGCGGCCGGCCTGGTCGACGAACTCCGCCCCGGCGGCGCAGCCCGGGCCGACGCACTGCTCCGAGTGGACTTCAGGCCGTGGTGCCCGGACGGTTTCTGACCCCTCGCCGCCCCTGGGCCGGGGCGGCTTTGCCGATGGTGGGGAGGACGAAGTCCTGGATCATGTCGACCGCGTCGCGGACCAGGGGGCGGAAGACCCGGTACCGGGACAGGGCGACCACCTTGGCAACGAAGGGGGCGCAGCGGGCCACGAAGGCTCGGGTGCGTTCGGTGTCCTCGGTGCGGTCGAAGACCCAGTAGAGGACGATGACCATGAGGTGCAGCCAGAGCAGGTCGGGGAGGAGTTCCTCCAGCTCGGGATCGAGCTTGGGGCCGAGCTGGGAGCCGTCGATCACCTCGCGGAAGATGGCGACAGCGGTGGTGCGGGCCGGGTGGGACTCGTTGGAGAACGGGCTGAGGGCGCTGTTGGGGTCGGCCGCCGTGCGGAAGAACTGGGCGGCGAACTCGTGGTACGGGGCGGCGCAGTCGACCCAGGACTCCAGGGCGATCTGCAGCCGCTCCGCGAAGTCCGTGGTGCCCGCGAGACGGGCCCGGGCGTCGACGGCGTGTTCGTGGGTCATCCGGTCGTAGAAGCCCTGGATCAGGAACTCCTTGCCGGCGTAGTAGTAGTACGCGTTGCCGACCGAGACTCCCGCTTCGGCGGCGATGGCCCGCATCGTCGTCTTGTCGTAGCCGCGCTCCTGGAAGAGCCGCATCGCGGTCTCCAGGATCAGGGCCCGGGTCTGCTCGCCCTTCGCCGAGACCGGGGTCGAGACCGGGGCTGGGGCCGGGGCCTGGCCCGGGGTGGCCGGAGCAGGATCGGGGGCGGGGGGCTCGGTCGGCACGGCGTCGTTCACGTTCCTGAGGCTAGCCGCCCGGCGGGGTACAGGTGTCGCCGCAGTCGGACGCGGCGGCAGCTGCCTCCCAGTGGCGACCGTTCCAGACCCATTCCCCTATCCGGACCGGCGCTGTTCCCGGCCAACCGGCTGTCCCCTGTGCAGTCGGTCGGCCGGAAGGCCTGCGCCGGGGCCGCTTGGACCGCGCGCGCCACTTGGCGGCGGCGAGGACCATGCCCTTGGCGAGCGGTGCCCCGGCCGGGGTGCTGAAGCGGTGTGACATGTCCCGGTAGCCGTGCAGCGCCCAGAGGCAGACCACCCAGGCCGCCGACCCCTCGTACACCTGTCCGGAGTCGCCGATCACGGTGATCTCGCGGAGGGTGCGGGCGTGGTCCAGGGCCGGGAAGCGCACCCTCGCCTGACGGGATCCGGCCGGGACGAAGTCCATCGGGACGAGCTTGCGCTGCCGCTCCAGCCAGCCCTTCACATGTCGGCAGAGCGGGCAGCTCGGGTCGTAGAGGACCGTCAACCACAGGACCGGGGCGTCGCCGGAGCCCCGGTCCTGGTCCCGGTCCTGGCCGGCGGAGGTCATCGGCGGCACCGGCTCAGGCCTGCGGGAGCGGCGCGGCCGGGGTCCAGCCCTGCGGCGGGACCGGCGGGCGCTGCTCGCTGTCGATCATGCCGCGGCGGCGGATCCGGTTGAGGACGTAGACGTTCAGCAGATGCAGCACGCCGAGGACCAGCAGCACCGTGCCGACCTTGTAGGACAGGGCGGTGAAGATGCCCCTGACGTTCTGCACGTCGGTGTCGCCGCCGCGCAGCCAGAGGGCCACGAACCCCAGGTTGACCAGGTAGAAGCCGACCACCAGGAGGTGGTTCACGGCGTCCGCGAGCTTCTCGCTCCCGTGGAAGACGTCGGCGAGGAAGACCCTGCCGCTGTTGCTGAGGGTTCGGGCCACCCAGATGGTGAGCCCGATGCTGAGCGCCAGGTAGAGGACATAGGTGATGACTGTGCGGTCCATGGTGCACCTCGCGTGAGAGACCGTGCGTGAGTTTTGAACGCGTTCAGTTTCTGCGTCGGTCAGGACTCTAGACGGATTTTTGAACATGTTCAAGCACGGAAAACCCCTTCGGTGTTGTCGGGCCCCGTTGGTAGGTTCGTGCTCATGGCAAGGGATCAGCAGGCATGCGACCGGTCGCCCGAAATGCCTGAACCGCCCCGAACGCCTGAGCCCGCTCCGCCCTCTCCCACGGCTCCGCTGGGCCCGCGCTTCGCCAGGCTGTGGGCGGCGGGTACGACGTCCGCCCTGGGCAGCGGGCTCTCCACGATCGCGGCACCGCTGCTGGTGGCGTCCCGTACCAGCAACCCGGTGGTGGTGTCCGCCGCGGCGGGGGTCGCCTGGCTGCCGTGGCTGCTGTTCGCGCTGCCCGGCGGGGTGCTGGTGGACCGGGTGGACCGGCGGCGGCTGATGATCGTGGTGGACTGGGTCCGGGTGGCGGCGATGGCCGCGCTGGCGGCGGCGATCGCGACCGGCCACCCCAGCATCGCGCTGCTCTACGCGGTGCTGTTCGTCGTCAACACCGGTGAGGTGGTGTTCCGTTCGGCGAGCCAGGCGATGATCCCGGCGGTGGTGCCGCGGGAGCGGCTGGAGCGGGCGAACGGTTGGCTGGTCGGCGGGGTGACGCTGATGCAGCAGATGGTCGCGGGGCCCCTCGGCGGGTTCCTGTTCCTGCTGGCGGCGAGCATCCCCTTCTTCGTCAACGCCGGGACCTACGCGGCCAGCGCCGTCCTGATCGGGACCGTCGCCGGAAGGTACCGGGCCGAGCCACGGAAGGCCGCGGCCGGGGACGGGGCGGGAACCGGGGCCAGTGACGGGGCCGGGGCCGGGCCGGGGACCGGGCGCGCGCCGCGTTCGTCGGTCCTGGCCGACATCGGCGAGGGCTTCCGCTGGCTGATGCGGCAGCGGCTGCTGCGCACCATGGCGGTACTGATCGGGCTGCTGAACGTGACCCTCACCGCCGCCACCGCCGTACTGGTGCTGCTGGCCAGGGAGCGGCTCCACCTCGGCTCCGTCGGCTACGGCGCGCTCTTCACCTGCATGGCCGTCGGCGGCATCCTCGGGTCGGTCGTCGGCGACCGGCTCATCGGCCGGGTCGGCGCGACCTGGACGATCAGGGTCGGCCTGCTCGTCGAGGCCGGGCTGCACCTGGCGCTGGCCACCTCGCACAGCGCCTGGTTCATCGGCTTCGCGCTCTTCGCCTTCGGCCTGCACGGCTCGCTCTGGACCATCGTGGCCAGCTCGCTGCGGCAGCGGCTGACGCCTCCTCATATGCAGGGACGGGTCGGCAGCACCAACCTGTTCGTCGCGGCCGGCGGCAACTGCGTCGGCGCGGTGCTCGGCGGCGTGGTCGCGGCACGCTTCGGGATCACCGCGCCCTACTGGGCCGGGTTCGTGGTCGCGGCCCTGGTCTCGGCCGCGACCTGGCGGGTGTTCGACCGTACGACGGTCTCCGCCGCGTACCGGACCCCGGCCTTCGCCGAGGCCACCGACGGGGCGGCGGCCACGGCCGGCTGACGGAGGGTCGGGTCAGGGTCAGCTGACGGAGGGGCGGGTCACTTCTCCTCCGCCGCCGGGAAGGCTCCGAGGACGGTGAGGTCCAGACGGCCGAGCCGCTCGGGGTCGGCCAGCAGGTTCATCTCCAGGATCCTGCCGTTGACGACGGTGAACCCGGCCACCGAGACCGGCACCCCGCCGGGCGCGGTGACCAGCCCGTACGCCCCGTTGACCAGCGCCGGACGGGAGAACTCGGCGAGCTGGCGGAAGCCCATCACCTGCTCGGCCACCGCATGCGCACCGCGCACCAGACGGGAGGCGGCGGCGCCGGGCAGCACGCCGGCGTCGGCGCGCAGCACCGCGTCCGGGTCCAGGACGGTGAGCAGCGCCTCGAAGTCCCCGCCCCGGGCCGCGGCGAGGAAGGCGTCGACGACCCGGCGCTGCTGGGCGATGTCGGGGTCGGGGACCGGGGCCGTGCCCTGCACCCGGCGGCGGGCCCGGCTGGCCAGCTGCCGGGCGGCGGCCGGGGTGCGCTCCACGATCGGGGCGATCTCCTCGAACGGCACCGCGAACATGTCGTGCAGCACGAAAGCGAGCCGTTCGGCCGGGGTCAGCGTCTGCAGCACGACCAGCAGGGCCAGCCCGACCGAGTCGGCGAGCAGCGCCTGCTGCTCGGGATCGTCGGCGGCGCTGCCGCCCGTCCCCGTGCCCCCCTCGATGCGTTCGATGATCGGGTCGGGGACGAAGAACTCCGCGTCCAGCGACTCCTCCCTGCGGATCCGGCGCGAGCGCAGCATGGAGAGCGACACCCGGGCGACGACCGTGGTCAGCCAGCCGCCCAGGTTCTCGATCTCCTCGGCCTCCGCCCGCTCCTCGGTGCGGCTGAGCCGCAGCCAGGCCTCCTGGACGGCGTCGTCGGCCTCGGTGAGCGAGCCGAGCATGCGGTAGGCCACCGAGCGCAGATGGCCGCGGTGCTCCTCGAAGCGCCGGGCCAGGAACTCCTTGTCGTTCGTCTCGTCGTCCATCGATCCCATTCCTTCGTCGCGTCGGTCACTGCTCTGACCGACGGAACGCAGCCGTTGTGACGGCGCGGACGTCCTGGGAGCGGAACCTGGGGGCGGAACGTGGCGGGCGCGTGGGGGTGACCCTGCTCACCTGCCATGATCGTCCGTTCCACGGCGGAGGCCCGGCAGCCACCACGACCGCGACGGTCAGGGCTTGACGACGGTCAGGGCTTGACGCCGACGCCGCCGAAGAAGCCGCGGGCGCCCAGCCACTCCTCGTGGGTCGCCCGGGCCCGCCAGTTGGAGACCGGCACCACGCCGGGCTCGATCACGTCCACCCCGGTGAAGAACCGGTCGATCTCGGCGCGGGAGCGCAGGTGCAGTTGCGCGCTGGCGCGGCTGTAGGGGGTCTTGATCTGCTCGGCACGGTCGGAGAAGTCCTCCCCCTCGGCCTCCCAGGAGCCATGGCTGAGGATCAGCATGCTGCCAGCCGGCAGCGGCTTCAGCAGTTGCTCGACGATGTCGTGCGGACCGTCCTCGTCCGGGACGAAGTGCACGATCGCGGCCAGGACCAGGGCGACGGGCTCGCCGAAGTCGATGATCCGCCGTACCGTCGGATCGCCCAGGATCCGTGCGGGTTCCCGCAGATCGGCCTGGACCACATGGGTCTCCCCGTGGCCGGGCCCCGCCATCAGTGCGCGGGCGTGGGTGAGCACGATCGGGTCGTTGTCGACATAGGCCACCCGGGCCCGCGGGTTGACCTGCTGGGCGACCTCATGGGTGTTGCCTGCCGTCGGAATGCCCGTCCCGACGTCCAGGAACTGGACGATGCCGGCGGCCGCCGCGTGGCGGACGGCGCGGCCCAGGAAGGCCCGGTTCATCCTGGCGGCCATCCGCATCTCCGGCACGATGCTCAGCACCTGCTCGGCGGCCTCGCGGTCGGCGGGGAAGTTGTCCTTGCCGCCGAGGTAGTAGTCGTACATCCGCGACGGATGCGGTATGTCCATGTTCAGGTCGGCGGACGGCGCGTGGTCCGTCCCGTACGTGCTGTCCGCCCCGTACGTACTGTCCGTTCCGCCCGCTCTGTCGGTCCTGCCCGTCCGATCCGGCTGCTCCGCCTCCTGTGCCACGGTGCCCCCGCCTCCCCCGTACCGCTCGGCTCCCCGGTGCTGTCAGCCGCCAGGGTAGGTCGATGGCATGCGATCCGTACTGACATTCACTCAGAAACCGTGGCGGAAACTGCGCCGGCGGGAAGAGCCGCGGGCGATCGGCTCAGTGGTCCGTCGGCTCCGCCGGACCGCCGAGCAGGTCGGTCGCGGTGCGGCGTCAGGTCCGACTCTGGGGCACGGGCACGACCGGGCCTGAACCGAAGCTGCTGGACGAGAGCAGCAGCACCGCCGGCCCGACCAGGGCCAGCGCCGAGACCACCATCACGCACCGCAGTCCCAGCATGGTGCCGACGGCCCCACCGATCAGCAGGGCGACCAACCTCGCGGACGCGGCCATGGCGCGGATGGAGGCATTGACCCGGCCTCGCGCGGCAGCTGGGGTGATCTGCTGGCGCAGGACGTTGTTGGAGGCGTTGTAGACACCGGCCACCAGGATCAGGGCGGCCCAGCCGCAACCGGCGACGACGAGTCCGACGGTCCCGGCCGGGGCAAGGGCCGGAGCCGCCACGACGGGTGCGTAGCCGACGATGGCGACACGCATCACCCGGGCCGGTCCGAAACGCCGCATCAGCCGGACCGAGAGCTGGCTGCCCGGGACTCCGGCCAGAACCGGCAGTCCCAGCACCAGCCCGATGCCCAGCGAGGAGGCATGCAGATCCTCGACCAGGAACAGCATCTCCACGGCAGCAGCCAGCGCCAGAGCGAACGAGATCCAGGTCATGGTGACGGCGAGGACGCCCAGTTGCGGATCGGCACGCAGGCACTGGACGCCGACCCCGAGCTCCTGCCGCCATCCGGCGAGTGTCGCCGAAAGCCCTGCGGAGCCGGTGGCCGAGCCCCGCGGAACGGCCCCCGAGGTCCGGGGTGCCGGCAGCGGGTCCGGGCGGCGGACCGCCAGCAGGGTCAGGGCGCTGACCAGGTACGAGGCGGAGTCCAACAGCAGGGTGCGGGACGCGCCGGCGACCGAGACCAGGACGCCGCCGAGGGCGTAGCCGCCGGATAGGGCGCCGAACTTCCCGGTTCCCAACTGGGCTGTGCCCTGCATCCGGTGACGCTCCGGCAGGAAGTCGGGCAGATGGCTGGAGTAGGCGATGGAGAACAGCGAGTCCAGCAACCCCATCACCAGCGCGACACCGATCAGCAGTGGGAAGGACAGGAAGCCCGCGAGGCCCGCGACGGGGACGAGTACGGTCACCGACGTGCGCAGCAGGTCCGTACCGATCATCAGCCTGCGTTTGCGCACCCTGTCGACCAGCACCCCCAGCGGCACCGAGAACAGTGCGGTCAACTGCTCTGCCGCCCGCAGGGATCCGGCCTGCAGCGCGTTGATGTGCAGCAGCGTGATGGCCAGCAGCGGGAGGGCCACACTGCTGACGGCGTCGCCGACGTTGTTCACGGCCTGCCCCGACCAGAGCATCAGATAGTCGCGGTCCCGGTACAGCGACCGACTCGGCCGGCGTGGTGGTTCGTCTCCGACCGACGCCTCGCGGGTGCCTGGCCGTGAACCCCGGTCTGTTACTGCTTCGGTCTCCTCGCGGGTCTCCCGGTGGTTCGTCATGGGCGCGCATCCTGCCACGGACGGTGGCCGGAGCCGGACCAATCACGACGGTGCCGGGTGTCGGTAACGACCCCTCTGGCGGCGCCGGCCGTCGGCGTGAGATCGTCCCCTGGTGACTGACGCCGCTGCAGCAGACGCGTCCTCCGGGCCGCCGGACGATCGGGTCGCCTCCGTGTTGCGGTTCGCGACGGAGCTTGTCGCGTGGGTGGCCACGCCCTGGGCGCTGTCCGGACGTTCGTGGCTGCTGGCTGCGTTGTCCGTGGTGGTGCTGATCGGCCTGCCGACGGTGTTCTCCACGCCCGGGGACAAGGCCAAGGTGATCGTCGCGGTTCCGGGCTGGGCCACCGTCCTGCTGGTGCTGCTGCAGCTGGCGGCGGCCGTGGTCTCCTCCTGGGTGGCCTGGCCGGTCTGGGCGGCGGTCGTGGTGAGCCTGCTGGCCGCAGCCGCTCTGGTCACCGAACGCCGGCGCTGGCGCTGGCTGCTCGCCGCGGACCACCCCGCCGCATAGGGTCTGGCCCATGGATGAACTCGACGGCGTGGAGATCATCGCTTTTCCGGACGCCGAGGCGTTCGAGAGCTGGCTGACCGATCATCACCTGCGTCACGAGGGCGTATGGATCAAGGTGGCCAAGAAGAACTCCGGCATCCCGACGGTCACCGACGACGAGCTGGTCGACGTCGGGCTCTGCTACGGCTGGGTCTCCGGGCAACGGCGGTCGTTCGACGGGCAGTACTACCTCCAGAAGTACGTGCCGCGTCGAGCGAAGAGCCTCTGGTCGCAGGTGAATGTCGACAAGGTGGTAGAGCTGGTGGCCGCCGGACGGATGCGGGAACCCGGGCTGGCCGAGGTCCGCAGGGCGCAGCAGGACGGGCGGTGGGCGGCGGCCTACGCATCGCAGAAGGCGGCGACGACACCGCCCGACCTGACGGCGGCGCTCGACGCGGATCCTGAGGCCAGGAGGGCATTCGAGGCGCTCGACAGGACCGGTCGCTATCAGCTGATCCTGCCGTTGCTCCAGGCGCTCACGCCGGAGACCAGGCAGGCGCGGCTACTCAGGGCCGTCCGGTTGCTGAGTGGCGACGGTGGTGCGGACGGCCGGGCGTGAGCCGGATCGCCGTTCCCGCAGGACCGTCACGGCACGCTCGCACCAGTCCCGGTTGCCCTGCTCGAAGGCCAGGCCGCGCAGGCAGGTGAGGTAGGGGCCGATCCGTTCGCCGTGGCGCAGGTACTCCTGCTCGCTGCGGTCACCGCGCATCTTCCGCAGCAGTTCGTCGAAGAGCCCGATCTTGGCCTCGGCGAACGCCGCCCGCTCGGTGAGCTGGGCGATCAGCGCACCGGTGTCGACATGGTCGGCGCTCTGCACCTTCACCAGAAGGTCGTCGCGGATGAAGGAGGGCTTGGTGGCGGTCGCGGCGAACCGCTCCAGCTCGGCCAGTCCGGCCTCGGTCACCTGGAAGAGACGCTTGTTGGGCCGCGCCTCCTGGACCACCTCCCGGCCGGCGATCAGCCCGTCCTGCTCCAGCTTGGCCAACTCGGCGTAGAGCTGCTGCGGCAGCGCGTGCCAGAAGTTCGCCACGCCCAGGTCGAACGCCTTGGTCAGCTGGTAGCCGCTCAACTCCTCGTCCAGCAGTGCCGCCAGCACGGCGTGGCGCAGTGCCATGGAACCACCTCTCCTGCTCGCCCCTGTTCACCGGTCCGTTCCCCATGGTAGTCATGAACAGGAATAGTCATATCCATGAGTATCAAGGAGGGCCCATGGCCACCACCGCCGCCACCGCGGACCGCTTCCGCAGCGCCGTCGACAGCCACGACCTGACCGCTCTCGAGGACCTGTTCACCGAGGACGTCCGGCTCTACAGCCCGGTCAAGTTCACGCCGTTCGAGGGCAGGCCGATGGTGCTGGGCCTGTTCCGGGTCCTGCTGCGCACCTTCGAGGACTTCCACTACGTCGGACGGTTCGACGGCACCTCGGAGACCAGCAGCGACGGCGCCGAGGCCGCGTCGGCGATCCTGCTGTTCCGCGCCACCGTGAACGGCAAGCAGATCCACGGCATCGACCTGCTGCACTTCGACGAGCAGAACCGGATCAAGGAGATCACCGTGATGGTCCGCCCGCAGTCCGCCGTCCAGACCCTGGGCGAAGCAGTCCTCACCGGCCTGATCGCCGACGGCCTGGCACCCGCCCCTTCGGCCGCTCGCTGACGGTCCGCCGGGAGGTGCGACGCGCTCAGGAGGCCGGGCTGAATACCCGGTCGCGGGTGAGGTCGAGGGCTGTCAGTACAGCGCCCTGGAGGACGGCGTTGTCCTCGACGGCGGTCGCGCGGACCTCGGTGGGTACGGGGGTGAGCCTGGAGAGGTGGTCCGCGACCCGGGCGGCCAGGGCTTCGCCGCCTGCGCGGCCGACGTTGCCGCCGAGTACCACCAGGCCCGGGTCCAGGACCCGGACCACGTCGGCCGCCCCGGCGGCGATCCGCTCGGCCAGCACCGCGTCCCCCAGGTCGGCCGCGGTCCGCGGGTTCACCGCGTAGCAGAAGTCGCCGCCGGCGACCTGCAGCGTGCCGAACTCCCCGGCGCCGCCGGAGACCCCGCGCCGGACCCGCCCGCCGAGGACGACCGCTCCGCCGACCCCCTCGTCCAGCCAGAAGAGGACGAAGTCCTCCCGTCCCACGGCCGATCCGGTCCGAAGCTCGGCCACGGCGGCGAGATTGGTCTCGTTCTCCAGCAGCACCTCGGGGCGGACGCCGTCGACCGCGAGCCGCTCCGGGAGCCGGGGCAGCAGGTCGTCGCTCCATCCCGCGATCCCCGCGCAACTGCGCAGGTCGCTGGTGTGCGGGTGCACCAGCCCGGGAGCCCCCAGCACCACCGCGTGCAGCGGGCGGCCCCCGGCGGCCTCCGTCACCGCCCGGGCGATGTCCGCCGTCAGGTCGGGTCCTGACGGTCCTTCGGCCCGGCCGACCGTACGTCCGGTGAGGTCGGCGACGGTGACCTCGACCCCGCGGCGCCGGACGTCCACCCCGGCGACATGGGCCCGCCCGGCGACCAGCGCGTACAGCCGGGCGTTGGGGCCGCGCCGCTCCTCGCCGGACTCACCGCCGGCTTCGACCAGGCCGGCCTCGCGCAGCCGTTCCACCAGGTCGGCGACGGTGGGGCGGGACAGTCCGGTGAGGTCGCGCAGCTGGGGGGCGGAGAGCGGTCCGTGCTCCAGCAGCAGGTCCAGGGCCAGCCGGTCGTTGATCGCGCGGGCCATGGCCGGAGTCGCGGTCTTCGCCCCAGTCACGGTCTTCGCCGCCGTCACAGTCTTCGCGGAGGCAGGGTTGCGGCTGCCGGTGGGAACGCTCATGCGGCCATATTAGTCAGGAAGCCTGCCTGTTGACTCTTTTCATCAGGAAGCCTGCCTGATAATTTATCCCCGTGACCCGATACCTGACGCACCACCGCGCCATCGCCCTGGTCTTCGCCGTGCACGGGGCCGTGGCCGGAACCCTGACCACCTGCATCCCCTGGCTCAGCTCCCACTACCACCTCAGCCCCGGACTGCTGGGCATGGTGCTCTTCTGCCCGCCCGTCGGCGCCTTCGTGGCGATGCCGATGGCCAGCCGGCTGGCGCACCGCCTGGGCGGGCGGCGCACCGTACGGCTGCTGATCGCCCTGTGGTGCGTGCTGCTGCCGCTGCCGGTACTGGCCCCCTCGCCGCCCTTCCTGTTCGGTGCGTTCCTGCTGTTCGGCGCCGGGGCGGGGATCAGCGACGTGGTGATGAACGCCCACGCCGTCTCGGTGGAACGCCGGTTGGGACGCTCGATCATCAGCGGGCTGCACGGGCTCTGGTGCGTCGGCAGCCTGCTGGCCGGCGGGCTGGGCATCCTGGCGGCGCACTACCGCATCGGGGCACGGCCCCACCTGCTCGCCACCGCGGCCATGCTGCTGGCCGTCGCGCTGGTCGCCGGACGGGGCCTGGCGCCCGACGGCACGTCGGCGGCCGGCGCCCCGGCCCCGCGCCGCTTCTCGCTACCGACCAGGGCGATCCTGGGCATCGGCGTGGTGGGCTTCTTCGGCACCTTCACCGAGGGGGCCAGCACCAACTGGGCCGGGGTCTACGTCACCAAGGTGGCCGGCGCCGGCCCGGGGGGTGCCGCGCTGGCCTTCACCCTGTTCGCCTCCTGCATGGCCGCCACCCGCCTGCTCGGCGACCGCTTCGTCCGCCGGTTCGGCGCGGTGGCGGTGGTCCGCGCCGGCGGCGGCCTCGCCGCGGCCGGCGGCGCGGTGATGGTGTCGGCCCGCACCCCCTGGCTCTGCATGGTGGGGTTGGCAATGATCGGCATCGGCATCGCCGTGGTCGTCCCGCTGGTCTTCGCCGCGGCGGGCCGGACCGGCGCGTCGGCGGGCGAGGGGGTGGCCGGCGTCGCCACCATCACCTACCTGTCCGGCCTGATCGCACCGGCCGCGACCGGCTGGACCGCGGGCGCCTTCTCCTACCCGGCGGCGTTCGGACTGGTCACGGTGATGGCGGCGCTGATGGCCCTGCTCGCCGGCGCGCTGCGGCCACGCAGCGGCGCGGAGGCAGGCACGGGCGCGGGCGGCACCGTGGCGGCGAGGTCTGCGAACAGTGAGGCCCCGCCGGTCGCGGCCTGCCCCTGACGCAGCATCAGCCATCGACGGCTGCTGTGTCAGGGGACCGAACGGCTAGAGCAGCGCGCACTGTTCGGTTCGCGGGCCGGTCACCGTGTTGGGCTTCCCCTCGTTGCCGGGCGGGGGCGTGTTGGCGGCGCAGTCCAAGGTGCCGCCGATCCGGTTTCCGACCAGGTCCACGCCGCCCTGGTCGGCCCGCAGCTCCACCGAGCCGGCGATCCGGTCGGCCGCGCAGCCGCTGCCGTCGGGGCCGCCGATCTGGACGAAGCCGCTGGAGCCAACGATCTGCAGCGAGCCGGCGACTGATCGGTCAGCGAACGGCAGGACCCGCGGAAGGACACCCTGAGTCACTGGATCGAGTGATGCGGTGGGCGACATGGGTCACAGTTGCAAGCGATGTGCTTGCAATAGTTAGCACCAGAGGTGCATGGTGGAGGCATGGCCTCACTGAACGTCGGCTCGCTCGGCGAGTACATCCGTGAGCAGCGGCGGCATGCGCAGTACTCACTGCGTCAGCTCGCCGACGCCGCCGGGGTGTCCAATCCGTATCTCAGCCAGATCGAGCGCGGGTTGAGGAAGCCGAGTGCGGAGATCCTGCAGCAGATCGCCAAGGCGCTGCGGATCTCGGCGGAGACGCTGTACGTGCAGGCGGGGATCCTCGACGAGCGCGAGGAGGCCGGCCTGGAACTCCGGGCGGCGATCTTCGCGGACTCACTGATCAACGAGCGGCAGAAGCAGGTGCTGCTCGCCGTCTACGACTCCTTCCTCAAGGAGAACGCCCACGAGGGCGAGACCGGCGAGGCGGAGGCGGGGACACCTGCCGGCAGGACCCACGAAGATCCCGACCAGGGGAGGAACTCCCATGCCCATCACTGACGATCTGCGCAAGACCCTTTCGGACCCCACGCCGCTGTACGCGCTCGCGGGCGCCGGCGACCTCGCGGTGGAGAAGCTGCGCGAGGTGCCCGAGAAGGCGGCCACCCTCGCCGCCACCGACCGCAAGGTCGTGCAGGAGCAGGCCGCGACCCGGCTGAAGGAGGCCCAGGCGCGGCTGACCGGGGCCCAGGCCAAGGTCAGCGAGACGGTGTCCAGCCTGCCCGGTGACTTCAAGTCGCTGCAGGAGAAGGCCCAGGACCTGGCGCTGCAGTCGGTCGGCCGGGCCGCCGAGCTGGCCGTCAAGGCCCGCGAGGTCTACGACGAGTTGGCCGAGCGCGGCAAGGTCGTGGTGGACCGCCAGCGCAAGGAGACCGCGGACGAGCTCGTCGGCATCGCCGGCAAGGCCGAGTCCAAGGCCGACGCCTTCGCGGCCGAGGTCGACCAGGTCGCCGCGACCGCCGCCGACAAGACCGTTGACGCGGCCGCTGCGGTCGAGCCGGAGGCCCCGGCCAAGCCGGCCGCCAAGCGCACCACGCCGCGGAAGAGCACGCCCAAGGCCTGATCGAGGCCTGAACAGGCGGTCAGCAGGGAAGGAAGGGACGCGTCGGGCACCTCCGGCGCGTTCCTTTCGTTCAATCCAGCGGGGGCAGCCCCGTGGGACGATGTGCCGCAGAATCCGGCAGGACTGTGCGGGGCCTAAGGAGATGTGATGGTCGAGCAGCTGGCTGGCGGCATCCTGGTTGACTGGTTCAGCAATGTGCTGGGGTGGCTGATGCTCGCCCTGCTCGCGTTCAAGGTGTTCGTCTTCATCGACGCCGCGTTCCGGCGCGAGGACGCCTACCGGGCCGTGGACAAGCAGACCAAGCCGTTCTGGCTGATCGTGCTGGGCCTGGCGGTGGCGGTGAGCATTTTCTCGGTGCCCGGCCTGGGTCAGATGCTCAGCCTGATCGGCCTGGTGGCGGCGATCGTCTACATGGTGGACGTGCGCCCCCGGATCCGGGCGATCTCGCCGCAGCGGCGCGGCAAGGGCCGCCTGGGCGGCAAAAAGGACGACCGGAGCAACATGGGGCCGTACGGACCCTGGTGACCCCCGCGGTCCCCTGCCGGCGCCGGGGGCCGGGCGTAGGACTTACACGTAGGTGACCGGCGCGCTGCCGCTGCGGGTGAGCAGCAGCACGGCGACGTCGTCGGCGAGCGCGCCGCCGTTGAGGTCCTCGACCTCGGACATGGCCGTGTCGATCAGCAGTTCGTCGCGCAGACCGCTCTCCTGGTGGTCGCCGATCATGGCGATCAGCCCCTCCTGGCCGAGTCGGCGCGTGCCCGCCCCTATCCGGCCCTCGATCAGGCCGTCGGTGTAGAGCATCAGCCCCCACTCCGCGCCCAGCCTGACCTTGCGCGGCGGCCACTGCTCCTCCCCGGTGTCGCCGAGCATCGGCAGCAGGCCCAGGGCCGGGCCGCCGAAGTCGTAGGGCAGCAGCTCGGGATCGCGGTCCTCGCGCAGCAGCAGCGGCGCGGGGTGGCCGGCGAGGTGCAGTTCGGCGTACTCGCTCTCGGGCTCGATGGCGAGCATGCAGAGGGTCGCGAAGATCTCCTCGCTGCGGCGCTCGTGCTCCAGCACCCGCTGCAGCGTGCCGAGCAGGGCCTCACCCTGGAGCCCGGCGAAGACCAGGGTGCGCCAGGCGATCCGCAGCGCCACGCCGAGCGCGGCCTCGTCCGGACCGTGGCCGCAGACGTCGCCGATGACGACATGGACGGTGCCGTCGGCGGTGCGCACGGCGTCGTAGAAGTCGCCGCCGAGCAGCGCGCGGCGGCGGCCGGGGCGGTAGCGGGCGTGGAAGGCCAGGCCCGAGCCCTCCAGCAGCGGGGTGGGCAGCAGGTGCCGCTGCAGGCGGGCGTTCTCCTGACCGCGCAGCTCCGCCTCGACCAGCCTGCGCTGGGACTCGTCGGCCCGCTTGCGCTCCACGGCGTAGCGGACCGCGCGGGTCAGCAGCCGGCCGTCGATCTCCTGCTTGACCAGGAAGTCCTGGGCGCCGGCCGCGACCGCGGCGGCGCCGAGGTGCACGTCGGCGGTGCTGGTGACGGCGAGCACGGCGGTGCGGGGCGCGCGGCGCAGCAGTCGGCGCAGGCCGTCCAGACCGCCGCTGTCCGGGAGTTCCAGGTCGAGCAGGACGCAGGCGGTGTCGGCGTTGAGCATGGCCGTGCCGGCGTCCAGGGTGCGGGCCCAGCGCAGCTCCACCTCCGGGCCGACCTCGGCGAGCAGGTTGTGGAACGCTTCGGCGTCCTGCGGGCTGTCGTCGATGAGCAGCACGGAGAGGGCGCCACCGGCCGGGGTGACCGCGGGAGGGGCCGGCGCGGCGGAGACCGTGGCAGGGCGCGGGCGCGGTATCGGCCGCGGACTGGCCATGCTCGACTGCGGGTCGTGCGCGCGTTCGATCGCGGGCATCAGCGATACCTCCCTCTCCCTGGCTGTGCAACGGTTGACCGGCGGACGCAGTGCCCATAAGACACCACGAACCTGCTCTGTTCCCGTGACCCTAACGTGATCTCCACAGGCCCTCCGCACACCGGGCCGCACAGCTGCCGAAGTGACCTGCGGTACCCGTGGCCTGCGACGGGACGCCCGGGGCGACGAATAACCCGCTGCCCGCACCGGAACTGGAGCGATAGCGTGCGACCGATCGAAGGGAGTGCGTGATGGAGATCACGTCGGTTCAGGGTGATATCACCGAGCAGGCGGTGGACGCGGTGGTGAACGCCGCCAACAGCTCGCTGCTGGGCGGAGGTGGAGTCGACGGGGCGATTCACCGGAAGGGCGGGCCGGAGATTCTGGCTGCCTGTCGGGCGCTGCGGGCCTCGCACTACGGCAAGGGGCTGGCGACCGGCAGGGCGGTGGCGACGACGGCCGGGCGGCTGCCTGCGCGCTGGGTGATCCACACGGTCGGCCCCCGGTATGCGGCGGGCGAACCCGGCCGGGCCGAACTGCTGGCCTCCTGCTACCGCGAATCGCTGCGCGTGGCGGACGAGTTGGGGGCACGGACGGTGGCCGTGCCGGCCGTGTCGACCGGCATCTACGGCTGGCCGGTACGCGATGCCGCGAGGATCGCGCTGCGGACGGTGCAGGAGGTGGCATTGGGGACGGAGAGTCAGGTGGTCGAGGTGCGGTTCGTGCTGTTCGGGGGCGAGGCGTTCGAGGTGTTCGAGTCCGTGCGCCGGGAGTTGGGCCTGTGATGCACGGGACCGGGCTTGGGGCATGGGTCCATGGTGGACTGAGGGGGCGTCAACACGCCATAAGTATTCGATAACTCGTTCGAGTGAAAGTGGTTCGTATCGCCTGCTAGTCCGGCCGGACCACCCCCAGAATGGTCATCGAACCGGCCGCCGCGAGCTCGACCTCCGATGCACGGTCTCCGATGCACGGTCTCAGGCGTCGACCTGGTACCCCCAGGCCCTCGCGTACGGAAGCAGTTCCGCCGGGACGTCCTGCGGCCTCGGCAGCGGGCGCCCGGCCTGCACCGCTCCGGACTGGATCTTCTCGCTCCAGTCGCCGATGCCCTTGACGAACTCCCCGTGGTCCTTGCGGCCGTACTGGAGCATCCCGGGCTCCCAGCCGATGCCGAGGTAGTCGCAGATCCGCCGGGTCTGCAGGGCCGGGTCGGCGGTCAGGTCCTCGTAGCGGACGGTGAGGGCGTCGAGTTCGCGCCTGGCGTGTTCCAGGTACTCCATGTAGTTGCGGGTGTGCTTCAGCGCCAGCTCCATCGGCCGTTCCTGCGGATTCCCCTCGTACCAGGACCTGACGATGGAACAGGGGTGGCGCAGCAGCACGATGAAGCGTCCGTCCGGCCAGCAGGTCGCCAGGCGCTGCCAGACGAAGACGTTGCTGGGGGTCTTCTCCACGAAGTACCGCTTGCCGCTGCGCACCAGCTCCCGGTGCAGGACCCGGTCCCACAGCAGGTGCTCGACATCGGCTGCGTTGTGGCCCATCGCCTCCATCGCCTGGACGGCCGGCTCCGTGGTGGCCTTCACGGTGAAGCGGCGGACATGGGTCTCGTGCGGGGCGTGCAGCTGGGAGTGGCTGTTGAGCAGGACCCGCAGCAGCGTGGACCCGGCGCGCGGGGTGGACAGGACGAAGACCGGGGCCTTCACCAGCCGGTCGGTCTCCGGATCGGCGGGCGGTCTGGCTTCGCTCGACACCTTGCCGGCTGACAGCTGCGTCCCGGGGGTGGTGGGCCGGTTGCGCACGACCCGTATTCCGACGCGCTCCGACAGGGTGTCATTGATCTTCTTCTGCCAGCTCATGCGCCTCAAGGTAAGAACCGAACGTGAAACCCGGCTGAGACCGGACTTGATGTTCCCTCATCGACGCCGGCCGGACGCTATGCCGGAGCCGGTGCGACCGCGTCCCAACGGACCGTCAACTCCCCCAGCCGCCACCGCCGCGGGCCGCCGACCAGCGGCCAGTCGGCGGACACCGTGCGGGCGGTCGCGATCCAGCGCTGCCGGGCGCCGAAGTCCGCGTAGGGCGCCGCCGCGGCCCAGGCCCGGTCCAGGTCGCGGAGGAAGGCGTGCACCGGCTCGCCCGGGACATTGCGGTGGATCAGCGCCTTGGGCAGGCGTTCGGCCAGGTCGGACGGGCGCTCCAGGCCGCCGAGGCGGGCTGCGAGGGTCAGCGTCCGGGGGCCCTCGCGGTCCAGGGCCACCCAGACGTGGCGGCGGCCGATCTCGTCGCAGGTGCCCTCGACCAGCAGTCCGCCCGGCGCCAGCCGGGCCCGGAGCAGCGCCCAGGCCTCCGCCACCTGGGCCTCCTCGTACTGGCGCAGCACGTTCGCGGCCCGGATCAGCAGCGCGCCCCCGGCCCCGGGAGCCCGGCCCGGGCCGCCCGCACCCTCCTGGCCGTCCAGGCCGTCCAGCGGGACCTCGAAGCCGCCGCGCCGGAAGGTCAGCTCCGGAGGCCTCGCATAGCGCTGGGCGACGGCGACCCGCTCCGGTTCGATCTCGATGCCGACCACCCGCACGTCCGCCCGGACCGCCGCCAGGCGGCTGCGCAGTTCCACGGCCGTCCACGGAGCCGCGCCGTAGCCGAGGTCGACCGCGACCGGGGGCGGGTCCGCGGCCCGGAGCGCCGGGGTGAGTTCCGCCACGATCCAGCGGTCCATACGACGCAGCCGATTGGGATTGGTGGTACCTCGTGTCACCGCCCCCACCGGACGCGCGGCCCGGCCGCCCGCTGTACGTACACGCATGTCAGGCAGCCTACGCGGCCCCGCTCCGGCGATACCCCGGCTGTTCAGGGCAGATGGCCCCGGAAAAGGGGGAATCACCGGGCGCGGGATTCTGTTCCCCCACTGTTGACGGGTCGCGGTGCGGCCGGAGCCGGAGCGAAAGGACGAGCGGTGACCCTGCGCCCTGCCCGCGTGGCAATGCTGAGCGTGCACACCTCCCCGCTGCACCAGCCGGGAACGGGTGACGCGGGGGGCATGAACGTCTACATCGTCGAGCTCTCCAAGCGGCTGGCCGCCCTCGGCGTCGAGGTGGAGATCTTCACCCGGGCCACCGCGTCCGACCTGCCGCCCACCGTGGAGCTGGCCCCGGGCGTGCTGGTCCGGCACGTCACCGCAGGCCCCTTCGAGGGACTGCTGAAGGAGGACCTGCCCGCGCAGCTCTGCGCCTTCACCCACGGCGTGCTCCGCGCCGAGGCGGGCTTCCGGCCCGGCTACTACGACCTGGTGCACTCCCACTACTGGCTCTCCGGCCAGGTGGGCTGGCTGGCGGCGGAGCGCTGGGGCGTGCCGCTGGTGCACACCATGCACACCATGGCCAAGGTCAAGAACGCCGCTCTCGCCGTCGGCGACACCCCCGAGCCCACCGCCAGGATCATCGGCGAGAGCCAGGTCGTGGAGGCCGCCGACCGCCTCATCGCCAACACCACCGAGGAGGCGCACGAGCTGGCCGAGCACTACGGTGCCCGGGCCGACCAGCTCTCCGTGGTGCACCCCGGGGTGAACCTGGAGGTCTTCCGGCCGGCCACGGCCACGCCGGTCGGCACGGTCGGCGACGCGGTGGACCATAGCGGGCCCCGCGCGATGACGGCCGCCCGCGCGGAGATCCGGGCCCGGCTGGGCTTGCCGGTGGACGCGACGGTGCTGCTCTTCGCCGGTCGGATACAGCCGCTCAAGGCCCCCGACGTGCTGCTGAAGGCCGTCGCCGAACTGCTGGAGCGGGATCCCTCACTGCGTGACCGGCTGGTGGTCCCAGTCGTCGGCGGACCCAGCGGCAGCGGGCTGGCCCGTCCCGAGAGCCTGCACAAGCTCGCCGCCCAGCTGGGCATATCCGATGTGGTCCGGTTCCACCCCCCGGTCTGCCAGTCCGAGCTCGCCGACTGGTACCGCGCCGCCAGCGCCCTGGTGATGCCCTCCTACAGCGAGTCCTTCGGACTGGTCGCCCTGGAGGCCCAGGCCTGCGGCACTCCCGTGGTCGCCGCCTCGGTCGGCGGCCTGCCGGTGGCCGTCCGCGACGGCGAGACCGGCTTCCTGGTGCAGGGGCACGACCCCCGCGAATGGGCCCACACACTGCACCATCTGGTCGACGCCCCGGACCTGGGCCTGCGGATGGGCGCGGCCGCGGCCTGCCACGCCGGCAACTTCGGCTGGACCGGCGCGGCGGCGGAGACCATCGAGGTGTACCGCGAGGCGCTGGGTACCGCGCGGTAACGTCAGGGCATGGACGTCGAGGACGAGGACAGTGCCCGCGCGCGGGCACTGTCGGTATTGCAGTCGGCACTGGACGACGCCGGGGTGGCCTGGGAGCAGCCCTCCGGCGATCCGTACACCTGCGTGGCGACCCTGCCGGGCACCCGCAAGCTCTCCACCACCTGCTCGCTGCGGGTCGGCGAGCACACCCTCAGCATCAACGCCTTCGTGGTCCGCCACCCCGACGAGAACCACGAGGCGTTCTACCGCTGGTTGCTGGAGCGCAACACCCGGCTGTACGGGATCGCCTACGCGATCGACCGGCTCGGCGACGTCTACCTGGCCGGCCGGCTGCCGCTGGCGGCGGTGACGCCGGAGGAGGTGGACCGGCTCCTGGGCGCGGTGCTGAGCAGCGCGGACGAGCCCTTCAACACCCTGCTGGAGCTGGGGTTCGCCACGGCGATCCGGCGCGAGTGGGAGTGGCGCACGAAGCGGGGGGAGTCCACCCGCAATCTGGAGGCGTTCACCCGGCTGACCGGCGGCGACGGGGCCTGACGGGCTTTCGGGTGCGGGATGTGCATGGCTTGTCGCGCAGTTCCCCGCGCCCCTACCGACTGCAACTGGCTCAGTTGCAGCACCTCAGGGGCGCGGGGAACTGCGCGATCAACCAGGCACACGCCGCAGCCGAAGAACCCTCAGAACGCCGCGCGCACCTCGCCGACCGGATGGCCGCCGCCGTAGAGCGGGGCCGAGGCGATGCGGCCGAGGGCGTCGCCAGCGGCGGTGACGCCCATCCGGCGGAGCACCGCGGCCAGGACCGGTCCGACGGCCCGGTAGCCGCCGTCCTCGATCTTGAAGGCCAGCGCCCGGCCGTCGTCCAGGGCCACCGCCTGGACCGCCTCGGCGCCCATCTTGGCCACCGCCCCGGGGATCCCGCGCATCAGCCAGGTGTCGATCCGGCGGGTGCCCGCCACGTACTCCGGGTGGGCCCGCATCGCGTCGGCGACCCGCCGCTCGGGGGTGCCCGGGTCGGCCAGGGCGATGGCCCGGAACGCGCGGGCCAGACCGGTGAGGCTGACGGCCATCAGCGGCGCACCGCAGCCGTCGGTGCCTATCGCGGAGACCTGCTCGCCGCTCAGCTGTTGCACCGTGGCCAGCGCCTGCTGCTGCACCGGGTGCTCCAGCTCCAGGTAGGAGCCGGTGTCCCAGCCGTTGGCCACGCAGGTCGCCAGCATCGCGGCGTGCTTGCCCGAGCAGTCCATCAGGATCGGCTCGGGGTGGCCGCCGCAGCGGATCCAGGCCTCCGACTCGACCGGGTCCAGCGGCAGCGAGGGTGGGGTCTGCAGTGCCTGCTCGGTCAGTCCGGCCCCGGCCAGGATCTTGCGGACACCGTCCAGGTGAAACGTTTCTGCGGAGTGGCTGGCCGCCGCCAGGGCCAGCAGTTCACCGTCGAGGTGGAGTCCGGTGTGCAGGATCGCCGCCGCCTGCATCGGCTTGTTGCTGGAGCGCGGGAAGACCGGCAGCTCCGGAACGCCCAGGGCGAAGTCGACCGAGCCGTCGGCGGCCAGGACCACCAGGGAGCCGCGGTGCCGGCCCTCGGTGAATCCCGAGCGGACCACCTCGGCGAGCACCGCCGAGTCGGGGACGGGGGGCTGCGGTACGACCGGGGTGGCCTGGGTGTTCATGGTGGTTCAGCCTCCGGAGAGCAGATCGTCGACGCGCGCTTCCCCCTCACGGTACCTGCGGGTGATCTCCGCGCTGCAACCGTCCACCGTCCGCTGCAGCCCCTGCCTGCGCCCCGAGAGCATCCGCTCGTGGGCGGTGAGCCTGATGCAGGCCGCCTGGAGCGCCACGTCCGACTGGGACTCCAGGTCGGCGAGGGCCACGTCGTCCATCAGTTCGTCGGCGAGGGCCTGGAACTCCTCGCTGCGCGGGGTGTTCAGGGTGAGGTGCCGGGCCGAGTTGCGGACCTGGGAGGGCACGTCGGTGAGGATCGCGGCCAGTTGCTCCAGAAGGGTGTTCGCGGCCGCGGTCCGCCCGCTGCGGCGGGTGAGCTCGGCGCGCAGGATGTCCACCCGGCCGTGCAGCAGCCGGCGGAGGTAGGAGAGGTCGGCCTCGTCCTCCTGGGCCTGGCGCCGCAGCGTCCGCAGTTCCTCGATGCCGAGGCGGCCGAGCGCGTCCGCTCCCACGGGTACGGCCGGTGCCCCGGGTACGGTCCCCCGCCCCCGCGCCGGGATGCGATCCGTCCCCGTGTCGTACCTGTCGCCCACCACACTCGCCATCCCGAAATCGTCCGTCCCGCGCCGCACACTCAGTCGTCGCACACTCAGCCGCCGCACCATCAGCCCGTACGTTCAGTTCGCATGCTCCCACTCCCTACCTGCCCAGCGCAGGCGAGCTGCACCCAATCGGCCGCAACGGACCCCCTGGCGAATTCGGGTGGCTCATACGACCGGTGCATATTCCCTGCGCAACGCCCTGCGGGCGGTCGGCGAGGGGGCGTGCGGATGATCCGTGCAAGCCCCCTGGTCGGAGCAGCCGGGGACTGCACCAGAATGGGGCCATGCGTGCTGTGGCTCAGGTCGTGACCGAAGCGAAGGTGACCGTCGAGGGGGAGGTGGTGGGCTCCATCCTCGGCCCGGGGCTCTGCGTCCTGGTCGGGGTCACCCACGAGGACACCGCCGAGCAGGCGGCGCTGCTCGCCCGCAAGCTCTGGTCGCTTCGGGTGTTGGAGGGCGAGAAGTCCTGCTCCGACCTGGACGCCCCGCTGCTGGTGATCAGTCAGTTCACCCTCTACGGCGACGCCCGCAAGGGCCGCCGCCCCACCTGGAACGCCGCCGCGCCGGGGCCGGTCGCCGAGCCGCTGGTGGACGAGGTCGTCGCACAGCTGCGGGCGCTGGGCGCGACCGTGGAGACCGGCCGCTTCGGCGCGGACATGAAGGTCTCGCTGGTGAACGACGGCCCGTTCACGGTGCTGCTGGAGTTCTGAGCCGCCGTCGGAGGCCGAGCTACTGCGGGACCACGGTCTCCTGCGCCGCCGGCACGGTGCCGGCCAGCAGCGGGGCGTCCGGCGCGGTGTTCCGCTTCACCACCGCCAGCGCCACCGGCCCCAGCTCGTGGTGCCGGGCCGAGGAGGTGACGAAGCCGACCGGACGGCCATCGGCGCCGTCCGCGGCGAGGCGGACCTCGGTGCCGTGCGGCGGCAGCACCTCCATGCTGCCGTCCAGGTGCAGGAAGACCAGGCGGCGCGGCGGCCGGCCCAGGTTGTGCACCCGGGCCACCGTCTCCTGGCCCCGGTAGCAGCCCTTCTGCAGGTGGACCGCGGTCTCCAGCCAGCCCAGCTCGTGCGGGATGGTGCGGTGGTCGGTCTCGAAGCCCAACCGCGGCCGGTACGCCTCGATCCGCAGCGCCTCGTAGGCCCACAGCCCGGACGGAGCGCCGAAGGCCGCCGTCAGCTCGGCCAGCCCGGCGCGCGGCAGGAACAGGTCGCGGCCGTAGGGAAGCTCGCGGACGGCGGCGGCGCCCTCGGCCGAGGCCGTGGAGCCGGCCGGGAGGAAGACCACCGCGTAGTCGGCGGTGGCGTCGGCGATCTCGACCTGGTTGAAGAACTTCATCTTCTCCAGGTAGGCCACCAGCTCGCCCTGGGTCCCGGGCTCGACGTGCATCCAGGTGGTGGCGCCGTCGTCGACCAGGTAGAGGGCGTGCTCGATGTGGCCGTGCGGGGAGAGGATCAGCGCCTCGGTCGCCTGCTGCGGCGGCAGCTCGCTGACGTGCTGGGTCAGCAGCAGGTGCAGCCAGCTCAGCCGGTCCGGGCCGCTGACGGTGACCACACCGCGGTGCGACAGGTCGACGAAGCCCCGGCCGGCGACCAGTTCGCGCTGCTCGCGGGAGAGTTCGCCGTAGTGCGCGGCGACCGGCGCGTCCACGCCGTCGGCGGCGACAGCGCCGCGGACGGAGGTCAGCAGCGGGCTGGCGGGGGTGGTCTGCGTGGTCGTCACTGGTCAGCGTCCTCGGTCGGGCCGGTCTTGCGGCAGCAGTCGGCACAACGGCCGAAGATGGCGAAGTGCTTCACGTCAGTCTCGAAACCATGGCTGGCCCTCAGTGATTCCACCAGCGGCGCCGCGAGCGAGACATCGGTCTCGGTGACCTTCTCGCAGTCCCGGCAGACCAGGTGCATGTGCTGGTGCCGGTCGGCCAGGTGGTAGGTGGGCGCGCCGTGGCCCAGGTGGGCGTGCGAGACCAGTCCGAGCTCCTCCAGCAGGTCCAGCGTGCGGTAGACCGTGGAGATGTTGACGCCGGTGGCGGTGCGGCGGACCTCGGTGAGGACGTCGTCGGGCGTGGCGTGGCCCAGGCTGTCCACGGCCTGCAGCACCAGCTGGCGCTGCGGGGTGAGCCGGTACCCACGCGCTCTCAGATCCGTCTGCCAGTCGATGCCGCTCACCACGTCGCCCCTCTGCACGCCGGACTGCGCGCCCCAAAAAGCCCGCACCCCGAGTCTATGGGGGTGCGGGAGCGGGCGGCCCTGATGTGTTGTTCAGCGGAAGAAGGCGATGCCGTCGTCCGGGAGGTCGGAGACGTCCTGGACCAGCTGCGCCGGGTTCAGCACCTTCTTGAGCTGGCCCGACATGTAGGGGCGCAGCGGCACCTCGGGGGCGGACTTCTCGCCCACCCACATCAGCTCGCCGTTGACCAGCCCGTACAGGCGCTTGCCGCCGCTGTACGGGGCCGCGCCCTCGATCCGGGCGACCGCGTCGGTGGCCAGCTCGATCTGCGGCTTGCCGTCGGCCAGCTCGCCGTACCAGATCTCCACGGTGCCGTCGTCGCGGACCGAGGAGAACTGCACCTCGCGGGCGCCGCTGGTGCCGTGCTGGTTGCTGGTGACCCGCCAGAAACCGGTCTCGCTCTCCAGCGGACGCACCTTGTTGCCCTCGGCGTCCAGCACCCAGCTGCGGGAGCGGTACTCCAGGAACGCCCGGCCGTCGTGGCGGAACACGATCTCCTGGCCGAAGTTGCACTTCTCCGCGCCGGGGAAGTCGTGGACGCCGGCCCCTTCCCAGGTGCCGAGCAGGAAGGCCAGCGAGACGACGTCCTTGTGCAGGCCGGACGGGACCTCGATCTTGGCGACCATGTCAGCGCTGGCCCTGGTAGAGCTTCTTCACCGAGAACACGGCGAACCAGACGACGGCGAGTGCGATGACGATCAGCAGGCCGTCGAAGAAGTACTCAAGGCTGGACACGCGGGTGCTCCTCGGGGGAGGGAAAGGGTCTTCCGCCGATTCTAGTCGCCGGAGGGCGGGCACTCGCGGTGAGCCCCGCCACGTCGGGCTTCTAGGGTGGCGGTATGTCGAAGAAGCTGGTCATCAAGGTCACCGCGGGAGCGGACGCGCCGGAGCGGTGCTCGCAGGCGTTCACGGTGGCGGCGGTCGCCGTCGCCAGCGGGGTGGAGGTGTCGCTGTGGCTCACCGGCGAGTCCGCGTGGTTCGCCCTGCCGGGGCGGGCAGCGGAGTTCGAGCTCCCTGAGGCGGCGCCGCTGCCGGAGCTGCTGGACGCGGTGCTGGGCGCGGGGCGGGTGACGTTGTGTACGCAGTGTGCGGCGCGGCGGGGGATCGCCTCGGGCGACGTGGTGGAGGGGGTGCGGATCGCCGGCGCGCAGGTTTTTGTGAGCGAGGTTATGGGGGACGGGGTTCAGGCGCTGGTTTACTGACGGTCTGCTTTGGTTGGCCGCGCAGTTCCTCGCGCCCCTAAAAGCAGAAGGACGCGCCCGCCGCAGCCGTGAAACGGCGAAGCCCGCCTGGGGGGGGAGCCGGGCGGGCTTCGTCATTGGTGCGGGTGTGCCGGTCAGACGGCGATGGCGACCTCGGCCACCGCGCCCTGCTGGGCCGCGACCACGCGGTCGACGGTCGCACCGGGCACCAGGGCGCGGAGCGTCCAGGTGCCGGGGGCCGCGAAGAAGCGGAACTGTCCGGTCGCGGAGGTCGGCACCTCGGCGGTGAACTCGCCGCCCTCGTCGAGCAGACGGACATAGCCGTTGACCGGCTCGCCGTCCCGGGTCACCGAACCCTGGATGATGGTCTCGCTCGCCACGTCAACTCCTGCCAGATCGGGGCCGCCGGCCTTCGCTCCACACATGGTGTTCTCCTTCAGGGGGTCAGTTGGAGCCGAGCTCGATCGGAACGCCGACGAGGCTGCCGTACTCGGTCCAGGAACCGTCGTAGTTCTTGACGTTGGTCTGGCCGAGCAGCTGGTGCAGCACGAACCAGGTGAGCGCGGAGCGCTCGCCGATGCGGCAGTACGCGATGGTGTCCTTCGAGAGGTCGACGTTCTCCTCCTCGTAGAGGGCCTTCAGCTCCTCGTCCGACTTGAAGGTGCCGTCGTCGTTGGCGTTCTTGGACCACGGGATGTTGCGGGCGCTCGGGACGTGGCCGGGGCGCTGCGACTGCTCCTGCGGGAGGTGCGCGGGGGCGAGCAGGCGGCCGGAGAACTCGTCTGGCGAGCGGACGTCGACCAGGTTCTTGGCGCCGATCGCGGCGACCACGTCGTCACGGAAGGCGCGGATCGAGGTGTCCTGGGCCTGCGCCTTGTACTCGGTGGCGGCGCGCTCGGGGACAGCGGAGCCGTCGACCAGGTCGCGGGAGTCGAGCTCCCACTTCTTGCGGCCGCCGTCCAGCAGGCGGACGTCGCCGTGGCCGTACAGCTTGAAGTACCAGAAGGCGTAGGAGGCGAACCAGTTGTTGTTGCCGCCGTAGAGGACGACGGTGTCGTCGTTGGCGATGCCCTTGGCGGACAGCAGCGCCTCGAAGCCGGCCTGGTCCACGAAGTCGCGGCGGACCGGGTCCTGGAGGTCCTTCTTCCAGTCGATCCGGACGGCGTTGCGGATGTGGTTCTTGTCGTACGCGGCGGTGTCCTCGTCGACCTCGACGACGACGACCTTCGGGTCGTCCAGGTGGTCCTGGACCCAGTCGGCGCTTACCAGGACGTCACTGCGGCTCATGGGGATTCTCCATCCGGGGCAGTTGCGGAAGAGCGGCGCCGCGCGGACGTGCGTCCGGAGGGGAGTCCGGATCGTGGGACAGCGCGGCGGTGGTCTGCGAGATGTACGCGGTGTTGCGGGCTCAGCGAGCCCGCGGCCTGCGGGCGGAACCGTCCTGGAAACGGACGGAGCGACGCCCTGTCAGCGCATTCGACAGAGGCAGGCAGCCACGCGGCACAGGTCTACCGCCCGCCGCTTCGTGAGATCCGCCTGTCGCTTCATGGCTCCGATGCTAGGGAACGGAGCGCGTGCTGTCATCGGTGTCTTGAACTCTGAGATGAAACGGTCCGTATGTTGATATCAACGGCAGCGGCCGCGGATCCGGCCGGGTGCGGACGGGGGCGCGGGGGGACCGGGGAGGGGTGTTCCACCGATCCGCGAGACGGCGGTGGACACCCCGTCTCGCGGATCGGGACACCCGCTAGTTGCTGAGCGAGACGTTGGTGCCGGAGACCGTGATGTCGATGCCGTCCGGGCCCGGCTGCACCGAGTCCAGCCTGAGGCCGCTGGGCAGACCGGCGAGTTGCAGCTTGGGCTGGAGGAAGGACGCGACCAGGCTCGCCACGGTCGGGTCGACCCCGGTGATCCCGCTGAGGTTGGTCAGGCTGATGCCGTTGCCGTCCACCACGCTGATGTCGGCGGTGCCGGAGACCTGCTGCGACCCCAGCACCGGGAGGTCGACCTTGCCGGAGACCTTCACCTTGCCCGGGGTGCCGCCGTAGGCGACGGTGACCTGGTTCGGCAGCGCGGCGGAGAGGTCCGCGTAGGAGATCCGGGCGGTCCCGGTGCCGCTGCCGGCGACGATCCCGCTGTAGTTGCCGGTGACCTTCACGTTCTTGGCGTCGATGCGGAAGTTCTGCAGCTGGATGTTGGGCCCGCCCTTGCCGTCGTTCACGGTCAGGTCGGAGGCGCTCATCTTCACCTCGTCGAACTTCTTGGAGGCGAGCTGGGTCAGGAAGGGGAAGCCCCCGATGCTGACGCTCGGTTTCTGCGAGAGGTTCCGCTCGGACTGGATCTTGCTCGCGGCCTCGCTCTCGGCGAAGTGCAGGGTGATCCTGTCGGCCGCGACGAACAGGGCGGCGAGGACGATCAGGACGATCAGCAGTCGGCGCGCGGCGCGCATGGAGTCCTCCTTGGACGGACGTGCCGGAGAAGACAGCGGCCGGGCGGTCCGCGGTTCCGCGGACCGCCCGGGGTACTGCTGCCACGTCTACCCCGCGAGCAGGTGACCCACCAGGAAGACGGCCGGAGCCGCGCAGGCCAGCGGCACCGCGACACCCGCCGTCAGATGGACGAAGCGGGACGGGAAGTCGTACCCGGCGACCCGGCGGCCGACCAGGGCGCAGGCGCCCGCGGCCAGGCCGAGCAGCAGGCCCCCGCCCGCGCCGAGTCCGGTCGCGGCCCCCAGCAGGGCCCCGACCAGCAGGCTGGCCGCCGCACCGGCGCCGAAGCCGGCCTTGGCCGGGAGCATCGGCAGTGCGGAGACCGCGGTGGCGACGGCCGCGGACAGCGCGCCCGCGGTGACCGCGGCGCCGGTCGACCAGCCGTGGTGGGTGACCGACCCGGCGGCCAGGAAGCAGCCCGCGAGGACGGTCATCACCGTCGCCGAGGCGCTCACCGTCAGGGCGTAGAAGCGCTCGTCGGGGTTGCTGGGCCGGAAGATCTGCAGGATCAGCACCAGCAGGAAGAACCCGCCGAGGGTGCCCGCCAGCACGGCCGGCGCGGTGCCGCCGGAGGCGGCCAGCATCGCCGCGTCCGCGGTGACGCCGCCGAGCGCGGCCAGGGCGATGCCCTGCCGGGCGGGCCACATGCCGTTCAGCCGGAACCATCCGGCGGAGGTCACCGCCTGCAGCAGCAGCGTCGGGACGACCAGGGCGGGACGGCCGAGCAGCGCGGCCAGGGTCAGCAGCACCGCGATCGCCGCGGTCGCGGCGGCGGGCTGGATGCCCGGGTCGACGATCGGCGAGCCCTTGCGGGCGGCCTGGGCGGGAACGGCCGGTGCGGCCGGGCCCTGGGGGTGGGCCGCGGCCTCCGGGGCGGTCGGACCGGTGGGCTGCGCCGCCGCGAAGGCCTCGCGCAGCGAGCCGCCCGGCTGCGCCTCCAGCGGCTGCGGTGGCGGCGGGGCGAACTCCCCGGCCGGTCCGGTGGGCTGCGCGGCGGCGAAGGTCTCCCGGAGCGAGGTCGGCGCACCGTAGGCGAGCGGCTGGGACTGCGGCTGGGCGCCCAGGGCGTCGAAGTACTCGGGCGCGGGGGCCTCCGCCCGGGCCGCTTGGACCGGGTACGGCGGGGCGGCCGCGCCGGCCGGCGGCACCGGCGGCAGGTATGCGGTGGCCTCGGCGTCACCACCCGGGGTGCCCAACTGCTGCCAGCCGGGGGTGCCCGGCTGCGGCTGCGGCGGGACCGGCGGGAGGAAGGCGGTGGCCTCCGCGTCGCCGCCCGGGGTGCCCGGCTGCTGCCAGCCCGGGGGGCTTCCTGGCTGTGGCTGCGGCGGGACCGGCGGGAGGAAGGCGGTTGCCTCGGCGTCCGGGGTGCCCCAGGGCTGGACCTGCGGCGGGACGCCGGGCTGTTGCCACTGCTGGGCACCGGGTTGGGCCTGCGGCGGGAGGAAGGCGTCGGCGCCCTGAGCCGGCTGCTGCCAGCCGGGGGCGCCGGGCTGCGGCGGGACCGGCGGGAGGAAGGCGGTGGCCTCGGCGTCCGGGGCGGGCCAGGACTGGGCCTGCGGCGGGACGCCCGGCTGCTGCTGCCACTGCTGGGCGCCCGGCTGCTGCTGGGGCTGCCAGCCGGTCGGGGGCGCCGGCGCGGCGGCCGGGGCCGCCCCGCGCTCCCACTCGGACGGCCAGCCAGGACCGGCCTGGCCCTGGCCCTGCCCCTGCCCCTGTTCCTGGGACGGGAACTGAGGCTGGATCAGCTCCTGCGGCAGCGGCACCTCGGTGGTCGCGTAGCGCTCGTGGATCTGGCCGAAGCGCGAGGTCGGCGGAGGCGCCGCGGCGGCGTCCGGCGGGCCCTGCGGATAGGGCGGCAGCAGCGAGGTCTGCTCGGCCTCGTTCCACTCGGACGGCTGACGACCCTCGGCGGGGAAGATGGGGGAACCCGAATATCCGGACATGCTCTGCGTCACCCTCCCGCGAACGGCGGCAGGACCTCGACGGTGCCGCCCTGCGCCAGCTCGACGTCGGCGTGGTCGCGGCTGCCGACCGGGTCGCCGTCCACCAGGAACGAGCACAGGCCGAGGACCTGTGCGAACCGCGGCCGGTCGGAGTGCAGCGCACGCGCGGCCTCCAGCGCCGCGGCGAGCGTCGCCGCGCGGTAGGGCTCCTCGCCCGTGCCCGCCTCGGCCTTAGCCGCCGCCCAGTAGCGGATCACTCCGGTCGGTACCGGGGGTCGCCCCCCGGGGGAACGGTGCACACCCTCCTGTACGCCTGCTGCCTCGGCGGATGCCGGACCAGCGGTCATCTCACCCTCCTCAGTGGAACCTCGCATCGGGCCATCATGGACTCCTGGACCCGCTTCCGTCACCGCGCGCTGGTCAGCCACTCGCCCACACGTTCGAGCAAGGCCTCGTCCGCCGCGTTCTCGGCGTGGCCGAAGCCGGGCTCGATCCAGAGCTGCGAGCTGCCCTTCGCGGCGGCGGCCCGATGCAGCGAGCGCGGGTGGTCCAGCGGGAAGTAGGGGTCGCTGTCCCCGTGCACCACCAGCAGCGGGATGCCCCGTTCGGCCAGCAGTGCCGCCGCCTCCACCGGCGGCACCGGGATCTCCTGCCACTCCTTGGGGTCGATCCGGGTCCGCAGCCCGAGCCGGCCCACCACCCGGCCCAGCGGGCGCATCACCACCCAGTGCAGCCGCCGCATCGGGACGGTGCCCCGGTAGTACCAGCGGGCCGGCGCGCTGACCGTGGCCACCGCCGCCACTCCCCCGTACAGCGCGGCGTGGCGCACCACCACCGCGCCGCCCATGGAGAAGCCGGCGGTGACGATCCGGCGGTAACCCAGCGAGCGGGCCCAGTCGACGGCCGCCTGGAGGTCGTCCACCTCCCGGTCGCCGACCGTGGACAGCCCGCCGGACCTGCCGTGGCCGCGGAAGGAGAAGGTCACCACGCCCGCATACTGGGACAGCACCCCGGCGGCGCGTTGCAGCGCGGGCCGTTCCACCGCGCCGGTGAAGCCGTGCGCGACGACCACCGCGAGGTCCCTCCCAGCGGACTCCCCGGAACCGCTCAGCGGGCGGTGAGCTGCATGGATACGTACGCCGTCGACAGTCAGCAGCAGTGCTTCGGCGGGGGCGTTCCATGGCCGCACATCCGTACCAGTCCTGGTCAGACCCTTCGCGACAGCGTCCATGTGGGCTATTCTCCTTCTCCAAGGGATCCGGGCAGAGTCGCCCCCGGGTCCTTTTGTGGTTACAGATCCTGAACGCGTGACCTGCGAGAGGCTTCTCCGGACGGAACGCACAACGCCGTGTGCCCGGCCGGAACCCACGGAGCCGCCACCCTCACCGTCCCACCCGGAAAGGGGACTAACCGGGTATGAGTTCTCTGCTGCTGCTCACCAACGCCCTGCAGCCGTCCGCCGAGGTACTGCCCGCACTCGGCCTGCTGCTGCACAACGTACGCGTGGCCCCCGCCGAGGGCTCCGCCCTCGTGGACACCCCCAGTGCCGATGTGGTCCTCGTCGACGGCCGCCGCGACCTGCCGCACATCCGCAGCCTGTGCCAGCTGATCCGCTCCACCGGACCCGGTGCGCCGGTGGTCCTGATCGTGACCGAGGGCGGCCTGGCCGCCGTCACCGCCGAGTGGGGCATCGACGACGTGCTGCTGGACACGGCCGGCCCGGCCGAGGTCGAGGCGCGGCTGCGGCTGGCCACCGGCCGGATGCAGGTGGTCCAGGACGACAGCCCGATGGAGATCCGCAACGGCGACCTGTCCGTGGACGAGGCGACCTACAGCGCCAAGCTCAAGGGCCGGGTGCTGGACCTGACCTTCAAGGAGTTCGAGCTCATCAAGTACCTGGCGCAGCACCCCGGCCGGGTCTTCACCCGGGCGCAGCTGCTGCAGGAGGTCTGGGGCTACGACTACTTCGGCGGCACCCGCACCGTGGACGTGCACGTCCGCCGGCTGCGGGCGAAGCTCGGCCCGGAGCACGAGCAGCTGATCGGCACGGTCCGCAACGTCGGCTACCGCTTCGTGGTGCCGGAGAAGGGCGACAAGGGGAGCATCCCCCGCCCCGACGGCGACGCTGCGTTCCCGCCGGCCGTCGGTGCCGTCGAGCCGATCGAGGCGGACGCGGAGGTCTGAGCCGCCGCTCCGTTCCAGCGGGCGTGCGGAAGGTGTCCGGGGGCTTCCGGACACCTTCCGCACGCCCGCTCGGTCACCGACCGGAGTGCTCGGTTCTGGACAGGTCCACCACAGTTCGGTGAGGCGCGTAGACTGCCGCCGTGCCCAAGGTGACCCGCGACGACGTGGCCAGGCTGGCAGGGACCTCGACCGCGGTCGTCAGCTACGTCATCAACAATGGCCCCCGCCCGGTCGCCCCGGCGACCCGCGAACGCGTGCTCGCGGCGATAGCGCAACTCGGCTACCGCCCCAACAGCGTCGCCCAGGCGATGGCGAGCCGCCGTACCAACCTCATCGGCATGGTCGTGCCCGACGCCCGCCAGCCGTTCTTCGCCGAGCTCTCGCACGCGGTGGAACGGGTGGCCTCGGAGCGCGGCAAGATCGTGCTGATAGGGAACTCCGACTACGTCGGCGACCGTGAGATGCACTACGTCCGGGCCTTCCTGGGCATGCGCGTCTCCGGGCTGATCCTGATCAGCCAGGGACCCTCGCAGCAGGCCGCGACCGAGTTCGCGGCCCAGGACGACTCCCGGGTGGTGCTGCTGCACCGCCGCCCGGAGAGCGCCGAGGACGTCGCCGTGGTCACCGACGACGTGGGCGGCGCCCAGCTGGCGGTCGAGCACCTGCTCGGGCACGGGCACCCCTATGTGGCCTGCTTCGGCGGCCCGGTCGCCTCGCCCGCCCCGGGCGACCCGGTGATCGACCACATCGAGGGCTGGCGCCGGGCCATGAGCGCGGCCGGCCTGGGCACCGAGGGCCGGCTCATCGACGCGCCCTTCGACCGCTACGGGGCCAGGGCCGTCGCCGTGGAGCTGCTGCGCTCCCCCGACCGCCCCCCGGCGATCTTCTGCTCCACCGACGACCAGGCCATCGGCGTGGCCAGGGCGGCGCGCGAGGTCGGCGTCAGGATCCCCGAGGACCTGGCCCTGGCCGGCTTCGACGACATCCCCGAGGCGGCGTTCTGCGACCCGCCGCTGACCACCATCGCCTCGGACCGGGACGCCATGGCCAAGGCCGCGGTGGACCTGGTGCTGGACGACTCGCTGCTGGTGCCCGGATCGGACACGCCGCGGGTGCGGCGCTTCCCCAGCAGGCTGGTGACCAGGCGCTCGTGCGGCTGCGGATAGGCCGGGCGGAACTTACCGTCGGAGGGCCGGAGCGCAGCTCTGACCCGGCGTGGAGCCGACACTCATCTGAGCGGAGCATGGGCCTTGATTCTTTCGTGGGGCTATGAGCTTGCTCTCAGTGGGCTCTCATGTTGCGGGCGGAAATTGAAGCCATGAGCGAGACGCACCGGAATTCTGAAGGCGCCCCCGAGCCGGGCGTGTACCCCTACACCAGTGGTGACGGCGCGGGCGTCGACCCGACGGTGCCGCTGCCCCCCATGCCGGAGCACGCGCCGGCGGCCCACTACGGCGAGGCGCCCATCGAGGGCACCGTCTTCCCCGGCAACCCCGCACCGCTCCCCGGCCCCCCGATGCCCGCCCCCGCGCCGTACGCGGGCGGCAGCGGCTGGGGCGGCACCGGTGACGGCGGCCCCGGCGAGCTCGCCCACCACGCGGCCGAGCCCGCCCCGAAGAAGCGCAGCCGGCTGCGCCGTCCGATCGCCCTGGTGGCGGCCGTGGCCCTGGTCTCCGCGCTGGCCGGCGGGGTCGCCGGCGGTGTGATCAGCGCCCAGCGCAGCACCACCGCCAACTACAGCACCGGCGCGGTGGTCACCTCCGACTCCAAGACCACCAGCAACACCGCCGCGATAGCGTCCGCCGTCACGCCCAGCACCGTGCAGATCACGGTGGACTCGGGCAACAGCGAGGACATCGGCACCGGCATCATCCTGACCTCCACCGGCCAGATCCTGACCAACTACCACGTGATCTCCGCGGCGGCGAGCGACAGCAGCGCCACCATCAAGATCACCTTCAGTGACGGCAAGACCGCCACCGGCAGCATCGTGGGCACCGACGCCGGCCTGGACGTCGCCGTGATCAAGGCGGAGAACGTCAGCGGCCTCAAGCCCGCCTCGCTCGGCGACTCCAGCTCGGTCGCGATCGGCGACTCCGTGGTCGCCATCGGCAACCCGGACGGCCTCACCGGCACCGTCACCTCCGGCATCGTCAGCGCGCTGAACCGCAAGGTCACCGTGGACGTCAGCGAGAGCACCACCCAGTCCAACGGCGGCTTCGGCTTCCCAAGCTGGTCCGGTGAGCAGGGCGGCAGCGGTTCCTCCGGCTCCGGCAGCTCCTCCAGCAGCCAGACCGCGACCTACAACGCGATCCAGACCGACGCCTCGCTCAACCCCGGCAACTCCGGCGGCCCGCTGCTCAACAGCTCCGGGGAGGTCATCGGGATCAACGCCTCGATGTACAGCTCGTCCTCCAGCAGCAGCTCCAGCAGCGAGGCCGGCAGCGTCGGCCTGGGCTTCGCCATCCCGATCAACGCGGTGAAGGCGGTCCTGCCGCAGCTCCAGGCCGGGCAGAACATCACCTCCTGACGCCCGCGGCGCGAAGTCGCGGAGTCACGACACGACGTCGTCCTGACGCGGGGCCCGCCCGTGACGGACAATCGCGGACAGATGCCATCGTGTCCGTACCCGAGGAATCCGAGGAAACAGCCAGATGAGTGCCTCCGCCGCGCAGCCCGCAGCCAACGACCCGTCGTCGACCGAGGACGCGCTCGCCCGTGTCCTGGTCGTCGACGACGAGCCCGCGCTGCGCGACGCCCTGGAGAGCAGCCTCGCCTTCGAGGGCTACGAGGTGACCACCGCCTCGGACGGCTTGGAGGCGTTGGACGCCATCGCCGAGAAGTCGCCCGACCTGGTGCTGCTGGACATCATGATGCCGCGGATGGACGGTCTGACCACCGTCCGCCGGCTGCGGTCCCGCGGGGACACCGTCCCGGTGCTGATGCTGACGGCCCGGGACGCGGTGGGCGACCGGGTCACCGGTCTGGACGTGGGCGCCGACGACTACCTGGCCAAGCCGTTCGAACTGGACGAGCTGCTGGCCAGGGTCAGGGCGCTGCTGCGGCGCAACTCCATCGCCCAGGCGGCCGGGGTCGGCGGCGCGGCCGAGGACGAGGTGCTCGCCTTCGAGGACCTGCGGATGAACACCACCACCCGCGAGGTGACCCGGGCGGGCCAGCCGGTGGAGCTGACCCGCACCGAGTACATGCTGCTGGAGATGTTCCTGGCGCACCCGCGCCAGGTGCTGACCCGCGAGCAGATCCTCAAGGCCGTCTGGGGCTTCGACTTCGAACCGTCGTCGAACTCGCTGGACGTGTACGTGATGTACCTGCGCCGCAAGACCGAGGCCGGCGGGATGCCCCGGCTGGTGCACACGGTCCGCGGCGTGGGGTACGCGCTCCGCGCAGGTAGCGGGACGTGAGCGCGGACACGGCTGTCGCCGCGGAGGAACCCGCGAAGCAGGGGCACCGCTTCGCGGGCTGGTTCACCCGGATGTCGCTCCGGGGAAGGCTGTCGATCCTGACCGCCGCGGCCGTGGCCGTGGCGATCGCCGCGGCCGCGTTCTCCTGCTTCTTCATCGTCAGGGACCAGCTGTACAGCCAGGCCAGGACGTCGCTGACGACGGCCTACGTGAGCAGCAACGCCTTCAACGACGCAACCTGCCGCACCACCGCGGCCGCGGCCGCGGCCGTCAACAGGAGCGCGAACTCCAGCGGTCTGCTGGGGCCCGGCGGCCCGGGCGACGGGCACAGCCCCCTGGGCGGTGTCGACGCCCAACTCGTCGTTCCCACCACGACGAGCCAGGAGGTGTGCATCCCCCAGTCCGGCACCAGGGGCATCACCGTCCAGACGTCGGACTCGTCGCTCGCCGTCGGTGACACCATCATCCGCGACGGCACCTACACCGACGGCACCAAGGCGCTCGTCCGGGTGACCGGCGTCCGTGTCAGCGGCGGGACCTACGACGGGTCCCAGGCCGTCCTGCTGGTCGCCTACCCGCTGCACGACCTCGAGTCCTCGCTGCAGAGCCTGCTGCTGATCCTGTGCGGCGTCGCCGTCGCCGGTGTGCTGGGTGCGGCCGGAATCGGACTGCTGGTGGCGCGTGCGGCGCTCAAGCCGGTGGACCGGCTGACCGAGGCCGTGGAGCACATCGCCCGCACCGAGGAGCTGGGGACGACCATCACGGTGTCCGGAAAGGACGAGATCGCCCGGTTGAGCGAGTCGTTCAACTCCATGAGCACGGCGCTGGCCAGGTCCCGGGACCGGCAGTCGCAGCTGATCGCGGACGCCGGGCACGAGCTGCGCACCCCGCTGACCTCGCTGCGGACCAATGTCGACCTGCTGGTGCGCAGCGAGGAGACCGGGCGGGCGCTGCCGGAGGCGACCCGCAACCGGATGCTCGGCAATATGAAGGCGCAGATGGTGGAGCTGTCCACGCTGATCGTGGACCTGCTGGAACTGTCCCGGCCGTCCCGGCCGAAGGGCTCCAAGCCGCTGGAGGTGCTGCCGCTGCACGACATCGCCGCCCGCGCGCTGGACCGGGCCCGGCTGCGCGGTCCCGGGCTGGTCTTCAACGTCGAGCTGCGGCCCTGGTACGTGCGGGCCGACGCGCACTCGATGGAGCGTGCGGTGATCAACCTGCTGGACAACGCGGTGAAGTTCAGCCCGCCCGGCGGCAGCATCGACGTCTCGCTGCGCTTCGGCACCCTGACGGTGCGGGACCACGGTCCGGGCATCCCGACCGAGGACCTGCCGCACGTCTTCGACCGCTTCTGGCGCTCCCCCTCCGCCCGGCAGATGCCAGGGTCGGGCCTGGGCCTGGCCATCGTCGCGCAGACCATCCGCGACGCCGGCGGCGAGGTCTCGCTGGCCGCGGCGGCGCCCGGGCCGGACGGCTCGACCGGCGGCGCGCTGGCGACGGTGCAGCTGCCCGGGGCTCCCACGCCCCCGCCGCCGACCCCGCCGACCGTGCAGAACACCCCGCAGATCACCGCGGACGAGGAGCTGAAGTCCGGGATCTGAGACGATCTGTCCCAACAACTGGATGGTCCGCCATGATGGCCCCGCAGGCAGAAGCGACTGCGGGGAGGCAGAGCCATGGGGATCACCGACACGAAGGCCGGTACCGGGACGGCAGCGACGGCCGGGGGCGGCAGCCGGCGCTGGCTGATGCTGGCGCTCGGCACCGCCGCGCAGACCAGCTCGTTCGCCTTCGTCTACGGGCTTCCCTACCTGATCCCGGTGCTGCGTGGCAGCGAGCGGTTGAGCCTCTCGCAGGCCGGACTGCTGGTGGCCTGCCCGACCGTCGGACTGCTGCTGGCCCTGTACGCGTGGGGCGCCGCCGCCGACCGCTACGGCGAGCGGGTGGTGCTGGCGTCCGGCCTGGGGCTGGCGACGCTGGCGCTGACCGCGGCCCTGCTGGTCCACGGCCTGGTGCTGCTGGGCCTGATGTTCGCGCTGGCGGGCGCGGCCGGGGCCTCGGTGTCGGCGGCCAGCGGACGGGTCGTGCTGGGCTGGTTCCCGCCGGAGCAGCGCGGACTGGCGATGGGCATCAGGCAGACCTCCACCCCGCTGGGGATGCTGGTGGCGGCGGTGTCGATGCCCCCGCTGGCGGCGGCGTACGGGCTGCGCGGCGCGCTGCTGTTCGTGACCCTGCTGAGCGCGGTGATGACCGTGCTGGTGGCGCTGCTTGTGGTGGACCCTCCCCGGCCGCCGCGGACCGCCCCCGGCGGCGCCCGTCCGGCCTTGCCGTACCGGGGCTCGCGGACGCTGTGGCGGATCCACGGGGCCAGCGCGCTGATGGTGTGGCCGCAGTTCACCGTGGGCGCCTTCGGGCTGGTCTTCCTGACCGACGTCCGGCACTGGTCGCCGGTCGCGGCCGGCCAGCTGATGGCCTGCGGGCAGGCCCTGGCCGCCTGCTGCCGGATCGGCGCCGGCCGCTGGTCCGACGCGGTCGGCAGCCGGCTGCGGCCGATGCGGGCGCTGGCAGGCGCGGTGGGCGCCGCCTCGCTGCTGCTGGCCGCCTGCGCGCAGTGGTGGCCCTCAGCGGCGTCGGTGGTGCTGCTGGTCCTGCTCTGCGGGCTCTCCGCCAGCACCAACGGGCTGTCGTTCACCTCGGTGGCCGAGCTGGCCGGGCCCCGCTGGGCCGGCCGGGCCCTGGGCGTGCAGAACATCGGCCAGAACCTGACCGCCTCGCTGGCCCCGCCGGTGGTCGGCGCGCTGATCAGCGCCTCCGGCTACGGCACCGCCTTCGCCTGCGCGGCCGTCTGCGGAGTGGCCGCCATCGCGGTGGTGCCGGTGCGGGCGGTGGACGGAGCGGCCTAGAGTCGCAGGATGGACGCGGTTCAGGTGGTCGAGACGGTGGACGGGTCGGAGCTGGCGGCGATACAGCTGCTGCTGGCGACGGCGGAGCGGAGCGACGGCCGGACGGCCGTCTCGGAGCAGGGGCGGCTGGCGCTGCGGAACCCCAGGCCCGGGGTGCGGCACCTGCTGCAGCGGGACGACGACGGCGAGCTGGTCGGCTACGCCCAGGTGGACGGCTCCGGCACGGCCGAGCTGGCGGTGGCCCCGGCCCGGCGCCGCCGGGGCCACGGACGGGCGCTGGCGCAGGCCGCCGTCGCGGCCGGTGCCACCACGGCCTGGGCGCACGGCGGCCACCCCGGGGCCCGGCGGCTGGCCGAGGAGCTGGGCTTCGAGCTGGTGCGGGAGCTGCGGCAGATGCGCCGCCCGCTCCCGGTGGAGGACCTGGAGATCACCCTCCCCGAGGGCGTCGAACTGCGCAGCTTCCGTCCGGGCCAGGACGACGGGGCCTGGCTGGCGCTCAACGCCGCCGCCTTCGCCCACCACCCCGAGCAGGGCGGCTGGACCGAGCAGGACCTGGCCGAACGGCTCGCCGAGCCCTGGTTCGACCCGGCCGGGTTCTTCCTGGCCACCCGCGGCGACGAGCTGGTCGGCTTCCACTGGACCAAGGTGGAGGGGGACATGGGAGAGGTCTATGTCGTCGGGGTCAGTCCTTCCGAGCAGGGCAACGGCCTCGGCAGGGCGCTGACCTCGGTCGGGCTGCGCTACCTGGGCCGGGACCGGGGCCTCGGCACGGTGCTGCTCTACGTGGACGCCGATAACCCGGCCGCCGTGCGGGTATACGAGAAACTGGGCTTCACGGTGTACGAGGTGGACCTGATGTACCGGCTGAGCAGCGACTGAGTGGCCCGCGCTGAGGCGTCCGCGTCAGCTTTCCTGTAGGCCACCCGCTATTCACTTCCAGTTCAGACGCCGTTGCAAAGATCACGAAATGCAAGCCGCAGGGGCAACGACGATGCCGGACACCCTGCAGGAGGAGCTGCCCACCATGACCGCCGCCCGACCTGCCGCCACACCGGCCACCACCCCTGCGACCACCGCCGTGTCCGCCAACGGCGTCCCGACGCTGCTCCCGGACAGCCGGGAGCTCGCCGAGTTCGCCGAGTTCGAGGAGGAACTGCCCGCCAACCGCTTCCTGGACCGGGAGCGCAGCTGGCTGGCGTTCAACGAGCGGGTGCTGGAGCTCGCCGAGGACCCGGAGACCCCGCTGCTGGAACGGGTCAAGTTCCTGGCGATCTTCGGCAGCAACCTGGACGAGTTCTTCATGGTCCGCGTCGCCGGCCTGAAGCGCCGGATCGCCACCGGCGTCGCCACCCGTTCGGCCGCAGGGCTCCAGCCGCGCGAGGTGCTGGAGAAGATATGGGGCCGGTCCCGGGAGCTGATGGCCCGGCACGCCGCCTGCTTCCAGCAGGACCTGCTGCCCGAGCTGGCCGCCGAGGGCATCGAACTGGTGCGCTGGAGCGATCTGACCGACAAGGAGCAGGGCCGGCTGCTGGTCCTGTTCCGGCAGCAGATCTTCCCGGTGCTCACCCCGCTCGCGGTCGACCCGGCGCACCCGTTCCCCTACATCTCCGGCCTGTCGCTCAACCTGGCCGTGGTGGTGCGCAACCCGATCAGCGGCCACAAGCACTTCGCCAGGGTCAAGGTCCCGCAGTCGCTGCACCGCTTCCTGGAGGCCTCGCCGCAGCGCTACGTCCCGCTGGAGGACGTGATGGGCGCCTACCTGGAGGAGCTCTTCCCGGGCATGGAGGTACTGGAGCACCACGCCTTCCGGGTGACCCGCAACGAGGACCTCGAGGTCGAGGAGGACGACACCGAGAACATCCTCAAGGCCCTGGAGAAGGAGCTGATGCGGCGCCGCTTCGGGCCGCCGGTGCGGCTGGAGGTCGAGGAGTCCATCGACCCCTACGTCCTCGACCTGCTGGTCCGCGAGCTGAACATCTCCGAGTCCGAGGTGTACCCGCTGCCCGGGCCGCTGGACCTGACCGGCCTGTTCGCCATCGCCGGTCTGGACCGGCCCGAGCTGAAGTACCCGGCGTTCATCGCGAGCACCGCGCGCGGCCTGTCCGACGTCGAATCGGCCTCCCAGCCGGACATCTTCGCCGCCGTGCGCGAGCGCGACGTGCTGCTGCACCACCCGTACGACAGCTTCTCCACCTCGGTGCAGGCCTTCCTGGAGCAGGCCGCCAACGACCCCGACGTGCTGGCCATCAAGCAGACCCTGTACCGGACCTCCGGCGACTCCCCGATCGTGGACGCCCTGATCGACGCCGCCGAGTCCGGCAAGCAGGTGCTGGTCCTGGTCGAGATCAAGGCCCGCTTCGACGAGCAGGCCAACATCAAGTGGGCCCGCAAGCTGGAGGAGGCCGGCTGCCACGTGGTCTACGGCCTGATCGGGCTGAAGACGCACAGCAAGCTGTCGCTGGTGGTCCGTCAGGAGGGCGACACGCTGCGCCGCTACGCGCACGTCGGCACCGGGAACTACCACCCCAAGACCGCCCGCATGTACGAGGACCTGGGCGTGCTCACCGCCGACCAGCAGGTCGGCGCGGACCTCTCGGACCTGTTCAACCGGCTCTCCGGCTACTCCCGGCGGGAGTCCTACCGGCGGCTGCTGGTCGCCCCGCGCTCGCTGCGGCAGGGCCTGGTCCAGCGGATCCACGACGAGATCACCCACCACCGGGCCGGCCGTCCGGCCCGGATCCAGATCAAGGTCAACTCCATCGTGGACGAGGCCGTCATCGACGCCCTCTACCGCGCCTCGCAGGCCGGCGTACCGGTCGACGTGTGGGTGCGCGGGATCTGCGCGATCCGGCCCGGAGTGCCCGGACTCTCGGACAACATCCGGGTCCGCAGCATCCTCGGCCGGTTCCTGGAGCACTCCCGGGTGTTCGTCTTCGGCAACGGCGGCGACCCCGAGGTGTGGATCGGCAGCGCCGACATGATGCACCGCAACCTGGACCGCCGGATCGAGGCGCTGCTGCGGGTCACCGACCCGGGCCACCGCAGCGAGCTCGCCGGGCTGCTGGACCTGGGCACCGCCGACGACACCTCGTCCTGGCACCTGGGCGCCGACGGCACCTGGACCAGGCACTCCCACGACGCCGAGGGCAGACCCCTGCGCAACGTCCAGGAGCTGCTGATCGACTCGCGGCGGCGCAAGCGCAGTACCGGTGGCTGGGGCCAGAGTGGCTCGACCGCCTGACACACCGGGGCGCCCCGAAGGGCCGCCCGGGGACCGCAACGACGACGACGGGGACTTACGCACCATGACCGACGCAACCCCGGCCGCAGAGGCCCCGTCGGCTGCCAAGAGGGTGACGCACCAGAGTCGGCCGCATCCGGGCAGCCCACCGGGCCGGGTCTCGGCGCTGCTGGACGACGGCTCCGCCGCCGAGCTCCTCTCGGTGCACCTCGCGACACAGGCCGGGGACTTCCTGCGCGGTCTGCCCTCGGTGGACCTGCACACGCTGCGCCGGGTCGGCGCGGCGCTGCACACCTTCGAGTCGCTGCTGGACCCGGCCTGGGCACGGGAGATGCGGGAGGAGCTGTCCCGGCTCGGGGCCGTCCTCGGCCAGGAACGGGCCTACGGCCGCAGGCTGAGCCGGCTGCTGGCCGGCCTGGACTCGCTCACCAGCACGGACCCCGCCGCCAGCGCCGCCCAGCTGCCGGCCGGTCAGCTCCCGGCCGGTCAGCCGCCCGCCGGCGCCGCCACCGCCGGGCCGGTCCCGCGTCCGCGCGAGGCCGAGGGCCTGCTGGCCCGGCACCCCGGCGCGCCCAAGGCCCGGGCGCTGCTGGAGCGCCAGCTCACCCTGGGCCGCTCCCGGGCCCACACCGCCGCCCTGCAGGAGCTGGGCTCGGCGCGCTTCCACGCGCTGGCCGACCGGATGACGCTGCTGGTCTCCGACCTGCCGCTGCGGGCCGGCGGCGGCGACGCCCCGGCCGGTGAACTGCTCTCCTGCGCCGCCGCCGAGGCCGCCGCGCTGACCGCGGCCGCCGAGGCGCTGCCGCTGGAACGCGCGGCCGTCGCCTACAACGGGGACTGCCTGCACGAACCCGGCGACGACCAGCCCTGGCGCCAGGTGCACGACATGGTGCAGCGCACCCGCTACGCGCTGGAGCTGTGCGCACCGCTGCTCGGCCGGCAGGCCGGCCCCCCGCTGGCGGCCCTCACCGAGCTGGGCCGGATCCTCGGCCGGCACCGCGACGCCGCCGAGGCCGCCGAGGCCGCCGCCCTGGCCGCGCTGACGCCCCGGATAACCCCCGCCACCGGCTACGTCCTCGGCGTGGTCCATGCTGATCAACGCCTGGAGGTGGAAGCCACGCGCCACGCCTTCGGCACGACCTGGCCCGACCTCTACCGCTCCGGATGGCTGACCGACGCATGGCTGACCACTCGCTGAACTCCGACCGCTCGCCCGACCGGGTCCTTCTCGTCAAGCAGCAGCCGATCCGGGCCGCCGGAGTGGTGCTGTGGCAGCCGGGGAAGGGGTCGGCCGAGGAGCCGGAGCTGGCGCTGGTGCACCGGCCCAAGCGGTTCGACTGGACCTTCCCCAAGGGCAAGCTGGAGCCCGGGGAGCGCTCCAAGGACGCCGCCCGGCGGGAGGCGCTGGAGGAGACCGGCCTGCGGGTGCGGCTGTGCTTCCGGCTGCCGACCCGGCACTACACCGTCAGGGGCAGGCCCAAGCGGGTGCGCTACTGGGCCGCGGTCCGGGTCAGCGGGGCCTTCGCGCCCAACCGCGAGGTGGACCGGCTGGTCTGGCTGCCGGCCGCCGAGGCGCGCAAGCGGCTGAGCTACGAGCACGACCGCGAACTGGTCGACGCGCTGCTGGAGGAGCTGCTCGGCGAGCAGTTCTGACGCCGTCCCTGAAAAACCGTCAGGTTTATCCGGTCGTGCTGTCACCGTGGCGAAACCGTTACTACCGCACTGCGTATCCCGGCGTCCGTCCGAGGTTCACCTTCCGTTCATTTGGGCTGGCCTGGCGCTTCACCTCACCGGCTTAACGTCCTGGTTATCGGAGGTCGTCAGGCCCCGGACATCAGCGAAGCCCCAGGTCAGAGCCAACCGAAACGGTGGTCCCGGCCTGCGGCCCCCAGAAAGGGACACCAAGTGAAGCTCCAGCGGAACGGCCGCACCAAGGCCCTCGCCATCGGCGCCGTGGCGGTCGTCAGCTCGCTGACGCTCGCGGCGTGCGGCTCCGACAACAACAACGCCAGCAGCAGCAACACCAGCGCCGCTGCCACCACCGCCGCCGCGGGCTCCAGCAGCGCGGCCGCCTCCGACTGCGGCAGCGGCCAGCTGCTGGGCGCCGGTTCCACCGCCCAGGCCAACGCCGTGACCCAGTGGGTCAAGGACTTCCAGGCCAAGTGCCCCGGCGTGACCGTCAACTACAACGCCAACGGCTCCGGCGCCGGTATCACCAGCTTCGAGTCCGGCAAGGTCGCCTTCGCCGGCTCCGACGCCGCCCTGAAGCCGGCCGACGTCGCCGCCGCCGCGAGCGCCTGCCCCGGCGGCACCGCGATCGACCTGCCCATGGTCGGTGGCCCCATCGCGATCGGCTACAACGTCCCCGGCGTGACCGGCCTGATCCTGGACGCCCCCACCCTGGCGAAGATCTTCAACGGCAAGATCACCAACTGGAACGACGCGGCCATCAAGGCGCTCAACCCCACCGCCACGCTGCCGAACCTGGCGATCCAGACCTTCCACCGCTCGGACGGCTCGGGCACCACCGCCAACTTCACCGCCTACCTGGCGGCCACCGCGGCCTCCGACTTCCCCTACACGGCCAACAAGCTGTGGCCGGCCAAGTCGGGCCAGTCCGCCACCGGTTCCTCGGGCCTCGCCGCCCAGGTGAAGTCGGTCAAGGGCGCGATCTCGTACTTCGAGCTCTCCTACGCCACCGCGGGCAACATCAGCACCGCGAAGATCGCGACCGGCGCCTCCGCCCCGGTCGAGGCCACCGCCGCCAACGCCTCCGCGGCGGTCGCGGACGCCACCACCGTCGGCACCGGCGCGGACCTGGCGCAGAAGCTCAACTACGCCACCAAGGCCGAGGGTGCCTACCCGATCACCCTGCTGACCTACGAGATCGTCTGCGACAAGGGCAACAAGGCCGCCACCCTGCCGGCCCTGAAGGCCTTCCTGAACTACACCGTCAGCGCCGCCGGCCAGAGCTCGATCGGCTCGCTCGGCTACTTCCCGCTGCCGGCCGCGCTCCAGGCCAAGGTCGCCGCCGAGATCGCCGCGCTCTCCTAGTCCCACCCGGTAGGACGCAGCACCACAGCCGGTGCCGGCCGGTCCTGTCCCTGGGGGGGAGACAGGACCGGCCGGCGCCACCGGGCACCACCCGAATCTGCACCACCCGTTCCACCGCATCCGCAGTTCCGACCGACCGTCAGTCCGGTGCACCGCCGCCAGGCGACGTCCCCACGACGCCGCCACCCAGACCGGAGAAGTCATGGACACACCCGACACGGCACCTCCGCAGGACGTGCCACCCTCCAAGGATGACCTCCTCGTCGACAGCCCCAAGGGGCCGCGGCGGGGTTCCGGCACGTCCGCAACCGTTCCCGCCCTGGCCGGCCCCCAGCGGGGCAGGGGCAAGGTCCGCATAGGCGACCGGCTCTTCGCCGGCTCCTCGCGCGGCTCCGGCATCGTGCTGCTGGTGGTGATGGCCGCCATCGCGGTCTTCCTCACCATCCGCTCCGTCAACGCGATCAGCCACGACCAGGGCAACTTCCTCACCACCTTCGAGTGGAACACCCAGGAAGGGGCCCCGCTCTCCTTCGGGATCGCGGTACTGGCCTTCGGCACCGTCGTCAGCGCCGTCATCGCCATGATCATCGCCGTGCCGGTGGCGATCGGGGTGGCCCTGTTCATCTCGCACTACGCACCGCGCCGGATGGCACAGGCCCTCGGCTACGTGATCGACCTGCTCGCCGCCGTCCCCAGCATCGTCTACGGCCTCTGGGGCGCGTTGTTCCTGGTGCCGCACATGCTCGGGGTCAACGCCTGGCTGAACCAGTACTTCGGCTGGACCTACATCTTCGGCCAGTCCCAGCCCGGCGCCCAGCCGCGCAGCCTGTTCAGCGTGGGCGTGCTGCTGGCCATCATGATCCTGCCGATCATCACCGCGGTCAGCCGCGAGATCTTCCTGCAGGTGCCCCGGATGTACGAGGAGGCGGCACTGGCGCTCGGCGCCACCCGCTGGGAGGTCATCCGCACCTCGGTGCTCCCGTTCGCCCGCTCCGGCATCATCAGCGCCTCGATGCTGGGCCTCGGCCGCGCCCTCGGCGAGACCATGGCCGTGGCCACCGTGCTCTCCCCCAGCCTGCTGCTCAGCTTCCACCTCACCGACCCGGGCGGCAGCACCATCGCCCAGAACATCGCCACCCAGTTCGGCGAGTCGCAGGGTGTCGGCCGTGACGCGCTGATCGCCTCCGGCCTGGTCCTGTTCCTCATCACGCTGCTGGTCAACGGTGGTGCTCGCCTGATCATCGCCCGTCGCAAGGAATACTCGGGGGCGAACGCCTGATGAGCACCATCACCACCTCCCCGCGCCGCTCCCCGCTGAACGGTTCGCTGAAGGAGCGCCGGCTCCCCCGCTGGGCCCCGGCCGCGACCATCGTGGTCGCCGTCGCCCTGGCGGTCGGCCTGGGCCTGGGCCTCGACATCACCAGCAAGCTCCAGTGGGGCCTGATGGCCGCGATCTTCTTCGTGGTCGGCCAGTACCTGCTGGCCCGTCAGGTCGAGGGTCCGCGCCAGGCGAAGAACGGCCTGGTCAGCAGTCTGGTCTGGGTGGCCTTCCTGCTCGCCCTGCTGCCGCTGTTCGGCCTGCTGTACTACACCATCTCCAAGGGCGCCGGGGTCATCAACGGCACCTTCCTGACCCACTCGATGAACCTGATCTCGCCCAACCAGGTCGGCGGCGGGCTCTACCACGCGCTCATCGCCACCCTGGAGCAGGTCGGCATCGCCACCCTGGTCGCCGCCCCGCTCGGCATCCTGACCGCGGTCTACCTGGTCGAGTACGGCACCGGCGGCCCGCTGGCCAAGGCCGTGAGCTTCTTCGTCGACGTGATGACCGGTGTCCCCTCGATCGTCGCGGGCCTGTTCATCCTGACCTTCTGGATCGTGATCCTCGACCAGCAGTACACCGGCTTCGCCGGCAGCCTGGCGCTGATGATCCTGATGCTGCCGGTCGTGGTCCGCTCCACCGAGGAGATGCTCAAGCTCGTCCCCAACGAGCTGCGCGAGGCCAGTCTCGCGCTGGGCGTGCCCAAGTGGCTGACCATCCTCCGGGTCGTGCTCCCCACCGCCATCGGCGGGATCACCACCGGCGTGATGCTGGCCATCGCCCGCATCATCGGCGAGACCGCACCCATCCTGATGCTGGTCTTCGGCACTGATGTGATCAACACCAATCCCTTCAAGGACCCGCAGTCCTCACTGCCGCTGTATGTGTACCAGCAGTACTCCGCCGGGACCGACGCCTCCGAGGCGCGGGCCTGGGGCGGTGCGCTGGTGCTGATCGCGCTGGTCATGCTGCTCAACCTGGTCGCCCGCGGGATCGCCCGCTGGAAGGCCCCGAAGGCTTCGCGCTGACGCGCGTCGGCTGGTCGCGTCTTGATCATGTCGCAGGACACCCCAGACTCATCGAACGGACACCACACATCATGGCCAAGCGCATCGACGTCAGCGGGCTGAACGCCTACTACGGCAACTTCCGAGCGGTCGAGGACATCTCCATGACCGTCGAACCCCGCTCCGTGACAGCCTTCATCGGCCCGTCCGGCTGCGGCAAGTCCACCTTCCTGCGGACCCTGAACCGGATGCACGAGGTCGTGCCCGGGGCGAGGGTCGAGGGCAAGGTCATGCTCGACAACGAGGACCTGTACGGCAACGGGATCGACCCGGTCGCCGTGCGCCGTACCGTCGGCATGGTCTTCCAGCGCCCCAACCCCTTCCCCACCATGTCCATCAAGGAGAACGTGGCGGCGGGCCTCAAGCTCAACGGGGTGCGCAACAAGAAGATGGTCGACGAGGCGGTGGAGCGCTCGCTCAAGGGCGCCAACCTCTGGAACGAGGTCAAGGACCGCCTCGACCGCCCCGGCGCCGGCCTCTCCGGCGGCCAGCAGCAGCGCCTCTGCATCGCCCGCGCCATCGCGGTCGAGCCCCAGGTCCTGCTGATGGACGAGCCCTGCTCCGCCCTGGACCCGATCTCCACCCTCGCCATCGAGGACCTGATCGGGGAGCTCAAGGAGCAGTTCACCATCGTCATCGTGACCCACAACATGCAGCAGGCCGCGCGGGTGAGCGACCGCACCGCGTTCTTCAACCTCTCGGCGGTGGGTCAGCCGGGTCGGCTGATCGAGATCGACGCCACGGAGAAGATCTTCTCCAACCCGTCGGTCCAGGCCACCGAGGACTACATCTCGGGGCGGTTCGGCTGACCCGTCGTTCGGGGTTGCTGTTCGCGCAGTTCCCCGCGCCCCTAAAAGAGGTGCCTGGCGGATCTCTGCGCGCGTGTACTACTCCGTGGCGCTGCTAGGCGGTGCCGCCACGGAGTACTGGAAGGGCCCGCTCACCTGTGAGCGGGCCCTTCACCACATCTATAGGGGCGCGGGGAACTGCGCGAACAGCAACCCCGACGAACGGTCAGCCGATAATCGCCCAGCTGATCCAGAACACCACCGCGGCAACGATCCCCGCAGCCGGCATCGTCAGGAACCACCCGATCACGATGTTCTTCGCCACGCCCCAGCGAACGGCCCGCACCCGCTTGGTCGCGCCGACACCCATGATCGCCGAGGTGATGATGTGGGTCGTGGAGACCGGCACCTTGTAGGCGTAGGCCGTGACGTACAGGATCGTCGCGCCGACCGACTCCGCGGCGAACCCCTGCGGGGGGTCCAGCTCGATGATCTTCCGGCCCAGCGTGCGCATGATGCGCCAGCCGCCGGCCCAGGTTCCCAGCGACAGCGCCAGCGCGGTGCTGGCCTTCACCCAGATCGGGATGTCGGTGCCGGAGTAGTGGTTGGAGATGGTCAGCGCCATCACCACGATGCCCATGGTCTTCTGCGAGTCCTGGAGCCCGTGGCCCAGCGCCATCGCCGCCGCCGAGACGGTCTGCGCCATCCGGAAGTTGCGCTTGGCCCGGTGCGGGTTGGCCCGACGGAAGATCCACATGATGGCGAGCATCACCAGGAAGCCGAGGATCAGGCCGACCACCGGTGAGGTGATCATCGGGATGATCACCTTCTCCCACACCCCGGACCAGTAGACGTCGGTGCCACCGACGATCGCCGCGCCCACCATCCCGCCGAACAGCGCATGGGTGGAGGAGGACGGCAGGCCGAAGTACCAGGTGATCAGGTTCCAGGTGATGGCACCGATCAGCGCCGCCCAGAGGATCACCATCCCCTTGGTGCCGTGCGGCGTCTCGATGATCCCCTTGCTGACGGTCTGTGCGACACCGACCCCGAGGAAGGCGCCGGCCAGGTTCATCACCGCGGCCATCATCAGCGCGACCCGGGGCGTCAGTGCCCTGGTCGACACCGAGGTCGCGATCGCATTGGCGGAGTCGTGGAATCCGTTGGTGTAGGCGAAGCCGAACGCCACGCCCACGACAAGGATCAGTCCGAGCATGTTCACTCAGCTTCTCCAGGCAGAATCTGGGCGCAGGGGACGCTGGCCGACGTGGGGTTTCGTGGGGGTTCGGGGGGTCGCTCCCCGAAAAGCTGGAGCAACGGGCTCAGGACTCCTTGACGGCGATGGTCTCCACCGTGTTCGCCACATGTTCGAACGCGTCGGCGGCCTCTTCGAGGACGTCCACGATCTGCTTCAGCTTCAGCACCTCGATGGCCTCGTAGCTGCCGCCGAAGAGATGGGCGAGCAGCTTGCGGTGGATCTGGTCGGCCTGGTTCTCCAGCCGGTTGACCTCGATCCAGTACTCCGCGAGGTTGTCCATGGTGCGCAGGTTGGGCATGGCCGCGGCCGTCAGGTCGGCGGCCCGGGCCAGCACCTCGATCTGCTGCTCGACGCCCTTGGGCAGGGCCTCGATCTCATAGAGGACGACCAGGTCGACCGCCTCCTCCATGAAGTCCATGATGTCGTCCAGCGACGACGCCAGGTTGTAGATGTCCTCCCGGTCGAACGGGGTGATGAAGGAGGAGTTCAACTGGTGGAAGATCGCATGCGTGGTGTCGTCGCCCGCGTGTTCTGCGGCGCGCATCCGTTCGGCGAGTTCCGGCCGCGCTGAGACGTCCGCGCCGAGCAGTTCCAGCAGGAGCTTCGAGCCCGTGACAAGGTTGTCCGCCGATGCGGCGAACATGTCATAGAAGCTCGTCTCCCGGGGGGTCAGACGAATACGCACAGAGGTCTCCGAAGTACAGGGTGCGGTCGATGCGATGCTAGGCGCTGCGTGGGCTCCGCCTTTCCACTGGGGTCCACTGGGGTGGCAGCGCCGGCACCCGTGCCTGGATTCATCCTCGCCTACAGAACAGCAGGATGCCGCGCAGGGGCTGTGCACCATCAGTGTGACGGATGGTCGGCCGGAAAGCTTCCCCCCGATGCCGCCGCGTTCACAGCGTCTTCACGAATGCCCCGTCCCCACCCGCACGCCATACGATGGAGGGGTGGCGGAAAACACAGCGGCAGCAGTAGCGGAGGCGGTCGGCGAAGCGGCGCCGTCCCCGGAGTCCCCGCACGGTCCGCACGGATACAGTCCCAAACGGGACGCGCACATCAAGCGGCTGCGCCGGATCGAGGGTCAGATCCGGGGGCTTCAGCGCATGGTGGAGGAGGACGTCTACTGCATCGACATCCTGACCCAGGTGTCGGCCAGTACCAAGGCGCTCCAGTCCTTCGCGCTGAGCCTGCTGGAGGACCACCTGCGGCACTGTGTCGCAGAAGCGGTCGACAGCGGTGAGCCCGAGGGCGACGACAAGGTCGCCGAGGCCACGGCGGCCATCGCCCGCCTGCTGCGGAGCTGACTAGGCGAGGCCCTCGCGCTGGGCGGGAACCCTCGGAAGCTGTCGCTCCGGCTCGTCGTCGGCATGATCGTTCGGACGGTTCGCGGCCACTCGGAGAACCTGGTCGATGCGGTCCGGCGAGAGGCGGTCGAACGGGGTGGCCGCAGCGGCGATGATCAACTCGCCGTACAGCTCAATCTCCGCGAGGGCCACCGGGTCGTGCGCAGCCACACGAACCACCTCCTCGTCAGGGAACGGAGTAGTCGACCCTCCGACCAGAGTAGGGAGCGCACTGGGGGCGCGCATGGCACATCTGGGTCATTTCCCTGCCCCCCGTTTGGGACAACCGCACTACCGGAGCCGCCAGGCCCACAGCAGCCCACTGCGTCACTTCGGGGACGTCACTTCGAGGACTGGGCCCCGTAGATGTCCTTGGACGCGGGCAGCGACACCTTCACCGGGACGCCGAAGTCCGAGAAGACCGAGTCCGACACCACCTGGACCTGGTCCTTGGCCGCGGTCGAGCCGGCGACCTGGCTGAAGGTGAAGTCCTCGGTGATCCGGTGGATCCGGCCGTGCGCGTCCAGCCAGACCTCGTAGGGAACCTGCTTGACCGTGAACGTCCTGGCCCCGAGGGCGAGGCCGGCCCCGGCGCCGCCACCGGTCGCGGCCGACGCCTTGGCCAGGTCCAGGGTGCCCTTGTAGTGCTTGAGCAGGACGCCGCCGACCGTACTGGAGTCCACCAGCTTCGCGGTCAGCACCCCGCGCAGGGCGTTGGCGGCACTGGCGGGATCCGTCGCCCCGCTGCTCACCAGGTTCCCGTCGGCCAGCTGCTGGACGTTGACCTCCACCCACTTGCCCGCCGGGACCTTGGCCCCGCTGTTCTGCATGTAGACGATGCCGGGGCTGACCACCTCAACGAGCTTGCCGGTGGTGCTGCCGCCGGGCGGGACGGTGACCTCCATCCGGCCGAGACGGGTGCTGTAGTCGTACACGCCGGTCCCGTGCAGGGTGACCTTCTTGCTGGGCGAGGAGGTCTGCAGGGTGGTGGTGTCCTGCACCGAACCGGTGCGGCCGGTGATGTCGGCGGCGTTCCGGACCGCGGTCAGCGGATCTGCGGCGAGGGTGTCCGAAGAACCCGCCTTCGCCGCGGCCGCGGCCGCGTCGGAGCTGCTGCCGCTGCCCGCACTGGAGCAGCCCGACAGCAGCCCGGCCAGCAGGCCGGTCATGGCGGCGGCGACCGATACGGCGCCTGCGGCGCGAAGGCCCTGTCGGTTGACCACGGAGCACACCCATCCCTCGTACAGCACCTGCACCAACTCCAACACCCGAATCCGGGCTCCCCAGCACCAACGAGGGAAGGTGCCGGAGGTTACGGCCCACCGGGGGACGTGGTTCCGGATCGGGCCGGGTTACCGTGGCTGGTGTGCACAGCGACCAGTCGGACTCCCCGTCCCCGATACCCGGGCCGCCGGGGGCACCCGGAATCCCCGGGACCGCTCCAACGGCCGTGACCCACAGCACGACCGTCAAGGAGAAGGGCTCCTTCGCGACGGCACGCTGCAGCTGCGGCTGGGTGTCCGCGGCCCGGCGCTCACGGGACAAGGCCCGCAAGGACGCCGCGAAACACGAGGCGGAGCAGTAGGTACCGCAGTGCGGGGCGAACCGGCGGGTACGGTTCCGACGTCACAGCGATCGAGATGGTGCGGCTGCTGCTCCGAGAAGAGGTCCGGCATGGACGAAACGATCACCTCCAGGCGGACCGTGCTGCGGGCCGGGGCCGCCGGCGCGGTCGCGGTGGCGGGTCTGACGGCCTGTTCGAAGGGCGGCGGCACCGGCACGACCGCGGCCGGCTCGGGGACGACCGCGGTCGCGACCGCTTCGACCACCTCCTCCTCCGCTTCCAGCGCCCCCTCCGCCTCGACCGCCGCCACCACCCCGGCCAGGGCCGCGGACTGGACCGCGCTCGCCAAGGACCTCGACGGGCTGCTGATCCGGCCCGGCGACAGCCGCTACGACTCGGCCCGTCACCTCTTCCAACCGCAGTACGACTCGCTGCAGCCGAGCGGCGTCGCCTATGTCGCCGGGGCGCACGACGTGGCGACCTGTCTGGCCTTCGCCCGCAGGCACGGGGTCCCGGTGGCCGCGCGCAGCGGCGGGCACAGCTACGGCGGCTGGTCCTCGGGGAGCGGCCTGGTGCTGGACGTCGGCAAGCTGGGCTCGGTCTCCGCCTCCGGCGGCAGCGCCACGGTAGGGGCGGGGGCGCGACTGATCGACGTCTACACCGGCCTGGCCGGACGGGGCGTCACCATCCCGGCGGGCTCCTGCCCGACGGTCGGCGTGACCGGTCTCACCCTCGGCGGCGGCGTCGGCGTCACCGGTCGCGCCTACGGCCTGACCTGCGACAACCTCAGCAGCGCCGAGGTGGTGACCGCCGACGGGCAGATCCGCACGGCCAGCGCATCGAGCAATCCCGACCTCTTCTGGGCCCTGCGCGGCGGGGGCGGGGGCAACTTCGGCGTGGTCACCTCGCTGTCGTTCCGCACCCGTCCGGCGGCGCAGTGCGCCTACGGCTTCCTCAGCTGGCCGTGGTCCAAGGCGGCCGCGGTGATCCGGGCCTGGCAGGCCTGGGCGCCCAGCGCGCCTGACGCACTCTGGGCCGACCTGCACCTGCTGGTGTGGGCGGACGGACGCACCCAGCTCGGCACCACCGTCAACTACCTGGGCCCGCAGAGCGAACTGTCGAACCAGGTCGACCGGCTGGCCGTGACCCCCTCGTCGGTGTCCCTGCACACCCGCTCCTACCTGGAGACCATGCAGGTGATGGGCGGGGTGTCGGGGTGGTCCCAGGCCGCCTCGCACCTGGCCGGCAGCCTGCCGGGGCAGAACCCCTCGGGCCGGGTCACCCGTGAGTCCTACGGCGCCAAGTCGGACGTGTTCACCCGCCCGCTCAGCGAGGCCGGGGCCGAGGCCCTGGTCGCCGCGATCAACCGCTACCCCCGGACCGGACCCGCCGGCGGCAGCGCGGGGGTGGCCTTCGACGCGCTGGGCGGTGCCATCAACCGGGTCGGCGCCGCGGACACCGCCTTCGTGCACCGCGACGGGCTGTTCATGGCGCAGTACACCGCCAACTACCCGGACGGCGTGGTGGGCGGAAACGGGGCGGACCGCTCCTGGTCCTGGCTGACCGGGGTCTGGTCGGCGATGCGCCCGTACTCCAGCGGACAGGCCTACCAGAACTACATCGACCCGCATCTGACGGGTTGGGAGCAGGCCTACTACGGCGGCAACGCGGCCCGGCTGCGCTCGGTGAAGCGGACCTACGACCCCGGCGGGATGTTCCACTTCCCGCAGTCGGTGCCGCTGGGGTGAGCGGCGGCCCCGGGCAGGGCCGGCAGTTATGCGGCCAGCTCGTCCGGGGTGTCGGGGCTGTCCGGGGCGCCGGCCAGGGACGTGCTCGGCCGACCGGTCGCCCGGGTGCCGCGGACCCGGCGCTCCGAACGGACCAGCGGCGCCAGCGAGGAGCGGGTCAACGCATGCACCAACGGGGCCAGCACCGCCATCGCGATCGGCGCCAGCAGCAGGGTGGTGGCCGTGCCGAGGGCGAAGCCGCCGACGACGTCGGTGGGGTAGTGGACGCCCATGAAGACCCGCAGCAGGCCCTCGAACCCGGCCAGGCCGAGCGCGATCATCCCGTACCTGCGGTTGACCAGGAGCAGGCCGACCGCGAGCGCCATGGTGAAGGTGGCGTGGTCGCTGGCGAACGAGCCGTTGGCCTGATGGTCCATCAAGAGGTCGAGCTGCCCGGGATGTGAGACGAACGGGCGGGGCCGCTCCACCAGCGCCCGCACCGGGACGTTCAGGATCAGCGCCACACCGGCGGCCAGCCCGGCCCAGAGCACTCCGGCCACCGACTCGGCCGCGTCGGGGCGGCGCCGGGCCTGCAGCCAGGCGCCGAGCAGGACCAGCACCGACGCCAGCGGCACCCCGTACTCGCCGAGGAACCCGAGCACGCTGTCGACCGCCTGCGGAAGGTCGCGGGCCAGACCGTTGATGGTAGAGGTCAGGGACCAGTCGATGTCCCCGCCCTCGCCGTCGGACAGCAGCACCACCGTCGCCACGCCAGACCTCCGCGATCTCTTCGCCCGACTCGCCGTGCTTCGACGGAGAGGAGTCCCGAACGCCGGGGCTCCGGTACGGCAAGGTCAAGTGTCCTCTCCCTGCATCGGGCACAACGGCGCGAATCGCCCAAAGTGTTCCGGGGGCGGCCGAAGTTATTGGAACGTGACGCGACGCTCACGGCTCCGCCACAAGCCCGGTCCCGGTCCGTGACACTTGCTCAAGGGGTGAGACGGCGGCGGGGCCGGGGGACGGGACCGGGACCGGCGGGCCGGCCCCGCATCTCAGCTGGTGACCGGTACTCCGCCGTTGGCGATGGTTCCGCCGGGCTGCAGGGTCGGCAGCGCCGCGGCACCGCCCGCGGTGACCCGGGTGGCGCCGAAGTAGTCGCCCTCGGAGTCGACGGAGTCGTAGCGGATCACCGCTCCGGTGTGCGGTGCGTTGATCATCATGCCGCCGCCGACGTAGATCCCCACATGGTGGATCTGGGTCGGGTCGTGCGGGTCGTGCGAGAAGAACACCAGGTCGCCCGGCTGGAGCTGACTGCGGGTCGGATGCGGACCGGCGTACCACTGGTCGGCGGCGACCCGCGGCAGGGTGATGCCCACGCTGGCGTACGCCGCCTGGGTGAGCCCCGAGCAGTCGAACCGGTAGTTCTGCGAGGCCAGCCCCTCCCCGCCCCAGAGGTACGGGGTGCCCAGCTTGCTCTGGGCGTAGTAGATCGCCCCGGCCGCCTGGCTGGAGAAACTGATGGTGGTGGCCCCGGTGAAGGACTCCGCCAGCTTGGTGATGGAGGTGACGTAGTTCTGCGTCTCCGAGAAGGAGGGGACGCCCTGGGCGCTTATGACGGCGTACGGGCCCGCGTTGTAGGCGGCCAGCATGTTGGAGGTGTGGTTGCCGGGGACGTTGGCGGTGTCCTTGGCCAGGGCGCAGTCGTAGGTCGCGGCGGAGGGAATGGCATCCGCGGGGTTCCACACGTCCGGTGTATGGGTATGAGTGGGGTCGATCCCGTAGATGGCCCAGGTCGCCGGCATGAACTGGGCGATCCCCTGCGCACCGACCGGACTCACCGCCTTGGGGTTGAACCCGCTCTCCTGGTACATCTGCGCCGCGAGCAGAGGGGGCGTCAGTTCGGGGCACAGGGTGCCCCATTTCTGGATCAGCGCGGCATAGCTCGACGGCACGGTCCCGGGCGCCAGTTGCACCGCCCCCTGGGCCTGGGCCTGCAGCATCGACCCGGAGGCGGTGTATGTGCCAATGACGACGAAGAGTGCGACACCGAGAGCGGTGACGCCGCCTCCGCTGATGAGGGCCCAGGCCCGACGGGCCGTCACGAAGCGCCGTGCGTCTTGATGTCGGGCGTCAGGATGTCGGGAAGGGGGGAGTGCAGTAGTGGCGAGGTAGAGCGCATGTGCCACCGGCCTTTGCCTCGAGTGCCCGCAGATGCCCCCACAGAGTCTGGACCAGGGCGTTGCTCTGCGCAATCACTGGTGATACACACGGTTAGCGGTAGGCTCGACCAAGCTGCTGCAGGACCCATGAGGCCCAATGTTGGCATCTGTGGCACACAACTCAACGACGATCCTCTGGAAAGTGGCCAAGTCGACTTCGGTTCTGGCCAACAATAGGGCCGGGCCCTACACCACGGCCGGGTGCTGGGCTTTGAATGATGATCAGGTAGGTGATTGTTTTGTATCTCAGTGCCAGCAAGGGTGACATCAACACCATCATCGGCGGGATCGCCCCCAACTGGGGCCCCTTCGCCAGTCTCGGCTCCGAGGCCAAGACGATGGTGGAGGTCATCATGGCCGTCGCCATCCTCGGCTGTCTCGCCATCGCCATCTGGGGCGCGGCGAAGCAGCGGATCGGCGCCACGGCACTGCGGGACACCTTCAGTGCGGAGCAGGGGAAGGGACTGATCGTCGCCGGTTTGACCGGCGTGTTCATCATCGGATCGCTCGGTACCTTGTTCACCATTGTGTATGGCATGGCGATCTGACGAGACGTCTAATCTGATCACCCTGCCGTACGACGATATGTACCGGTTCGGCAAAGCTCTCCCCACGGGCCGCCGTCCGGGTGCCACTGTCGCGATCGTCCCTGTCCGCATCGTCCCTGTCCGCCCGTAAGCCGACAACTGTCTACCTGCCCACCCTCGTCCCAAGGGGGCCGCTGTGTCAGCGCCTGACGACCAGCCGCATACGCGTACCCGCTATCCGGCCGGGACTCCGTCACCCGGCGCACCGGAGGCGGGTGGTCGTCGATCCCTGCGGACGCTGGTCGCGGTCCTGGCGATGGTGGCGGTGCTGGTGCTGGCGGTGGCGGTGCTGAACCGTACCGGCGGATCCACGACCGCCGCGGGCTCGACGCCGTCGAGCGGGGCGGCGAAGGCCGCCACCGGCACCTCCGGCGACCAGGCCACGGCCCCGACCGGCACCCAACCGGTGACCACCACCCAGAACGGCATCGCCACCGGCTTCCCGCACACCAGCGAGGGCGCCCAGTCAGCAGCGGTGAACTACGCGGTGGCGCTGGGTTCGGCCGACATGTACGCGGACGCGAGCCGGCACACGATACTGCACACGATCACCGACCCCTCGGCCGAGTCGGCCCTGCAGGCGCGGTCGGACACTTCCTACCAGGCCCAGGCGAAGACCTTCGGACTCGTGAACGGCGCCGCACCGGCCGGGCAGACCTTCGTGTCCCGGACGATCCCGGTCGGAAGCAAGAACGACAGCTACAGCAGCGGTACCGCCACCGTAGAAGTGTGGTGCAACGCCCTCGGCGGCATCGCCGGCACCGGGTCGGTCAAGCCGGTCGCTGAGTACTGGTTCACCGAGGTGCTGCAGCTTCGCTGGGTGAACGGAGACTGGAAGATGTCCGGCTACAACCAGAAGGACGGACCGGTCCCGATCAGTGGCAGTCAGGCCGCCTCCGACTCCGGTGCCATCAGCAGCGCTGTTTCGCAGTTCGGGGGGTTCCGCTATGCCAGGTAAGCGCCGCATCGCCGTAATCGGTGGCTCGGTGACACTGCTTCAGTTGGCCATGCTGTCATTGGCCAACCTGGCAGCCGCAGCCACGGCCTCCCCGTCTCCGTCGGCGACCCCCAAGAACTGCAGTGGCCTGGTCGGGCTGGGCAAGTCACTGTGCGAGAACCAGAACTCCAACACCTCCCCGCTCCCCAGCACCTCCACGCTGGACCCGTTGCAGTCGCTGGCGAACGGGTGTTCCACCGCCGCCGCATGGGTGGTGCGGAAGCTCTCGGACGGGATCAACTCGACCACCAATGTCGACTTCACCAACCCGACCTTCCTGAAGCAGTACGCCGTGGTCTTCGCCGCCTCCACCTTCCTGACGCTGATCTTCTGGCTCCTCGCCGTGGCCAAGCGGGCCGTCCGCGGTGTGCCGATCTACACGGCGATAGGAGAGGCCGTCGGCTTCCTCTGGCTGACCGTGATCGCCTCCGCGTTCACCCCGCTCGTCCTCTACACCGTCGTCAGCGCCACCGACGGGATCACCGCCGCCATCGCGTCGGGGACCAAGACCGACACCACCAACTACCTGGGCACCTTCGCCGACACCCTCACCGGAGGGAACCTCGGTGGCGGCCCGATCATCCAGGTCCTGGTCTCCCTGGTGGCGATCCTCGCCGCCGCCGTGCTGTGGCTGGAGATGCTGATCCGGGCCGCGATGCTCTACGTCGGCGCGCTCCTCGGCACCGCCGTCTACGCGGGCCTGGTGGACCGTCAGCTGTGGAAGCACGTACGCCGCTGGGCCGGGCTGATGGTCGCGGTGGACCTGATCAAACCCGTGATCGTGATCATCCTGGGCCTCGCCGGAGCCATCGCCTCCAACGCCGGGGCGAACGACGCCTTCTCCACCGTCCTCGCCGGACTGGCGATCCTCGCCCTCTCGATCTTCGCCAGCACCGCGATCTACCGCTTCGTACCGGGCTTCGGCGACGACATGGCGGCGATGCGGCAGGCCCGCGCCTCCGCGGTGAGCGCGGGCTCGGCCGTGGTGAACGGCCCCGCGAACTTCATGAAGCAGGGCATCAACACCCACGCCGGACGCGAGTCCGAACAGGGCGGCGGCAACCGCGGCGGCGGCGCGGGCGGCGGCAGCGTCACACCGGGCATCGCCGCGCACGGCTCACGAGGCCCCCGGGGCGGCGCAGCCGCGCCCCCGGCACAGAACAACGGGGGCGTGTCCGACCGCGCCCCCGCAGGTACGGGTAACAGCACCATGAGCAAGGGGGCGCGGCCGTGACCACCCAGCCAGTCGGTGGCTACCGACGCACCTACCTGATCGGCAAGGCCAAACCGAACGCCCTGATCGGGAAGAACCGGGAGACCGGCGAGGTCTTCCTGATCATCTTCGGGGCGTTCCTGGGGATGATGTGGGGGCTGCTGTTCACCTCCTTCCTCCCGCTGCGGCTGATCGGCCTGGTCGCCTTCCCGCTGATGGCCTTCGCCGTCGTCTACCTGCCCTACCGCAAGCGGACCATCTACAAGTGGGCCGAGATCAACCGCAGCTACCGCCGCACCGTCCGCTCCTCGGCCATGGCCACCTACCGGTCCGGGGTGATGGAGGCCGGCACCAAGCTGGACGGCCGAGAGGTCGAGATCGGGCCGCCGCCCGGGATCGGACGGATCCGCTGGCTCGCCGCGCCGTTCGGCCCGGACGAGGTGACCGTGCTGCTGCACCTCACCCGGAAGACCGTCACCGCGGCGATCGAGATCGAGGGACCGGGCGTCGGCCTGCGCGACTCCGAGGACCAGGAGGCCCTGGTCGAGCGCTTCGGGACGCTGCTCAAGCACGTCGCCAACGGCGACGGCTTCGTGACCCGGCTCCAGGTGCTGGCACGCACCCTGCCGGCCGACCCGGACGCGCACGCCAAGGACGTCGCCCGGCGCGGCGACCCGGACTCGCCGCAGTGGCTGAAGGAGTCCTACGACCAGCTGCAGTCAATGGTCTCCACCTCCTCCGAGCAGCACCGCGCCTACCTGGTCGCCTGCATGCCGTACACCAGGGAGCTGGCCGCCGAGGCCCACGCCATCGGCCGGACCGCGCACATAAGGGCACGCGGCGACGAGGGCCTGGCCGCGGTGATGGCCCGTGAGCTGACCGACATCTGCGCCCGGCTGGCCGAGGCCGACATCCGGGTCCGGCAGCCGCTGGGCCAGGCCCGGCTGGCGTCCCTGCTGCACTCCATGTACGACCCGGACCACCAGATCGACCACATCCAGGCGATGTCCCGGCGCAACGCCTGGCCGGCCGAGCTGGACGCCACCGACGCCAACTTCCTCCAGGCCAAGACCCGCGAGTCCGGCACCCGCGAGCCCTGGTGCCACGCCACGGCCTGGGTGAAGGAGTGGCCGCTGACCCCGGTCGGCGTGAACTTCCTGGCCCCGCTGCTGGTGCACACTCCGGACGTGATCCGCACCGTCGCGGTCACCATGGACCTGGAGCCCACCGACGTCGCCATCGAGCGGATGCTGACCGAGAAGACCAACGACGACGCCGAGGCCAGCCGCCAGGCGAAGATGAACCGCACCGTCGACCCGCGCGACGCGGCCCACAGCGGCCGGGTCGACCAGCGCGGCGAGGACCTCGCCTCCGGCGCGGCGGGCGTGAACCTGGTCGGCTACATCACGGTGAGCTCCCGCACGCCGGAGGCGCTCGCCCGGGACAAGCGGACGATCCGCGCCTCCGCCGGCAAGAGCTACCTCAAGCTGGAGTGGTGCGACCGGGAGCACCACCGGGCTTTCGTCAACACCCTCCCGTTCGCCACCGGCATCCGCCGCTGACCCCGTCCCGCGAACCCCGCAGACCCACGAGCCAGCAGTCCCGCGAACCCGTAGTCCCCCGATCCCCGCAGACCCTGGAGGCATTGCATGGCAGCACCTGTGGGCGGCCTGACCGACGCCTTCACCAGTTTCCTGTTCGGCAAGATGGAGACCACCCGGCTCCCGGTCCGCACCTCCACCGGCCAGGCCCAGGCGGTCTACCTGCCGACGGCCGCGCCCGGGCTCGGCGACTCAGGGGTGATCATCGGCCGGGAGGTCTACAGCGGCAAGGGCTACGTCTACGACCCCTTCCAGCTGTACGGGCAGCAGCTGCCGGCCCCGCACTGGCTGGTGCTCGGCGAGTCCGGCAACGGCAAGTCGGCGCTGGAGAAGACCTACGTACTGCGCCAACTGCGTTTCCGCGACCGCCAGGTGGTGGTGCTGGACGCACAGGGCGAGGACGGCGTCGGCGAGTGGAACCTGATCGCCCGGGCGCTGGGGATAACGCCGGTGCGCCTCGACCCGCAGGCGGCCCTCAACGGCGGGGTGAAGCTCAATCCGCTGGACCCGGCGATCACCCTCACCGGCCAGCTGGCACTGCTGCGCACCATCATCGAGGTGGCGATGGGCCGCGGCCTGGACGAACGGGCCGGCTTCGCGCTGAAGGCCGCGCACGCCCATGTCATCGCCACCAGGACCGAGCGCCAGCCGATCCTCGGCGACATCATCGACACGCTGCGCTCCCCCAACACCGACTCCGTGGACGCACTGGGCGTCTCCCTGGAGGACATCCAGACCTGGGGCCTGGACGTCGCCCTGGTCCTGGACCGGCTGGTCGACGGCGACCTGCGCGGCATGTTCGACGGGCCGACCACCACCGACATCGACCTCGACGCCCCGCTGATCGTCTTCGACCTGTCGCACATCGACCGCAACTCCATCGCCATGCCGATCCTGATGGCGATCGTCGGCGTCTGGCTGGAGCACACCTGGCTGCGCCCCGACCGGAAGAAGCGCATCTTCCTGGTCGAGGAGGCCTGGCACATCATCAACTCCCCCTTCGTGGCCCAGCTGTTCCAGCGGCTGCTGAAGTTCGGACGGCGACTGGGCCTGTCGTTCGTGGCGGTGGTGCACCACCTCTCCGATGTGATGGACGGCGCGGCCGCCAAGGAGGCGTCGGCGATCCTGAAGATGGCCTCGACCAGGACCATCTACATGCAGAAGGCCGACGAGGCCAGGGCCACCGGACGGGTACTGGGCCTGCCGCGCTGGGCGGTGGAGATCATCCCCACGCTGTCGCCCGGTATCGCGGTGTGGGACGTCAACGGCAACGTCCAGGTGGTGAAGCACCTGATCACCGAGCACGAGAGACCGCTCGTCTTCACCGACCGCGCGATGACGGAGGACGCCATTATCGAACGCACCCGGGCTTCCAAACAGCTCGCGGACGACCCGGCGGCATGATGTCGTCGATGCAGCCGGGCGGCCGGGGGCGGCCGGGGGACGGAAGGAGCTGGGACGGCAGCAGCGGCGCCGGCGTACCGCCGCGCAGGGGCATACCGGACGGAGCCATCGTCGGGGTACTGGCGACGCTGCTCGGCACCACCACCCTGGTGTGGCTGTCCACGGCCCTGGGCGCGCTGGTGACCCATGGTCACCTGCCGCATCCGCTGCCGTTCGCCGGGACGCCGACGGCGATCCGGAACCTGGCCACCCAGCCGAACAGCATGGGCGCGGCCTGGCCCGGCACGCCGGTGCCGCAGCTGCCGTCGCCGACGGCCTTCTGGAGCACCTTCTTCGTCCTGCTGGCACTGCTGATCGCGCTGGCGCTGACGATACTGACGGCGTGGATGCGGCTGCGCAGCGCACGGCAGGCGCACCGGGCGCAGGAACCGTACCGGCCGGAGGAGTCCTATCCGACGGCGGGGCCCGCACGGACGGGTGGCGCGGCGGCGGCGCCCGCTGCGATGCCCACGCCCGCTACGGTGCCCGAGCCCCGGACCGCGCCACCGCTCGCCGAGCCCGTCACCGGCTCCGCCCCCGTCTCCATCCACAAGGCCGCCGACGGGCCTCCCCCTGCCGCCGCCCCGGCTCCGGCTCCGGTCCCGGCCCCGGCCTCCCGGGCCTTCGCCTTCCCCGCGGGCATGACCGCGCTGCTGGTGCCGGACGTCGGAGCCGCCCCGTACCGGCGCCGGCTGCTGCAGCGGGCCGTGGAGACCGCGACCGGGGCGGTCCTCGTCGTCACCGACGACCTCGCGCTCTGGGAGGCCCGTCCCGCGCACCGGGACGCCCGCCTCTACGACCCGCTGCGACTGGTCGACGCCCTCGACGACCCCGACGCCCGGGTCCGCTGGGCCCCGCACGACCACTGTGACGACCCCTCGGTCGCCTCCGCCCGGGCCCGTGCGCTGCTTGCCCCGACAGCCCGCGGCGACGGCTCCACCAGCTCCTCCAGCGCCTCGCACGAGCGCGGCATCCAGGAGACCGCGCAGACGGTGCTCCGCTGCTGGCTGCACGCTGCCGCGCTGGACGGGCGCCCGTTCCGGCACATCCAGCGCTGGGCCTCCGGCACCAACCGCCAGGAGGCGCTGGGCATCCTGCGCAACGCCGACCCGCACACCGCCGCTGACGGCTGGGACGGCGAACTGCAGACGGTGCTCACCCACTCGACCGAGCTGCGCGACTCCGCGCTGCAACGCATCGGCGGCGCACTGGAATCGCTGTCCGAACTCCAGGTGCAGCAGGCCTGCGCGCCCTCAGCCTCTTCCTCGGCAACTGACAGTCTTGATGTGGAGTCAGTCCTGCGCCATCGGGGAACGCTCTACGTACTGGGTCGCGCCACCGAGACCAGGGTCGGCAGTAACGGTTCCGCACAGCGCAGCGTGATGCCCCTGCTGAGCGCGCTCGTGGAAGACGTGGTCGAGCGCGGCCGGCGCATGGCCGTACGGTCATCCTCCGGTCGGCTCGACCCACCACTGCTCTGCCTGCTGGACAACGCGGCCGCAGTCGCGCCCTTCCCGGGCCTGCCCGAACTGATGGCCCGCGGCGGCCCGCTCGGCCTGGCCGGGGTCGCCGTCTTCCGCTCCCCCGAACAGGCCCGGCTGCGCTGGGACGAGCGCGCCGTCCACAGCCTGTGGACAAACGCGGACGCCCGCGCCGTGCTCGGCCCGCTGCCGGCCCCCGGCATCGACGGCCTGCTGACCGCGCTGGGGTCCGGCCCGGCGGAGACCGAGTCCGCGACCGCCCCCGGGGCCCTGGACAAGGGCGAACTGCTGCTGCTCGCGGACCGGAAGGCCGCACAACGCTTCCGCATCGAAGGTTCGTCGACGGAAGGCGCTCCCGTACGCTCGTGACTCCACGGGAGCGAGCACGCAAGAGAGAAGAGCAGCGGAGCGATGAGCGGCAACACGGGGTGGGGCGGTCCCGGCGGACCGGGTGGGCCCGGCGGCGGTCCCGGCGGGTGGGCCACGGGCGGCCGGCCACCCGGTGGTCCGGGCGGGCCCGGGCCCGGCTACCCCGGCTCTCCGGGCTATCCCGGCCATCCCGGCTATCCCGGCTGGGGCTACGTCCCGCTGCCGCCGCGTCCGCCCAAGCCGGGCGTGATACCGCTGCACCCGCTGTCCGTGGGGGACATCTTCAGCGGGGTCTTCGGCACCCTGCGCCGCCACTTCCTGGCGGTCTACGTCCCGCTGCTGCTGACCGCCCTCGGCAGCGCCCTGCTGCTCGGCACACTGGCCGCCTTCGCCTACGGCCCGCTGCACAGCATCTACGACGCCGCCAGCGACAACTCCTCGTTCACCCCCAGCACCGGACAGGGCCTCACCATGGCCGGCTTCGGCGGCGGTGCCGTCCTCATCATCGCGCTCGGCGCCCTGGCCTGCTATCTGGTGGGCTCGACCACCAGCACCGCGGTGCTGCGCCATGCGGTCCTGGGACAGAAGGTGACGGTGCGCCAGGTGTGGCGGGAGTCGAGGCCGCACCTGTGGCGGGTGCTCGCGGTCTGCCTGCTGCTCGCCGGCGGCGTCCTGGCCGTACTGGTGGTGGCCGTCGGCCTGGCCGCGGGCATCGGCGCCGCCGCGCAGAGCGGCGCGGCCTTCGGGGCGACGCTGCTGCTGTTCTGGCTGCCCGCGATGGTCGCGGTGCTGTACGTGACGGTGCGGCTGGTGCTGGTGATCCCCGTCGTGGTGCTGGAGAACCAGCGGCCGGTCGCCGCGCTGCGCCGGGCCTGGAAGCTCAACGGCGGCGCCTGGTGGCGGAGCCTCGGCATCCCCTACCTGGTCAGCCTGGTGGGCTCGGTCGTCGGTCAGCTCATCCTGATCCCCGCCGTGGTGATCGGCTCGCTGCCGGTGTTCGACCAGCTCTCGCGGACCCCCGACACCGCCGCCACGCCGCACATCGGCTTCGGCGCGGTGGCGTTCTTCTACCTGACGGCGGCGGTCGGCGGCGCGCTCGTCACGGTGCTCGCGATGCCGCTGACGCCGCTCACCAACGGCCTGCTGTACCTGGACCGCCGGATCCGCAGGGAGAGCCTGGACCTCGCGCTCGCCGAGCAGGCCGGTGTGCAACTGCATCCGGTGCAGGACGCGCAGGGTCCGGGGCAGGGGCAGGGGCAGGGGCAGGAAGAGGGCCAGGGACCGACTCAGGAACCGTAGTGAGCTGCGGAAATGACGTCCGGACCTGAGCCGCGTATGACAAATGTACTGCTCAGGTCGGGATGTGCGGCTCTGCTGCAGCGCCCCTCATCCGGGCCAGGATGATCCATGTCGGCAGGGAGCCGGCGGATCGACGGAACGACCCAGGGGGCGGACACACCATGAGCATCAGCATCTCCGACAGGTTCAGCAAGAAGGCCGCCTCGGTGGAGGAGCAGACCGCCAAGGCCGAGGCGAAGGCGCAGGCCGATGCCGAGGCGCTGAAGAACCTGAAGCCGCTGCCGGTCTGGTTCTTCGGCTTCGAGGGCCTGATGGGTGGCGCCTACGACATCCTGAAGACCAGCCCCGACGCCTGGACGGTGCTCGCCGCACTAGGCGCGGTGAACATGATCGTCGGGATCACGGTCCTGGGAAAGCGTCGCAAGCTGGTCAAGGCCATGCTGAAGAACAGCCGCACCCGTGCCATCGCCATCGGGCTGATCGCGCTGCGGGCGGGAGCGCACCTGCTCCTCGGCCTCGCCGGAGCCCAGATCACCAGCGCCGCGGGCCACCTGACGATGGCTTTCCTGATGACCGCCGCGACCGTCACCCTGCTCTGGTTCGACCAGCGGATCAGCTTCCGGGCCCTGGGTCTGCTCCCGACCGCGCCTGCCACCCCGGCCGCCGCCGTCCAGCACTGACCGGGAGCGGGTTGGGGCCAAGCCCCGCCCGGCTCAGGCCGAGCCGTCCTTCCCCTGGCCCTTCCCCTGGCCCTTCCCCTGGTCCCGGCTCTGGGCGGCCTTGCTGCGGATCGTGCTCTTCTTCGCGCGATTGCCGCAGGCGCCCATCGAGCACCACCGGCGCTTTCCGGGACGGGAGTTGTCGACGAACAGCGCCCCGCAGGTCGGATCGGCACACTCCCTCACCCGCTCCATCGCCGGGGAGGTGACCAGGTCGACGGCGTCCCTCGCCACCAGCGACAGCGTGGCCGCGACCGGATCGGTGGCGATCCAGAGCAGAGCCCCCGACGGATCGACGCGCGGCGTCGGAGCCGCGACGGCAGCCGCCCGGTTCACCAGCTCACGGGACAGGAAGCTGGACGAGCTCACCCCGCCCGGGCTGCGTGCGGCGGAGATCAGCTCGTGGACCGCCTCCCGCAGGCTCCGTGCATCCCGCACCACCGTCGGATCGACCAGCTCGGCATCCAGCGCCAGCGCACAGGGTCCGCACTGCGTGATCCAGCCCACCAGGGCGGACACATCGGGCAGTTCCTCGACGGAACCGATGGTGCCCCGGTACCGGAGCGTACGAATGAAGTCGAGCGAGAGCCTGCCCGCCCCCTCCCGGAAGCGGACCACCTCTGCCCCTCTGTCCGCTGCTTCCCCAGCTGCACGAGTAGTGACCGTCATGCGGAACACAGTACTGCGCGAACCGGTTTAACTGGTAGCGTCAGGAACCGGTTTGACTGGTTCACCTGACCGCTGCCATCGAAGGGGGGACACACGTGTCCCAGCCGTCGCCCAAGTTCACCGCTGCCGCTGCCACTGCCGCCGTCGAGACTGAGGGCGAGGTCGATGGCGCACTCGCCTCGACCGGGGCGGGAGAACCGCCGCGCCGACTGGTCCTGCTGTTGGCCGTGGCCTGCGGACTGGCCGTCGCCAACCTCTACTACGCCCAGCCACTGCTCAGCAGCCTGCGCCAGGTCTTCGGCATCGACGCGGCCACCGCCGGCTGGCTCGTGACGATCAGCCAGATCGGTTACGCGCTGGGCCTGCTGTTCATCGTCCCGCTGGGCGACCGGCTGGAGAACCGACGACTCGTCACGGTGCTGCTGGGCATCACCGCCGCCTCCCTGGTCGTGGCCGGCACCGCACCCGGATACGCCCTGCTGCTCGGCGCGACGCTGCTGTTCGCCACCACCCTCGTCGTGGTCCAGATCCTCGTGCCGTACGCCGCTGATCTGGCCCCCAGCCACATCCGCGGCCGCATCGTCGGACAGGTGATGAGCGGGCTGCTGGCCGGCATCCTGCTCTCCCGCACCCTCGGCAGCCTGCTGGCGCAGGCCACCGACTGGCGGGTGGTCTACCTCACCTCGGCCGCGCTGATGGCCGTCCTGGCCCTGGTGCTCCGCACGACCCTCCCGACGCGCCGACCGCGCACCGGCGCGCCGTACCCGGCGCTCCTGCGCTCCACCGCTCGCCTGATGCGGCAGCACCCGGCCCTGCGACGGCGAGCCCTCTACCAGGCGACCATGTTCGGCGCCTTCAGCGCCTTCTGGACCACCGTCTCCTTCGTCCTCACCGGCGCGCCCTTCCACTACAACCAGCTGGGCGTGGGCCTGTTCGCCCTGGTCGGCGCGGGCGGCGTGCTGATCGCGCCACTGGCCGGACGCTGGGCCGACCGCGGCCTGGTCCGACCGATGACGGCAGCGGCGCTGCTCACCGCGGCCCTGGCCTTCGGCCTCGCCGGCGTCGGCCGACACAGCATCATCGCCCTCGGCGCGGCGGCGATCCTGCTGGACATGGCCGTGCAGACCACCCTCATCCTTGGCCAGCACGTCATCTTCCAACTCGACCCGGCCTCACGCGCCCGGCTCAACAGCGCCTACATGGCCACCTTCTTCCTCGGCGGCGCACTGGGCTCGCAAGTCGCCTCCACGGCCTACCGCGCCGACGGGTGGCCGGCAGTCGCCACCCTCGGCGCGGCACTCCCCGCGGCAGGACTACTGCTCTGGGCCACCGAACGCCACGGGTGAACCCGTGGCGGGAGCGGGGCCTGAGCGGGGCACGGAGGCGACCGCCAGGCCACACCTGGCTGGGCCCAGGCGGGCACTGGCAGCTCGCCCAGTCCTGGTCCTGGCGCTAGTCCGCGGGTCGCTCCGGCGCTTCGGTCGAGGCCTCCGGGGCGGCCTCGGCCGCCGTCTCGGCGGTCACCGCCTCGGCCGGTTCCTCTGACGCTTCCTCCGTCGCCTCCTCTGCCGGAGCCTCTGTTGAAGCCTCGGCGACGGGCTCAACGGGGGCTTCGGTCACCGGCTCGGCCGGCGCCTCAGCGGGGGCCTCAACCGGGGCTTCAGCCTCAGCCGGCGGCACAGCGACCTCCTCGGCGGCTTCAGCCGGAGCCTCGCTCGAGACCACCGAGGTGGCCGAGCCGGACTCCCGAACGGCAACGACGTCAATCTCCAGACTGGTCTGGCGTCCCACCATGCCCTTCTGCTTGGTGAGCCCGAACGCATAGCGGTCAACCGTCGTGCTGGCCTTGGCCGTCACGGTCTTGTCGTCGCCGGTCACTGTGGCGATAGTCAGCACGCAGGGCTGCGTCACGCCACGAACGGTGAGCTCACCGGGGGCAGTGGTCGCGCTCCCCTGCTGGATGCTCGCGCTTCGGAACACGATGTCGTGGTGCGCGGCCGCCTCCAGGTAGTCGGCGGAGCGGATGTGCTCATCCCGCTTGGCGTTACCGCTCGCGAAGCTCTCCGCCAGCACGGTTACGTCGATCGTCGATGCCGCGACGTCCTCGGCAACAGTGAACTCCCCCTGCCCCACCGTGAACGTACCGCTCACCGGAACCAGGCCGAACATGGAACGAGCTCGGAACCGGATCACGGTCTGATCCGGGTCGACCCGGTAGACACCCGGCAGCGGTGCTGCCGGACTCTCGGTCGAGGTGGATTCCGAGGTCGAGGATGGGGCTGAGCCCTGGTCGGTCATTGTCTGATTCGCCTCCAAGTATGGTGCCGTTGAACACAGTTACCGACACATTCGCGGCCCCGCTCGGATCTTGCAACCTACTTGGCGCAGCTGACTCGAACACCTTTCGGCGGGACCACTGAGCGCGCGGCATCGGCGGCAGGTCGGGGCAGGTCGGAGGTGGTGCGGGGTCTGTTTTGCTGCCGAGCCCCCGTCTTGTGGCCGGGTTGCCGGTGCGTGTTCGCTCCCGGTGATCCGCCATCACTTCCATGGGGCGCGTTGGTGCGTTGGTGGCTAAGGTGGCTCGCTCCGCTCGCGGCCAACTACGAGGAGCCGGGGGCGGGTTGGGGTCCGTTGCCGGGCGGCGGGTGGGTGCGGGGCGGTGCAGAACCGTTCCTGCCGAGGTGCGAGCGGGCCTTGGACTGAACCGGGGTCACTTTCGGGACAAGGTGTCACTTGATCATGCCGTAATGCCCCATTTGACCCGGTCCTGGCGTACCACGAGTGACCCGACGTACGAGAATCGACCCCGGTTCGCGCGAGGCCCGGCCGCAGAACCGTTTCTGCACGCCCGCACCCGGCAACGGCGCCCGGCACCGGCCCCGCTCCCCCGCTGTAGTTGGCCCGCGAGGCGAAGCCGAGCAACAGCAACAAGCCACGGACGGGGGCGGGCGGCAACGGTGGCGCCATGTAAGCCACCCACAGCAGCCGCCCCACCTGCGGCGGCCGGCCTCCCCCACCGCACTGGCGGGGAATGCAGAGAAGCCCCCTGACCGGTGGTCAGGGGGCTTCCTGTTAATGGTTGTTCGGCGGCGTCCTACTCTCCCACAGGGTCCCCCCTGCAGTACCATCGGCGCTGTGAGGCTTAGCTTCCGGGTTCGGGATGTTACCGGGCGTTTCCCTCACGCTATGACCACCGAAAC